>JAFGIB010000292.1 GCA_016929805.1 Deltaproteobacteria bacterium | reverse complement strand
GATCAATGCTTCGATGTCGCCGTGAACCAACTGCGAAGGTGCGGTGATTTGGTACTCGATTTCTTCGGGCGTGTTTGTGAAGTAGTACTCGGGTCCAGGCCGCTCCGGTCTACACCCCGCCAGTCGCTCGGACGCGTATTGAATCCGGGCCACTTGCGCTAGTCGCAAACCAGCCCGTCCTTGACCGGATTAGTCAGAGGGTACACGAGCTTATCGAGAATCGCGTGCTCGTTGACGAGCAACGTGGCGTTGAAGGACTCGGCGGGGCTCCACAGGGCGTCGAGGCGGCACTCGGGAAAACGCTCTCGGTAGTACTCGAGCAAACAGCGAGCGACGCATCGGTTAAGCTCCTGGACGAAATCCGAAAGCCGGCCCAGGACGTCGGTCAGCTCGATATGAACGTGCGTGCACTCGACCGAGACGGCGTGAAAAACAATTCCGTATTTTTTAGCGCACCAGGCAAGGCAGTACTCGACGATCTGGTTGACCGTTTCGTTCGGGGTGAGCAGAAACACGCTCATCACCGTGCTGCGAGTGACGAGGTAGGTTCCGCCGGGAATGACCATGCGAGGAAGGCTCATGCAAAGCGTATCGGCCACCCTACCCGCCGGTTGCTCGTTTTTCTAAAAATCTACCCTCGGAACTTGCGCTGGCGCTGGGAAACGTGCGCGGGGTTGGGACTAAGACCGCAGAACAGAATATTCCGGGTGTTCTTGTCCAAGATTTTCTATTCTATTACACGAAAACATCACCTAACCGCTTGGCACTCAGCACTCGTTCGCTCCATCGGTCGAGCATTTCGATACTCGCGTTACGCAAACGTTGTTCCGCTTCCGATGACAGCGCACCGAACTTCAACGTTAAAAAGCTTGCTCAATATCTCCGCGCGACCTTTTGCCTCGCCTTCCGCGCGACCTTGTTCCTTTAGCCTGTCTGCTGTCGTCATATATGCCTCCACGGCTCGCTGCCCTACCTTTGTCTGCAAAAGCTCTCTTATCACCAAAGGCTCAGGATCAGAAACCTTGAAAAGATAGCACAAAACCGCCGTCGATGCTTCCATTCCGCTCGGCGCTGATAACACCTCCGATATCAAGTCCGTTAGCTTCTCAAATACCGCCTCCGGATTTGACGCGTTCGGAAAACGTTGCAGGCTAAGCAACGTCAGGATTCCAACATGACCAATCGCTCTTACCCTAAGCCGCTCATCGCTTTGACCGCTCAGGTCGTCCAGACGATATCTGAAATCCGGCATCAATGACGCCATGCTCTGTTTGCTCCCGCCATCCAAATCAATCAGCTCTAAAAAACTTATAGGCGATTGCCAGCCTTTGTCGCCGTGATACAAAACCAGCGGGATAATCGCGGGTATCAGCTTTAGGTTCGGGTCACTCTTTATAAACCTTAACGTTGCAAAAAGTCCGTCGGCGGATTGACCTAACGAAATTGCGCACCGCGTTTACCGTTTATTACGATACGCGATACGAATTGCTGAAAGTCGCCGAGCCATTTGTCGAAGTCCTCTATCATATTCGAATAACCCGCTATCATGAGAACGGGAAGAACCGTATTACCGGTTGAGACGCCACCTTTATAATATCGATAGGGCGTTCGAATTAAGACTAACAAGACCCTTTCTTTACGACTCCCGGGAGAAAGCCTGAGTTGTTGAACATTTGCGACGTCGAACTTGATTGCATATGCTTCTCGGTCTGCGACCGAACCGGGCATCTGTCCGAGTATAGCTGTTGCAAAGCTCTCTTCTCTAGAGGTATAATAGAGCTCCCCTTCAAGCTGAACCGTTTCATAATAGGTAGCGGCCGCGGATTCGACGTAGGATTGAGCCATAACCCGTAGTTCCTTTTCTCTTAACTTTACCGAAATCGGAACGGTTCTAAGCCAAATGACCCCAGCGTTCCGTTTATGCGTGAAGCGCAAATCATAGGTATAGAATTCACCGATATCATCTACATCTCCGTCAAGATCGTAATCGATATAAACGGTGACCTCGTAGTCCGCGCCTTTCTTTGGAAGGGGTCGGTGTCTTTCATCGACGTAGAAGTTATCGATTTGCCAATAGTTGGGCAGTATTGCCTGCCCTTTGAACATCGCCATGACGGAGTATCCGTATTCGGTATGTCGAAACCCCCGTTTGTCAAACGACGCGTACGATGTCGGGCCGCAGCCGATCAGTACAAAGGCTAAACCAAGTAACCAAGATATAAAAGGAATAAGGACAAGTTTTGCGCGATCGAAATTAGGTGCTAATAGAGACGTCGTGCTCATAGAAAATTAAAGCTCTTAGTAAACACAAAAGTACCGGGAATGCGGGAAGAATACAAATATATGACTGGGATGTAAATGTATAAAGCTCTAGGAGGTGGCGGGTCCGATTACGGTAGGACGCATAAAAACGCGAAAAAACTGTAAATACGGGAATAATAAGTCGCGGCGGATAGAGCTACCCGCCCCGATTGCAGATCGTTTTGAAAAAAATCCCGAAAAAAATCCCGTATCCGGATTAAAGCTATGAAATCCTTAAAGCGATTCAACCCTAGGCATATCTGGCGTTATAAACCTCCAATGACTTCGGCGCCGGCCTCATGTTGATCCATTTATGACGGTTGCGCTGATCCACTATGGGTTGCAGGAGAAGGGGGGATCTATTTATCGATCTGGATCCCGCGTTAAGATTAACAAAGATCTGGATCCGTGTGGTTCCGGCGAAACGTGATCTGGTTTATAGAGGGTATCAGAAAGGCGATCGAGAGCTAGCCTTAGCGATCGAAGAAACAGCGAAGGATATGTTGGAGGCTCGCGGGCGTGGAGTGTTGGGTGTTTATCTACGAAAAGAAAAACGCGCCCCCGGGTTGGGAAACCGCTGATGTGCCGATAATAAGATATACCTCGTGTAATTCCAGAAAAAAACCAACCCGGGAACGTTAGAACGAAATGATATAGCGGACGCAATACGGCGCATCGATTCTAGCTATTCGTGGCATATTCGACTTATCAGCCGCTCTTCATCGAACGTTGTTTCCGAAATCGAACCTTTTGCGTTTTTTACCTTCGTGCCCTCCTATTTTATTGCATTATTTCATCAATTACGTTAAATAACGTTAATGAATTTTCGGGCGCTACTCAAGGCGGCGCGGGAGCTTCCGGTCATCGAATCGGCGAACCTGGCTGCGCTCGGAGAGGATCCGAGGGCGCTGGCGGTGCAGCTCGATCGCTGGACCGCGTCGGGAAAGGTGATCCGCCTCAAGCGAGGAGTCTATCTATTGGCCAAAGAATACCGGAGCCGGGAATCTCCAGGCGCTGCTGTAACGCCTCGCGTTTTGTAGGATTTTACTGAATAAGTCGGCCCCCGTCGTAACCAAAAAAACAGCTCTAAACGGTTAAAGGGACTTCGTTCAAAGGGGGGGCTTCGTTCCCGGGTTAATTTCGCGGGACGTATCATAGCGACGCATCACAATATTTAGAAACCTCTGATCGGTGTGGCACCGCGCTTCGCGAAAACGCGTCGACTATAGAATCATTGAGCTCTTTAGAGACTAAAAAGACGGATCCTTGTCTTTTTGCTCGGGATTCGAATTGAATGAGCACCGATTTGGTGTGTGTATCTCGGAAAGCGGAACTACTCTATTATACTTTCCATCCATACGACATCCGGCGGAGAGGTTTTTTTGATCTCGCCCTTCCACTCATTGTCCGTCATCCGGTAGATCCCATCCACAATCTTCTCGTGGTAGGCAAAAACCGGCCCGGCATAGACTCTCGGGCCTTCGCACGTATCCACGGTAACCACCATTAAACGAGGCCTTCCGGCGCCAACGTGTAACACATGGGAAGGTCGATCCCCGCCAAAATCGGTATGAACGTCAGCGATGATCGGGTCGTATTCAAGGCTACGCTTACCACCGAAGAAGAATAGCGAGCCATACCAACCCTCGGTGCTCGGAGGACCACTACCGCTGGTATGAATCCGTACGGCGTTATTGATAAACGCTATATGTTCGGGATCGTGCGCAAGACCGGTCCGTTGATGCTCCGCCATTTGTTCAAGTATTGTGGCGACATCGGCCAAACGAGTGAAGTAGCCTTTGATTATGTTTTGCAGGTATCGGTTCTGATCCAGCGAAAAATCCAAGTCGGTGATTAATGAAAGCCCGTACTCGGCAAAGTCCACCAGCCGACCGAAGAATTCCGGGTAGGGATCCACGTAGGCATCCGGGTATTCGCAGACCGTTCCCGTCGTATAGGACTGTTTGACATATAACAAAGTATCGTGCCGCAACTCAGACCACGAACCGAGCTGTGTATTGAGCACCCTTCGTCCCCAGGGCTCGGTCCGCGCCACGGTCGGCAGACCACCGGCTTCGGGTCCGGCATTCGACGCCGTCGGCGATAGAGAACGAAGCGAATCGAGCCACAAGGTATACAGGCTGCTCTGCCAGTACGAAGTGGGATGATCGTCCACCAGCGCTCGCATCGCCATCAGATCCGGAGCATAGGGGTATTCTTCAAGCTCGTCCTTAAGCAGTGCTACCGCTTGTCCATTTCCCAATGCGGCAAAAGCGACATCGAGTGGATTCGGAAGATATCTAGGAATAGAACCATTCCCTACGCGATCGTAGACCAAATTGGAAAAGACGTGGCTGTCCACGGTATAGCGTTGACCGAAAAAGGCGAAGCTGACATTGAGCGGCAATGTCCCGCTATTGAATCCGTTGACCATCGCGTGGCTACAGATCCGCTGGACCCCGTATCCGCCATCCACGACGGCTTGAGCGATGACCTCGTCGGATAGCTGGTTCAAATCACCAAGTCCTGAAACGCCTAAGTCGGTTAGTAAACTGACGAGTTGGGGCACGGTCATGTAATCATGCTCTCCAACGAAAGCCGTCACCACCCGATCGATATTCCGCCATTGCTTATCGCCCTGTTCCCCAAGCAATTCGCGCAATCCCATGGCCGCCTCGAGCTGACGGCGATGGAATACCTGGGCGCCGTCTTTTTGGGTTTCGATCATTCGAAAATCGATTCGTCCCAGCCACATCATCGCGCGAAAGTAATCCCCCTACCCGGGTTGTAAAATCAACCCGGGAAGGTTTTTTTAGGTTTTTTGAGAAGAAATGATCGAAAGCCTCTTCTCGCAAGGTTCGAATCTATCTCTCAATCTGATCGTTCGCGATGGGGGCGCCGTACGGAGTCGGTATTCCTTCAATACCCATCGTTTTATCGTAAGCGTTCAGGGGGGCAAACAAGTCGGCGGCCAATTCGCCCGTAAAACCGAGCGCGCCCGCAGGGCCGGCGAGGATGGTACTT
>JAFGIB010000291.1 GCA_016929805.1 Deltaproteobacteria bacterium | reverse complement strand
CTGGAAACGTACAGCTTCGCGGACTCACGTCCGCTTCGCTTTGTACGTTTCCACCGACAACCGTCAGGTACAGCAAGTACCATCCTCGCCGGCCCTTCAGGCGCGCTCGGTTTTACGGGCGAATTGGCCGCCGACTTGTCTGAGGCCTGAACGTTTACACTCTTGCGATAGAACGCTCGCCGGATTTGCTTTATCGTTCCCATCGACCCTCCATAAAAAACCTATAACGACGGCGTGATTTACGGCAATGCCGCTCTCGAATCGCATTGATTAAGTCTACGTAATTGTGACGTATCTCTGCGCATTGCCGGGTTTCACCCCGGCGGCCTCTGATCAAGGGGAGGCGTACAAAGGGGAAATCGTTCGTTTAGTTGTCTTATTACCCAATATTCGTAGCCTCAAGAAGGGATTTTGTACCTTCTAGCCCTGTACTCTTCGCAACTTGGAGGCGCTGGACGACCTCCGCGATTTCGCTGGTCTTACCCGGGTTCGACGCCCCAAACCAGCTTTTCATTAGCGTACAACGTGACGCGAGGCGCATCCGCAAACGACTCACCGGTTGCTTGATAAGAAAAGTCATTACTAAAGTCGAATCGCGACCAATCGCTCTTGTTGAAGCCGGTTTGTATCTGTCCGGTTTCATCGCCCGCGTTAAGCGTGCCTCCGCCGGTAAAACAAAACTCCACGTAATAGTCCGTATCGGTTCCCGCGCTTTCGACGAACTCGGCCGAGACATTACCGCAGTCTACCTCCGCGAACCAACAGCTATAACTCTGATCCCGAGATCCCTCATCAATGGTGTAATAGTAGCGCCAAGAAAGCGCTTGAAGCGGCGCGTCGACATCGCCTAGATTCACGATATTGAAAGTGATTCGGTAGGCCTCGCTGCTATCGCCCGTGGACACCATCAAATATCGCACCATGAATCCACTCATGGTCACGCACTGACCGTCCGTGCTCTCGGCGTCGCTGTCCGCTCCCGCGTCCAAATCGTCGCACACGACATAGGTATCGACGGTCACGTCCGAGCCGACGTCGGCATCGCCGCTCCCGATCGAACCGCCGGTCGTCGACCCTTCGACCAAAAGCGTGCCCCCGGTTCCGCCGCTTCCGGCTATTTCTCCTGATCCTCCCGAACCGTATATCTTCCGCGAGCCTGAAGAGCCGCCGCTCGAGCCGTATCTAGTAACCGATCGAGAACCGGATACCGAATCACCCCCGTCGCGATGCAGCCAGGTACGTTCCGCGTTGCAGGCGAAACATAAGAGCATAAGCAGGAGAGTTAGAAAACGCATGGAAGCTTCCGCGTAGCTTAAGATAGCAAAAAAACCAACAAATTTCGAGCTTTTTTCGCCGGTTTCACAAGCGAAAGCGACCGGAGCGAGCTGTAGGCTCGTATTGCCAACGCCTCCATGGGTCGAGGCGGTCACGGACCCGGGACAGCCCTAGCTCACCACGGATTTCCTGGTTGTATCGTTAGCACCGCCCAGCGGATAAGATAGCCCAAAGGAAGAAAAAGAGCCGCGGCCAATAGTGTAGTCAGCCGCATGATTACGATGCTTTGACGGATGTGATCGCGCTCGAGCGGCGCCAGCGGGTCGCCGATTGTCGGTTTGTCGATGGACTGGCCTCGGTAGATGCTGGCACCGCCTAGCTGAACGCCGAGGGCGCCCGCAACCGCGGCCTCGCTGAGACCCGAATTCGGGCTCGAATGGTTGCGGCCGTCGCGTATTAAGACGCGCAGCGAGGTCATTGCCCTTTGCCCGGCCGCGGCCGCGGCGATCGGTATGAGCAACGCGGTCAAGCGCGCGGGCAGCCAATTGGCTGCATCGTCAAGCCGGGCCGAAGCCCATCCAAAACGCAGATAGCGTTGGTCTCGATAGCCGAAGGTCGAGTCAAGCGTATTGACGGCCTTGTAGACCATGGCGCCTACCGGCCCGAAAACCGAGGCGTAAAAAAGCGGGGCGGTCACGCCGTCCACGGTGTTTTCGGCCACGCTTTCGACCGTGGCTCGAACCAGGCCTTGCTCGTCGAGACCGCGGGTATCGCGTCCCACCATAAGCCCGGCTCGCTCGCGTGCCCGCGCGAGATCGCCCTCGCCGAGCGCGGTGAGAACACCGCGCGCGTGAAGCGCGAGGTCGCCGGCCGCGAAAGTGGTATAGAGCAATATGATCGCGACGATATCCGCGACCAACCAATGAATCGTTGCGGCCAGCGACAACAGCGCATGGCTCGCGCCCCCGGCCGCCGTGACCACCAGCGACGCGGTCACAATCCCCGCGGCTCGCGCGGGCAGCAGGCGACGGGCGGGCGGCTCCAACGCCAGCGATACGCGGCCGAGCCAACGCACCGGATGAGGCAGCCATCTCGGGTCCCCCATGAGCGCGTCCAACACGAGCGCGATCAATATCTCTATCTCAAGCCTCATCGCAATCCGATCTCCCGGTAGATCAAGCCGATGTCAAGGTTTGAGCGGACCGCGTCGGCGAGCCGCTTCAAATCCGGCTCGATGTCATAGCGGTTGCCCGAGGCAAGCGGCTCTAACCCGCGCCTACGGCGCAAGCCGTTGACGAAAAAGCGACGAAAGTCGTCGGCGTCAAACAGGCCGTGAAGATAGCTTCCCCAAACCCGACCGCTCGCGTCGCGGACGCCGAGGATTTCGCCGTCTGAGCGTTCGATCACGGCGCTGGCGCAAGCGACCTCGGTGCGGCCGTGATGGATTTCGTAACCCCTTAGATAATAGCCGGTCCCTAGATGTCGCGCCTCGACGCAACAAAGGATCTTTTCCGCTTCCAGCGTGGTCCGCACGGGCAGCAATCCGAGACCGCGCTCGCTTCGCTTCGCGCACTCGATGCCGTGCGGGTCGTCGATCTCTTTTCCGAGCAGTTGAAAGCCGCCGCACACGCCGACGATTTCGATCCCCTTTTTCGCCAACGCCGAAATCGCCTCGCTCCAGCCGCTTTCGCGAAAAAACGCGGCATCCGCCATGACGTTTTTGCTGCCCGGGATCAAAAGCGCGTCTATGCCGTCTAGTTGCTCGGGGCGCTTGAGAAAGCGCAACCACACGTCGGGCTCCGATTCGAGCGCGTCGAAATCGGTGAAATTAGAGATATGCGGTAGCTGAACCACGCCGATGCTCACCGCGCCATCGCCGGCGGGCCCCGAGTCGCGCTCGCGTTGATCGAAAACCACCGAGTCTTCTTCCGGCAGTCCGAGACGGGCGAGATAGGGCACGACGCCGAGCACGGGGAGGCCGGTCGCGCGCAATACCCACGCGAGGGCGTCGTCGAGCAGCTCCGCGCGCCCCCGAAAGCGATTGACCACAAAGCCCGATACCCGCGACCGGTCCGATTCCCCGAGAGCCTGCATGGTGCCCGCGAACGCGGCGAACACCCCGCCGCGATCGATATCGCCGACGATCAGAACGCGGGCGTTCGCGTGGCGGGCCATGCCCATGTTGGCGATGTCGTGACGCGCGAGGTTGACCTCGGCCGGACTGCCCGCCCCTTCGAGCACCATGACGTCGTTCTCGGCGGCGAGATCGTCATAGGCTTGTTTCGCCTGAATAAAAGCCTCGGGCTTATAGCGAATATAACGCTCGACATTCATATTCGCGACGGGTTTTCCCAGCACGATCACCTGAGCGCCGGTATCGCTGTTCGGCTTGAGTAAAATCGGGTTCATGCGGACATCCGGCTGTAAGCGGCAGGCCTGCGCTTGAACCACTTGAGCGCGCCCCATCTCTCCACCGTCGCGGGTCACGAAGGAGTTGAGCGACATATTCTGCGACTTGAAGGGCGCGACGCGATAGCCGTCCTCGAGTAAAATCCGGCAAAAGGCGGCGGTGAGCAGGCTTTTACCCGCGCCGGACGAAGTCCCTTGAAACATCAGCGCCGGTTTCCTCGCTATCGACGCGCGCCTGCAACGCGCGTTTCGCGGATTCAACGCGCGCTGCAATGCATCGCACAGCCTTTCGTTATCCTCGGCTTGGCGGACGGCCACTCGAAAGTAACTCGGTCCGAGCCCCTCGACGTTCGCGCAGGCTCGAATGGCAATGCCGTCGGAAGCGAGCAACCTCGCCGCCAAGCGCTCGGCGTCGAGATCGTCGCGCTCCAAGCCGAGTAAGATAAAGTTGGCCTCCGAGGGATAAACCGTGAGATCCTTAATGGCCGCGAGTGCTCTCGACAGGCGACCTCTTTGCTCGCTAACTAGCGCGCGCGTGCGCTCGAGATACTCCGCCCCTTGCTCGATTGCGGCGACTCCCACTCTTTGAGCCAGGTGGTTAACGGACCACGGAGGTAGTTGCTCGCGCATTCGCGCGATGATCTCCGGCGCGGCCAAAGCGTATCCAAGGCGCAGCCCCGGAATCGCGAAAATCTTGGTGAAGGAGCGAATCACGATGACGTTTCTCGGCCGCGCGCACGCCAGCGACGCCACGCCTTGCGAAAAATCGATAAAGGCCTCGTCCACCACAAACAGGCTTTCAGCACGGGCGAGAGCCGCGCCTCGAAGCGCCTCCGAGTCGAGGGCGGTCCCGCTGGGGTTGTTGGGTTGGCCGATAAAGACCAAATCCCGAGCGCGCAGGGTTTCTATTAAAAGAGATAAATCGAGGCGAAAGCCGTTTCGCGCCTCGGCGCGCAACGGTACGACCTCAATACCGGCGCTTTCCGCGACCGCGCGATAGTCGACGTAGCAAGGAACCGGCAGTAATACGCGGGTTGCGTCGATGCTTCGCGGTATCACCGAGAGAAGCTCGGCCGAGCCGTTGCCCGGCAATACGCTTTGCCTCTCCTCGCCGTGGTGTTTCGCCAGGCTTTCCACGAGCTCGGCGCACCCGGGGTCCGGATAGTGAACCAGGTCGCCGATCGCCGCGTCGATGGTGATCCGCAACCAGTCGGGCAACCCCAAGGGATTGACGTTAGCGGAAAAATCGAGCAGTTTTTTTACCGAAACCGAGGCCGCTTTCGCCAGTTGCCAAACATTTCCGCCGTGTCGCGCTGGAATCATAAACCGTCGTCTCTCTTTATCGCTCATCCGCCCGCGAAACCCCGGCCTCGGTAAAGGTCGCCACTTCAGTAAGCACGCCGACCGCCGCCTCGACGAGGTTCATGGCAAGCGCCGCTCCCGTCCCCTCTCCGAGACGCATATTGAGATCGAGCAGCGGCTCGAGGCCGAGACGGCGTAAAGCCGCGGCGTGTCCACGTTCCGCGCTCTTATGCGCGGCGATGATGAAATCGCGGCAACTCGGAGAGAGCGTGGCCGCGATCAGCGCTCCCGCGGTTGAGATAAATCCGTCAACGATCACCGGCCGGCGCAGACGGGCCGCGCCCAGAATAAGCCCTGCGATAGCGCCGATTTCGAACCCTCCTACCTTGGCGAGCAGATCAAGGCCGTCGGCCGGCTCCGGCGCGTTGATCGCGACGGCACGCTCGATAACGCTGATCTTGTGCTGCAATTGCGCTTGGTCGATACCGGTGCCCGTGCCGGTGACCTCGCGAGGCGCGAGCCCGGTTACTACGGAGACAATCGCGGCGCTCGCCGTGGTATTGCCTATGCCCATATCGCCGGTGCCGAAGATATCGATCGATTCGGACAAGGCGTTCGCGATTTCGATTCCGGCCTCAACCGCAAGCGCCGCCTCATCGAGCTTCATGGCCGGCCCGACCGCGATATTAGAAGTGCCGGGGCGTATCTTTCTCGAAAGAATTTTGCCTTCGGTTGCTAGACTTTCCAGCGATTCGGCCACGCCCATGTCGACAACCCTGATGTCAGCGCCCGCTCGGCGGGCCAATGCGTTGATGCCGGCGCCTCCGTTCACGAAGTTATGAACCATCTGCGCGGTCACTTCTTGAGGATAAAGGCTGACTCTTTCCGCGCATACGCCGTGGTCCGAGGCGAAAACGACGACCATTTTACGCTCTACTCGCGGGCGCATCGTTCGGGTCATTCCGCACAGATCAACCGCGAGATCCATCAAGCGGCCGAGCGCCCAATGAGGCATCGTCAGCCCGTCAAGCCGAGATGTGGCCGCCGCTCGGAAGGATTCGTCGCGTCCCGTGATGTTATTGATCGTATCGGTTAGAAGTCGCACTTTTCATTTCCCTCTTTTACGCTCGAAGACGACGCTAAAACCGTGCCGAGCTCAAGCGACGAAAGTCCAGCCGTTTGTTTATCTCAACTTCGCTCTCGCGCCCGCGTAGCGCTCATCTGAATGGCGCGATAGTTATTATTATTTCCAGGTGCGGCTTTCCAACTCTCCACCTGCAATAAAATATCCACGCGCGCCGACAGCACCTCCTAACGCTAATAGGTTTGAGATGCCGTGTTTCATCTCAAGCGTGCGAGCCGTGTCTTAATCCGAGAATCAGCCTCGCAACTCTTCAGGAGCAGGTCTTCTGGCTTCCGGATCACCCTACTGGCTGTGCCTTCCCACCTTTTGGCAGTGGCCGATTACAGCGTTCGTCCTCGGTTACAGCGGCGGTACCGCGACGGTTTTTCACCGTATTCCCTTGGTCCTGAAGAGCTCTCTAACAGTACCGGCACGGATGTGTCAAGCTCTAAGACCGCTTTCGCCCCCCAGCCTTCTCTGGAACCCGTCTCATTAATGCCTCCACTCATCTTTCGGGCGGAACGACCCCGATCGCAGCGTCACTCCTGCTCGAAATAGCGTTGCCATGATGATTCATCACATCTCGATCATAAATTGCGGGCGGCCGATGGGCGCCGAGACGCGCGAAAGCGACGAGAGAACGGCCGCCGGCGACAAGGCCTACTCGGATAGGCTCTTATTGAAGAGTGCTATTATGGCCGTATTCGAATTCGGCGTTCCTGTTACAAAAACCGCAGTTGTCGCCGATAAACATCTTTTTAGCCTCCTGGTCGCCTTTCAACTGCCAATTCCACCAGGCTAAATTCACATCGACCACGCGCTCGGGCTGCTGCATGAGAACGAGATGTCCGGTCGCCGTGCCCCCTGTCACCAGAACTTGATGGTAATATACCCAAGCCCCGGGTTGGGTCGCTCCGTTCGTCCTCGTCGCCATGCCGCTCGCGCCGATATCGCCCAAATCCCTCTCTCCGGAAACGTTCAAAAACGGTTTGTTATTCGAGACACCTGAATTCCAGAATATGAGAGCTTTTACGCGGGGATCGGACGCGGCGGAAGCGGTGGCTCCCGCTCCCTGTGAATGGCCCATCGCCCCTATCTTGTCGAGATCGAGTTTCTGATAGTAGATGCTATTCGGATCGGCGTTGAGCGCTTCCGCGTAGTCCAACGACCGCAACTGAACCGTGTTCGTGGGCGGAGTCCCCGTATAGGTTGAATTGGAAGCGATGATCACGTAACCGTGCGATGCGAGATGAGAAAGCAACGCCGCGTACCCGTGGATATACCCGCAAGTACCGTTGGCCCAGGTGATGACGGGGTATTTTTCGCCTTCCTTCATACAAGCCGGCCGGAATATTGTGTAAATGCTTTGGTCCATATCCCTTAGCTTGGTTAGATCGTCGTTCAGCACCTGCGGCTCGCCAAAGAAGGAGACCACCATAGCACAGCTGGATTCCGCGCTGTTTATAGGATTCACAAACTCAGTACCCGCCCCCTCGTTCCATTCGATCTTCGCCCCGTAAAGCCCTCCTGACACCGTCATCGGTCCGTAAGCGTCTCCATTTGAAAGCGGCGTCGGTAAAATCGTCATGGCTTTGAAGGGCACTTCCATTTTTTCAGCCGTATCCATTTCTACGAGCTTTGAGTTTGGTATCAGCGTTGCGATACACGCTTCAAATCCGGGGTCGGTTCCCCCTTCGCTTACAACCGCATCCGTGACGGCGGCCTCGGGTCCGGCGTCGCTGACGCCGGCGTCCGTTCTACCGGCATCCGCGACGGCATCGGTAATGACAGTGCCGCCCGTACCCGTCACGCTGCCGTCGGGCGCGCCCGAATCCGCCGGAGGCTCGACCCCTTCGGACGAGCCCCCGCCGCCTCCGCTTCCACCGCTAGGTGTCACGGTACCGGATTGACCGCCTCCGCTCGCGATCACTTCGCCTCCCGTTCCGGTTGTTTCGTTGTTGTTATCATCACTACAAGCACCGAAAAACAGCGCTAAAGTAGCTACCGGAATAACAGTACAAATCTTCTTCATCGTAACCTTCCATACCGGCCGTTCACGTTCTTCGTTACATTACGATAAACGCGACAAATAAAGAACGTAGCCGGATTACTCGTTCAAGTTATAACGAATGCTCATTTAGCTATGTGTTTACTAAATAGCTTCTACCTTCATCGCGATCAGGTATACCTAGCTGTACCACCTTCCGCGTTTTCTTATATACCTCTTCTGTTTCCTACTGACAAGCCGCTCGATTAATCGGGCGTGTCGCTTATAGTCTACCTTAACGTTGCAAAAACTCCGTCGGCGTAAACCGCTTTCGCTCGCGAAAAACAGAGCGAACCAAGGGCGTGCTCACTTTTTTTGTACCTCAGTTAGGGTGCACAAAGCTCGGGTCCAAAAAAAGGTTCCGCGCGCCCTTATTTTATCGCTTTTTTCGCGTTTCCGCTCGACGTTTTTTGCAACGTTAAGGTCTACTAAGAGCCTATCCCAGTAGGCCTTGTCGCGGGCGGCCTACTGGGATAGGCTCTAAACCGGTATTTGATGGAAATTAGGCGTCCCCGCCATGTCGATTCTCGGTTTTTGGGTGGTTGGTCGTCGATGGATTAACGGATCTGTCGGCCGTCAGAACAATCTATCGAAACGGTTATCGCCCGGCTGTTTTTCGTGAGCGAGGCGGTTTACGCCGAGGATGTTCTTGCAACGTTAAGGATTAATAATGGTGGGGAGTACCCTTTATATGCATTAGCAGGTGCTCGAAGTCGTCCAGCCCCTCGATCCATCCGTAATTGGCGTCGCTCTTGCTGTCCAGGTCCTTGATGTACGGCTTTATATCGAGCACCGGAGTCCCGTCGAAAGCGTCCAGCCCGGTAGTGATAATGATATTACGCTCGATGCGCTTCACCTGAACGACGCTCAGGCCGATGCGATTCGGGCGCACCGGTGACCTGCTGGCGAATACCCCCAGCTTTGCTCCGCCGGCCCAGGGAGGAGATACCAGCATCGCGGTGTCCCGCACTGCACGGTGCACGAAGTACAGCACATAGATGTAACGAAAGGCAGAAAGCCGGTCTAGGCCGGACTCGTAGCGCGGATCGATGACGATACGAAAATCGCCCTCGTCGTCGCTCAGAGGTTGATAGGGGGCGCTGGTGGTGTAAGGAGTATGGATAACCCCGATCGCTTTCAGCTCGACCTTTGCGGATGGCTCGCCGTCAATCGATTCCCCCACCGGGTCCGGGCTTTTGCTCGCGCCGGGTGCCGATAGAATCTGCAACGCGCGAGCGTCTTGCAGCCGGTCTTTGGCCAACGCCAGGCGCCGGTTCTCTTCCCTCGCCAGCTCGATGGAATGCTTGAGCTCGTGCGCAACGTCATAGAGCCCTGAATCCTCAACCGTCTTCAGCCACCGCTCCCGTTCGTGGATGTGGTGGTCGTTATGATCGATCCAGTGAGGAATCAATACCTTTAACTTCTCTATCTCGTTCTCCGCGATTCGTGGTTCTTTATCCTGGTGCGACATGCTGCTTTCGATCTCCTAAAGGCCCGTTGTTAGGCACGGCGAAATCGCCGATGTGACCGCATCTATAGTCTCGATGAAACGCTTGCCATCCAGGCTTTTGATTACCACGCATCCCAATCGTCCGCCATGGTTTTTAGATTCGGCAAAACCTTTCAGTTTACAAGAATCACGTCTCAGTATTTCAAATGCACGCCGCAATTCTATATCGGGGATATTCCGAGGTCTCAAAACACGCTTATGCTAGAACCGCGTCGTAGTCGCTGATTCAGCTCTTGTCGATGAGACGATTTTAAGACAATAGGGTTGCAGAGCTTGATTTCTTTTCGATATAATCAGAACGTTCGCTTGAGCACAAAGCTAATAGTTGCCAAGTCTCTACGCAGGATATTTGAAATACGACGTAAGTCCTACAATAGAAGGCATGACCGTACCTATCGTATACGACGAAATCATCGAGGCCTATTGCCGGCAAGACGAAACCGAGCGGATAGAAATCGATTGGGTCTCTACCGCGCTATCCCGTTTGGGATACCGCCCCCTGCCGCTGCCGGTCAACTTAAGCGTCGACAAGAATGTGTTTACGGACCTCGACTCGCGGGTGGTTTTTAATTGCGTCGATTCGTTGGAAGAGAGCGGCCGCTTCGTCCATATCGTGCCGTCTATTCTCGACGAAATCGGCATCCCTTATACGGGATCGGGCGCCGACGCGATTTACCTAACCTCAAACAAGGTCCTGGCCAAGCGTTTCCTTAAGCTTCATCGCATCCGTACTCCGCGCTGGTGTAGAGTCGCCCAAGCGGCCGTGGGTGAAATTCCATTTGAACCTCCGTATATCGTGAAACACGTCTGGGAAGACGCCTCATTCGGTATTGACGAGCATTCGGTGCTCTTTCGTAAGTCCGACCTCAAGGACCGAGCGACGGATATCCCCGCGGAGCGACGCTATGACTATTTCGTAGAGGCATTCATCGAAGGCCGAGAATTCAATGTCTCGCTCATCGCGGGTTCCGACGGCCCGCAAGTGCTGCCTCCGATGGAGTTGGAATTTCACGGTTTTCGCGACGGCAGACCCAAAATCGTCGATTACCAGACCAAGTGGGGAAACGACCAACTGACAGAAGCGCGTATCGATCGGCGGTTCGATTTTACCGACGGCGAACTGCCCTTGATTCACGATTTAGAGAAAATGGCCCGCGACTGCTGGCATCTCTTCCGTATCGGAGGCTATGCCCGCATTGACTTCCGGGTGGATGGTAACGGTGTGCCTATGATTTTGGAAATAAACACCAACCCCTATTTGGGAAAGGATTCCAGTTTCCTCGCGGCGGCCTCACGCGCCGGGCTGGATTTCGATGACGTTATTCGCATCGTAGTGAACGACGCGCTTGGACATATCTGAAATTTTTGAGCAATCGAGTAGAGGGTTTAGCTTAGGGCTCGCGCAGAAATAGTTCCGCATTTTTGGGCGCCCGGCTCGGTTCGAATTTATCCAAAGCACTTTCCGTCAACCGTCATTTCGCGTCGAGCAACCTGTCGAACATAAGATAGTAGCATTTTTCCGTTGATCCGTCCCTCAGGCGTACGCCTTTTCGTCGTAGATCCCCCGGTCGAAATAGGCTTGTCTCTACCTATTTCCCTCTGCGGCTTACTCGCGATCAAGTGTCACCAATCGGTAACGTTTGAAAATCGATAGGTAGGAGCAAACTATACTCGTCTTGACCGTCATTCGACGGCGCGCTAGCGTGAAACACGAATCTCTCGTGTCGCTGGCGCAAAACCAGGATACCGATCGATCGTAAAAAAAGACTTTTAGGGTGCCAAGTAGGTCCTAAGAAGGTCGTGATGACGGTTTGTTGGATGCATCCGGGGAGCGTTACAAAGGGAGTGAAGATAGCGGCTCGCTCAAATTCTATATGCT
The DNA here is from genome assembly GCA_016929805.1 of Deltaproteobacteria bacterium. GTDB lineage: Bacteria > Myxococcota_A > Polyangia > Polyangiales > JAFGIB01 > JAFGIB01. The sequence continues at coordinate 7,990 of JAFGIB010000291.1, read as the reverse complement.
TTAAAAATAGAAGCTTAACCACTTAGTAAGAAAACTAACCTATTTACGGTCTCGACGGCCGACGAGACCGATTTTTCTCGCTGCCGAGTTGTTGTTGTTGCGCTAAATAAAGTTTTAATGATCGGAGAACCTGGATAAGAATACCGATCAAAATCTCAAAATGCTCAAGTATCAAGACTTTTATTGCTTGTCCTGACTTTCTAACGGTTCTAATTTTTTGTTAGAAAAATAAAACCCATGAACGGATAACGAAACGCGGGAACCGACTATGAAACGCAAGAGATTTTTTTCGCTTGGCAGCTCGGCGAGTTTTACGCCCGTCGCTATCGTTTTATTCGTCCTGAGCTTGGGATGCTCGGTTCTTACGGAGTTTGATCGCGACAAAATCGGGAAGGAGGAGAATAGCGGTGCCGTCAGCGTTGAAGGCGACGCCGCTAGTGAACGCTCGGTCCCGGTGCGCGACACCGGACAAATCGAATCTTCACAAATCGAATCTTCAACCCCGGCAACCGATAGCGGTAACGGCGAATCCTCCCTTCCGCCTATAAACGACGACGACTTGCCTTGTTATGATCCCGAGGACTGCCCGACTTTTTCGGACCCTTGTTTCGAGACGGAGTGTATTGATGGAAAGTGCGTGCCGACCAAGAGAGCACCTGATACCGAATGCGACGCCGAGTGTGGAACGATAGTCGACGAGTGCAATAATGTGATCGAATGCGGCCGCTGCGAGGCTGGTGAAGTATGTTTGAATAATTCTTGTGTCTCCGAATGCGGCGGGTGTGAAATCGATGGTATTTGTTACGATGTCGGAGCGGCGAATCCAAGCAACCCGTGCGAAGTCTGTTCTCCGACGAATTCCGAGACTTCCTGGGCTTCAAACGACGGCGTGTTATGCGACGACGGCCGCTTCTGCACCGTGGCCGACTCGTGCATCGACGCCGAATGCCGCGGCACCGAGCGAAATTGCGACGATGGCATCGATTGTAACGGAACGGAAACCTGCTCCGAGGCCGACCATTCGTGCAAACCCGGAACGCCGACTTGCGGCGAGAATCAGTACTGTAACGCGGCCTCTAATTCGTGCGTATCGATTTGCGGAGGCGCCGATTGTATTATCAACAACACCTGCTATCAAGACGGCGCTCATAACGCGGCGAACGTCTGCCTCGTCTGCGATAGGGATGTCAAGGCAAACGATTGGACCATAGCGGTCGGAATAACCTGCGGCGACTCCGTAACCGAATGCTCCGGAGTAGATACCTGCGATGCCTCGGGGAATTGTGTAACAAACAACGCTCCGCGCGGGACCCATTGCGGCTCCGGGGCAACCGAATGCTCGGCGCAGGATACCTGCGACGGCGAGGGCAACTGCTCGGCAAATCACCGAAGATGGCTCACCCCGTGCGGGACTCACGGGGAGTGCGAAAATCAAGATTACTGCGACGGCGCGGGCCAATGCGTTGACGGGTGGTTCGTATGGATGGGCACGCCTTGCGGCGATGCTAAGACCGCGTGCTCGGGGCAAGATAGCTGCGACGGCTGGGGAAGGTGCCAGCCTAATCACCTGGCAAGGGGGACTTATTGCGGCGACATTGCCGGAACGGTGTGCTCTTGGAACGTGTGCAACGGATCGGGAGCGTGCAACCAAGTATCCAATGTAAAAAGGTGCGACGACGGCAACGTATGTACCTCGAACGATTGTGAGGATAGAAACGGCAAGTGCCAACCGGGAGATTTCGACGACGACAAGGAATGCTCCGCCGATAGCTTTAGCTGCACCGATGATAGATGCTCAAAAGGCACGTGCACCGCAACCCGGAACAACTCGAGATGTAATGACCACAAACCCTGTACCGACGACAGCTGTGATCCGACGGCGAACGGTCACGATTCAAATGGATGCGTTTTTAGACCTGACGACTCGAATCCGTGCTCGGACAACTTCGCTTGTACGACCGATGGATGTTCGAACGGAAATTGCGTGGGGACCCCTGTCAACTCGAACTGCGATGACCGTAAGCCTTGTACAGACGACATCTGTGATCCTACGGCGAGCGGCCACGATTCAAATGGATGCGTTTTTATAACCGACAACACAAATGACTGCACCGATAACGTGATCTGCACCGATGATAGATGCGATGATGGAAGATGCATCTCCACTTCTAACTGTAACGACAACAGCTCATGTACCGACGATCGTTGCGATCCAGCAAATAGCAACCTAGATTCCGGATGCGTTTTTGAGCCTAACGGTTCGTGCACTGATGGCGTATCGCCACAAATATAACCGCGCGGCCAATTCCCTGCATGCCGCCGTTTGATTAGGGCGCGTATCCGGCTCTCAAGCAACCCTTTCGCGGGTGGCACCGCTGGTCGAAAACCTATCGATCATAATACCTTCAATAACTGGCGGCATCTTATTCGCGTACGTGGCCCGCGCGGAATCATCGCGAGTAAAAACGGTAAGTAGTGGGGGCGCGACGCCCGCGAGCCCAGGCAGCCCGCTCCGTCACGCGACCACTTAATCGACAGGTAGTAGCTTCTCAAAAAGTGGTGGTGTAACGACCCCGGAACGCGGATATCTTGGCCGCGACACAAAAAAAACATCTAGAAAATGCGGACGAGACGCCCGCGCTACCAGGTATCCTCCTCTGCGCGCCACCAGTTTTTTGAGAAGGTACGACCGTTAACGCTAGCAGCGCGATCCTACGCTGTTATCGGCGGCTGTATCTCTCGTGGCGCCTTCTCTGCCGGCTGCTTCTCTTTCTCCGCGTGAGCTCTGACGGGCGCCGCAGTCAAAAAGCAACCGTATCGCAACTGCTCTTCCAGCCTACAGGACCAGACGAGCCGGCCCTTGTGCACGGTAATATCCGGGCAACCATCGCACATGTTCGTCTGGCCGTCGCTCATCATGTCGATCGGCTGAATGATAACCACGGACTGAAAGTGAAGCCGCGACTTGAGCTGGCCGGGCGAACGGAGCAACGTGCTCGCATAGCGCTTCGCCGCTTTTCGGATTCCTTGATCAAAGGGAGACATGGCTAGAAGCAAACTTCGGCCGTGCTTAAGGGCGTCCGTATTTGAATACGCGAGGTAGCGACCGGCCAAGAGATGGTGACCGGTCTGCATAAGCTCCATAAATCGCTTGCCCACGTAACCGTAAATCTGATCCTTGTCCCCGACGCGACCCGTGAGCAACCACTTAAAACTCTGGGGATCTTTTGTTCCTCCGAGGTAAGCGCAGGGCTCAAAATCGGGATCGCTTTCGCGTATTGTACCCACGATATCGCGCGCGGTGAGCCGCACCGGATTCTTTTCCTCGCCGTAATATACCAGCTCTCCGGGATCGATCTTTTTGCCCGCCGCGTAATAGTTGAACTCGGAATCGATCGTGGTGCGGAATAATATGAAAACCATATTGTGCACGATATCGATGTGCTCGCGCGCCCAGTTCAGAAGCTCAGGCGCGTATTTTAAAGTGTGCGGGAATACCGTGGAGTTGAAGTTCGCGCTGATGCCGCCGACCTCGGCCAGCATCTCGGCATAATGAAGACGTAAATCGTTAAGCTCCAGCTCGTTCTTGCCCTTCCAATTCGGTCTGCTCTGACTCGAATCGATATGAAAGGTAAAACCGTACACTCCGGCTCGCTTGAGGTCCTTGAGCAACTCCGGGGTCAACGCCAGGCCGTTTGTATTAAGCACCGGCTTGAGGTTGTATTCATGTCGAATGATACGCACGATCTCGACGATATCGGGATGAACCAAGGGGTCACCGCCCGCTACCGAAATCGAATCAACTCGCCTTTGAGAGGTGAAAACGTCTAGGTCCGACCGAATCTGCTCTAGGCTCTTGTCGCTGTTCTTATCGTTACGCGAATAGCAGCCCTCACAGTAAAGATTGCATCGCTTCGTCGGTTCCAACCACGAAAGAACGTTGTCGTTTAGAGTCCAAGGTAATCGATAGTAGTCTTGCGGATTTAAAACCGTCTTCATTTCTTTCCTCCAATAGCGAGATTGCTAATCTCGTCTCACCGAATTCGAGAGCAAACCATACAACGCTTTGACCTGTAACGCTACCAATTGGTTTGGGTAAATGTATAAGTGACGCTCTCCGGCCGGTCGGCCGAAATATCTTCGTTTTTGGCTATGACTTGTCGTTGATATTGCGCGCGACTATAGTTTTCTCTCTGAAATTGTTGAGAATCGAGAAACTCGTGGGGAGTTGTCCCGGCAAGCCCAAATAAGGAATTGAGCGTTGACATATCGAGCGGTGATATTTGACTTGGACGGAACGTTGCTCGATTCCTTGAGAGACCTCGCGGATTCGATGAATCAAAGCTTGATGGCGTACGGATTGCCCCAGCATCCGGTCGACGCCTATCGGTTTTTCGTGGGCGATGGGATCGAAACGCTGGTCCTGCGTGCCGCGCCGGAGTCAAAAGATAATCCAGAGCTAAAAAGAAGAATCCTGCTCAGCATGAGGAAAGAGTATAAAAGCCGCTGGGCGAACAATACCCGTCCTTATGCCGGTATTGCCGAGCTTCTGGACGCGCTCACGAAACGGGGTGTCAAAATGGCGGTTTACTCGAATAAGCCGCACGACTTTACCGAATTGTGCGTGACGAGACTTCTTCCCGAATGGCGCTTCGGACTGATCTACGGCGTGAGCGAACAGAATCCGCGAAAACCAGACCCGACGGTTCCGCTGCGAATCGCGAAGCGATTTGAGATAGAACCGAAACACTTTCTTTACCTGGGAGATACCGGCATGGACATGAAGACCGCCCTGGCGTCAGGTATGGTCCCGATCGGAGCGCTATGGGGTTTTCGCTCAAAAGAAGAGCTTTTGGCCGGAGGCACGAAAACCGTTATCGATCACCCCATGCACTTGATGAAGCTTATAGAATAATCATAGTCGAATCGCATCGTGGCTATAGTCCGCTATAGAGACGAGGTCAGGGAATTGCGAAAAGATGGCTTCAACTTTCCGTATGACCGATCCGCGTAATCGACTCGATTCGAGTTCTCTCCAGAATTTACCGGTTGCAGGCCCCCGATCCGTTTTACTTCTTTTTTTTCTAAGCCTTTTATCCTGCGAAAGCGTTGGCGCGGATACCCCGCCTAGCCATCAACGAAAAAACTTGCCCGCTCAATCGACCATCGCGGCTCCTCGCGCGGATACAGGTAGCTCGCGAGCGTGGACGCTTTACGCTCGAATGAAGAACGCGGCGTATTCATATCCCGATACCCCGGCGGTAGCGGTGCACGCGGCAGCGGGCTTTAACGCCCAAAAACCTCTACAGCTCGTGGTTTTCTTACACGGCTATCAGGGTTGCGTCCGGGTTCTAATGGAAAAGGGAGCGGTCGGCTGTAAGACTGAATCAGCGCTTCAACCCGGGTGGGGATTGGCCGAACATCACGACTCCGCCGATACCAATACCCTCTTTGTAATCCCTCAGCTCGCCTTCATGAAACGCGACGGTAACCCCGGTTGCTTTATGAACGAGGGTTGCTTTCAAGGTTTTTTACAAGAGTTGTTGTCAGAGACGCTCGCGGAAAAGTTGGCTCGACCCCGTACGCTTAAGCACATAGCCGGCATTACCCTCGTCGCCCACAGCGCCGGTTTTGAAACCGCGCTCGCCATCCTTCAGAACGGCAAAGTGAATTCTTTAGTACGCGCTCTGGTACTGCTAGATGCATTGTACGCGGGCGTGGACGGATTCAGTCGATGGTTCTCAGAGACCTCCGCGATGAGCACGCGGTTGATTTCTATCTACTTACGCTCGGGAAAGACCTATCGCCAAAACCTGCTTTTACACCGCAGGCTTGAGAGAATAACCGGACGACAAGGAGTCACTCTGTTGACTTCCGGCGAAATCCAACCGGCCATTTGCTCTTTTCGAGCGGTCATTGCCTCGGGTCGTGGCTCCCACGGAAGAGCACCCCAAAATTATCTTTCCACCGTGCTTAGCGCCCTTGGGTCCTGCCCCGCAGGCCTCGCGCCCCCACTCAGATAACTACCCGTATCGAGTTGCATCGTATTAAAGATCTCGAAAAACGCGGATAACGCGCCGAAGCGGCAGAAGCAGCCGGGGAGCGGGACACGTTGAATCCAGCCGCTTGCGGACGGCCTCTATGAGCGTTATGCTCGGTCCGGGGTTAATATAGGCGCTAAATGTTTGTTTATTGCGCGTATAACTCCTATACTGAGTCCATCTTTATCCTATGGAAAGCGAGCGCGATGATGATATTACGATGGCTTGTTGGCGGAATCGGTGTGTTGCTCGTTATCGTTCTATTCGTTCTCTGGAGCAAGCCCGATCGCCAAACGCGGTCAACCGAGAAGCGAACGGAAAACGTCGAGGCCAAACCCTTGGAAGCATCTAAAGATAAACCAGCACCGGCGGCACCGAGACGTTCGACCCCTTTATACCCAAGGTCCCAAACGGAGCCGGTTCAGAACCAACCGAGCGAGCCTGCGTCCGAGCAAGATCAAACCGTAGAACTGACGCGGCCGAAAGCCGATGGCCCGATTAAGTTGTTAAAACGCGTTTACGAGGATGAATCTCGCGACGCGACGGCTAAAAAGACGGAAAAACTTATCCGCGATGAGTTCGGCACTGAATATCTTCCCGCCGACACCTTACACAACGTAACCTGCCACAAATCGGTCTGTAAGGTAGATGCATATTGGACGGAGAAGAACCCGCTGGTGCTGATGGCGTTGGCGATGAAAGTGGGGCATAAACTGACCGGCTATATCGCCTTTGATCCCGAGCCCGAGCCTGACCGCGACGGTCGCGTTCTGGTAAGCGTCTATTTCCTTCGCGCGGGGTACGAGCTTTCAGACTTCGAATAAGGCGTTTCCTTAACGTTGCAAAAAATCCGTCGGGGTAAAGCGCTTCGCTCGCAAAAAAAGCCACGGGCTTCGCCCCCGGAGTACACCGGATCGTCCGGCCTCATCGCATCAGGTATCTGGCGAAGGTGCTGGCGAAGACCAGCCCCAGAATCGCCAAACCAACGCCCATGGCGCGCACCACCTTATCTAATGTAGAAGGATTAAAGCGAGACTTATAGCGCGCTAAAATGAACAACAACAGACAGAACCAGCCCGCGATTCCTATACACGTTCCGACTGAGAACGGTAGCGCGCGGGCCGGGCTGAAGGATAAAATTTCCGTCGAGTAGAGGATCGCCACCGCGGCGGTCCAGGTGGCGATAAGCGTTGGATTAAGCGCCGTAAGCGTAAAGCCGAGAAAGAAACTGCGCTTTCTTCCATTCGAAGAAACCGGACGGCTGACCTCGCTGCGGTTCGAGGGTCGCGCGAAAAGCTTTACGCCGAGAAATAGCAGGATAACAGCGGCGCTGGCTTTAGATAAGGGATCGATCCACGCGTAGCGTACCAAAAATTCGCTAAATCCCCAAAAAGCGAGATACGCATAGCACGCTTCAGCGATCGCGGCCCCAACCGCCAGATAGACCCCGTTTCTAAACTGACCCTCGAGACCGCGACTGAAGACTAGAATCGAAATCGGTCCCGCGATTGGAACCGATCCAAAAAATCCAAAAATATACCCGAGAATAAACGCGGTGAACATTGAAAAAAAAGCGGCTCAGAAGTACGAAAGCGACCGAGTCCTATTAGAGATAATCAAGGTTTACCTTAACGTTGCAAAAAATCCGTCGGCGTAAGCCGCTTTCGCTCGCGAAAAATAGCGCGAACGAAGGGCGTGCTCACTTTTTTTGGACCTCACTTAGGGTGCACTAAGCTCTAGTCTAAAAAAAACCGCACGCCCTTACTTTATCGCTTTTTTCGCGTTTCCGCTCGACGTTTTTTGTAACGTTAAATTCTAATTTAGCATCCCATCTCGGGGCCAACTGTCTTATCTCCTCAATAGCGGAATCCTCGAAATAGCGCTGCTATTGCTGCGGTTCCGCTCAGTCGTCGATAAAACATTTGACCCCGAGCTGGGCGCTAAAAATG
>JAFGIB010000290.1 GCA_016929805.1 Deltaproteobacteria bacterium | reverse complement strand
CGTAAAACCGGCTTTCGTCCTCGGGCCGGCTCGTCAGGTACAGCAAGTACCATCCTCGCCGGCCCTGCGGGCGCGCTCGGTTTTACAAGCGAATTGGCCGCCGACTTATTTGACCCCTGAACGCTTACCTTTTTTTCGTTCTACGTCTGTTGTTGAATACTAACGACTTTACGATTCAGGCGGGGGATTAAAAAGTCGCCGCGCCAGGTCGAGCAAACAAAGGCCTAACAGCGCGTGACCTAGGTGCTTGACGACGAAAAGCGGTGTCGCGTCAGGACGAAGGTCGGTGATCTGAATCCCGTACATGCTGTTTAGCGCGCCGTATATGCTCGATCCAACGGTGAGAGTCGCCCCGGCGAGCGCGAGCCGGACGGTCCATCGCGGTTCGCGGGGTCTAGATATCGACGGCAGCAGCCAAGCAGTTGCGAAAAAGAGCACTCCAAGCGTAGTACAGGTATTACGCAGAGCGGAAATTGGTCCGGGTAAAAGCTCCAGAGCGAAACGCGACCCCGGCGCTTGGCGCGCGAAAAGCTCGAAAACCGAGGTAATCGCAGCTAGAAGCAGTAGAACCACCGCTGTCCGAGCTATGGTTCGAGCCGAAACGTTTGTTTGCATCAAGCGAGTTGTAATCGATGCAGACCTTTGAGACCAGATGGTTTGTGCTATTAAAGGCGGGCTATGCTCGACCTTAAATACGTCGTGGAAAATCTGGAAGAAGTTAGAGAAATACTGCATAAACGCGGTGCCGAAGCCCGGGCGAGCATCGATACGATTGCCGAAAAGGCCGAAAAGAGGCGTCGGGTGATTCACCGTCTGCAAGAGCTTCGAACCGGGCAGAATCAAGCGAACGCGCTTATGGCCAAGCTCGACAAGAAAAGCGGGGCGTTCGCTCAACAGCGCGATGCGTTGCGGCAAATCGCCTCGGAGATCAAGGGACTTGAGTCTGAGCACCGGGAGATCGAGGCGGAGATTAGCAACCTGCTTCTACACGTGCCCAACCTTCCGGCTGATTCCACGCCCGTGGGGAAGGACGCGAGCGACAATCCGCTCGTCCGAAGCTGGGGTCAAAAGCCGGAGTTTGACTTTGAGCCCAAGGACCACACCGATCTCGGCCTAGCTCTAGGAATCATCGACTTTGAGCGCGCGACAAAGATTTCAGGCGCCCGGTTTTCTTTTCTGTTAGGGCACGGCTCGCGCATGATCCGCGCCTTGATGGCCTTTATGCTCGATCTACACGGCGAAGAGCACGGCTACACCGAGATTTGGTCGCCCGTCATCGTGAAAGACGAGACCATGCGCGGCACCGGACAGCTCCCGAAATTCGCTGCTGATTCGTTTCGCATTGATTGGAGCTGGGACGAACATCAAGAAAACCAGGGACACGACCTCTATTTAATCCCGACCGCGGAGGTGCCGGTAACCAATTTTCACGCGGGCGAAATCTTGGACGCCGAACAGCTTCCCGTCACCCACGTCGCGTACACCGCCTGTTTTAGAAGCGAGGCCGGGAGCTACGGCAAAGACACGCGCGGGCTGATTCGTCAGCATCAGTTCGATAAGGTCGAGCTGGTGCGCGTCGAGCGTCCGGATCAGGGCGAAGCGGCGCTTGAAAAGCTCACCGCTCACGCCGAAGAGGTGCTCAAACGCCTCGAGCTTCACTATCAGGTTGTGCTGTTGTGCTCCGGCGACTTGGGCTTCGGCTCGCGCAAAACCTATGACCTTGAGGTCTGGCTACCGGGACAGAAAGCATATCGCGAGATTTCGAGCTGTTCCTGGTACGGAGATTTTCAATCGCGGCGCGCGAATATACGCTTCAGACCGGCAAAGGGCGAGAAGCCCAAGTTCGTTCACACGCTAAACGGCTCGGGTTTGGCCATCGGGCGCACTTTCGTAGCCATTCTAGAGCAGTACCAGCAAAAGGACGGCAGCGTCCGCGTTCCCGACGCGCTGATTCCATACATGGGCGGCGTGGAGGTAGTAAAGGCCCGGGAATCCTGACCTCGGGGAAAAGAAGTGGATCCATCGGGTAACGGCGCTGGCCTTCATCTGCTTACATACCCTTTCCCTTTCGCCTTTGTATCGTGATGTAGTCAATATAATTTCGGAGTACTATGGCACTTATCTTCTATTCAAATGATTCCAAGAGAGCTATAATAATTATATCTTTATTGTAATTCGGACGGAATTGAGGAGTGTTTCTAGAGTAAACGTAGCATTGAAGCTATACCTCTTTGCTATAGTGAGCGCTTTTCTACTTGCTGCTTGCGGCCGAATAGAATTTGAACTCACGCCGACGGAAGAGGGGGATAGTACGCTAAATACTCGCACCGCCGGTACGACTGGTTCTATAAATACTAGTGGTTCTGGTGGTACATTTGATAAAGAGAGCGCTGACGGTTCCGGTATTACGACTGAAAACGGCGGTACAACCGGTTCGGGCGGGACGACCGATAGCGGCGGAACCGATGGTTTCGACGGCGCTGTGGGTGGAAATGACGCCGCTGGTGACGTAACCGATGATTCGGAGAGTGCTGACGACGCTTCGATCGACGGTGGTTCGTCTACTGATTTGGTCTGCTCTACTCCGTGCGAGAATCCGAACGGATCAGCGGAATGCGTGGATGGTGCGTGTGTCGTTACCTGTATCGACGATTATGCCGATTGCGACGATCCCTCGGACGGGTGCGAAACGGACCTGATGACAGACCCTCAACATTGTGGCTCGTGTGACAACGAGTGCGACACCGATTCGCAAACGTGCATCGACGGCGAATGCAAGATTACTTCCTGCCCGGCCGGGCTCGCGGACTGCGATGGGGTGCTGAATAATGGCTGTGAGACTGACCTCAATACATCGCTGCTGAACTGCGGGACCTGTGGTAATGCGTGTATCGCGAATAACGGCATCGCACAATGCGTGGGCGGCACGTGTAATATCGCGGAATGCGACTCCGGCTTCGACGACTGCGACGGCTTACTAATTAATGGATGCGAGGCCGATCTAAAAACGTCGCTCCAGAACTGCGGGTACTGCGGTAACGGGTGTACGGCGAATAACGGCACTGCGGAATGCGCGGACGGCACGTGCAATATCGCGGATTGCAACTCCGGTTTTGATGACTGCGACGGCTCGTATAACAACGGCTGCGAGGCTGATCTAAATACATCGCTTCAAAACTGTGGTTACTGCAATAACCCATGTAGCGCCAACAACGGCACTGCGGAATGCGCGGACGGTACGTGCGATATCGCGGATTGCAACTCCGGCTTCGACGACTGCGACGGCTTGTATATCAACGGCTGCGAGGCTGGTCTTAATACATCGCTCCAGAACTGCGGGTACTGCGGTAACGGGTGTACGGCGAATAACGGCACTGCGGAATGCGCGGACGGTACGTGTAATATCGCGGATTGCAACTCCGGTTTTGATGACTGCGACGGCTTGTATAACAACGGCTGCGAAACTGATCTCAACACGTCGCTCGAAGACTGTGGTTACTGCGGTAACGCCTGTCCGGACAACTACGGGGACGATGGAGCTCCTGTTTGTAACTCGGGCACCTGCGGAACGGTCTGCGATTTGAACGGAACCTTTGCGCTAAAAGTGACGGCCGCAGTGAGCTGGCCCGCAGCGACATGGATTTCGGCGGGCAGCGGGACGTTCTATTCGTGGACCAAGCTCCAGGTGTCTCAGTCGGGTAACTCGCTTAGCGTTACGATAGTCGAGTGTGAATGGAATACGCCTCATATCAAGTCTTCGTTCTATAACGAATGGTATAAGATCAATTACCCGACATCCCTATTCGATTCGACCTATCTGCCTAGCGCGTCGACCACGGCGATGCTCAGTAGCTCATCGCCCGGCGCGACTCTTAATCTTACCGCCGTCACGATGCTGAAGGGTACGACCACATCGTCCGGTACCTGGGCGCTAGGAACCGCTTCATCGCTTACTTCCTCGGATATGGACGGCGATGGAAAGCCGGGAGTGACGGCCGTTTATTCCAATAGCGGTAGTGATTATTATCCGCCCACTAGTGCACTTATAGGCGCTAATCGCGCCGATTTCGTCTATATGGCCACACGCCTCGCCTTTTCGTTAAGTGGCACTCTGAACGGTTGCACGGGCTCCTCGGGTAATGCTTTGGTAACACACGTAGATAACCGCATCTTTGGATGCAACCGGTCCAATAGCACCTCAGACTGTAGTTCCAGCGAAGGTGGTTTTCTCGATAACAATCAACCGAACTATATAGCCGATTCGGCGACCTACACTCTAGTCAAACTGGCCGATACCGCCACGTGCGCGGACGTTCGCAGCGCCTTACCATAAATATAAAATATAATTTGGGAAGGCTGGGAATCGAGCCTTTTTATCGTGAAGCCAGATATCGTCATCAGTGAGCATGGTCGGAAAGCTTCGGTTGCGATGAACGCTCGGGGCCCGCGGGACACCGAAAACGCAACAGTTTGGGCCGCGGGTACGCGCCCGGCGGTGGCTCTAACTTGTTTGACCCCCGAAAGCTTACCATTTTCGCGTCCCATCTCCGGGTTATTTTTTCTCGTTGCAACGTTAAGGTCAACTATCGTTTTCGATTTCATTCAGCAGCGCGAGGTCGGCGATATCCTTGGGCCGGCCGCAAGAACGTTTATTTTCGATGAGCTCCTTGCGACCAAGAAATCCCACCGCGTGACCCTTCAGATCAACGCGTATCCGTCCTTTCCACGCTTTATCGAACGATACACCCGTTAGACTCGTCATGATATCAATTCGCAACGGAGGATTGCCCAACGTGGCCAATCGATCCGGCTCGGCAAATCTATGCGCCTCTTTCGCCAGTTCTGTGAATCCGAACTCGTCAAGAGCCTTACCGAGTCGCTTCGCATTCGCGGTCGTAGGCTCGACCCAGAAGTCAATATCCTGGGTCGCGCGCGGTCTTCCGTTGGCCGCTAGCGCGTGCGCGCCCACGATTATGAACCTTACGCGGTGAGAGTTCAACAAACCGATAAACTCGCTCCAATCGGGCGGAAGTTTCATCGTATATACCCCATGTAGCCTCTCGGATAGTTTCTACTGCTGAAATTCGCTCTTCGACGCTTCGACTACGCCAATAAGCGCCTTCGGAGCGAGCGGCTCGCGCGTGAGTCGTCCATTCGTATACCTTTTCCATCCGTGCGATTATACGCTACGCGTTGTGCACTTCAACGTAACCGTTCAGGGGTGTAGTGCTGTTTGGCTACGAAGACGGCCGATTCGCCGTTAAAAAAACCAAGAAACGAAAAAGCGCTTATGGCTTTTTTCGTTCGAGAGGATTTCGGTAACTTGCGGCGTTTACCCGTTCCGGAGCGTCTAAAAGCCGTGCCGTCGAATCACCGCTCGGCGATGATGGCGACGACGGTATCTCTCTCTAGAATGCTTCACCGATGGTAATGTGAAACGCCCCGTCCAACCCGAATATCTTACCCGGCGGTAGGTTGGATTTCGGCGGGTCGAATTCTCCGAAGGTTTGCAGCCCCTTGGGTAAAAAGCCGAAATCAAAGCGCAAAGGCCCAACGATTGTATCGTAGCGAAAACCGAAACCGACGGTGGTATGAGGATAGTAAAAGCGAAAGACCTCTTCGATGGTTACGTCGCCGACGTCGACGAAAACGACGGTTCCGAGATCAACCGTAAGCGGCACGCGCAACTCCAGCGAGGCTTCCCATTGGCGTAGCCCTCCGGAATAGAGCCGGCCGCATTCCCAGACCGTATCCCCCAGCGTATTCGGGTTGTAGCCGCGAACGCTGTTCGAGCCGCCGCCGCGCAATCGATAGCGAATCGGACCGTAGTCGCGAAGCTCCTGTAGCTCGGGGTCGTCACCGATTTGACTATCGCTAATCAGTAGAATCCCCATACGCACCCGCCCGGCCAAAACCATCCGCAGCGGAAGGGGGAGATAGCCGCGAGCTTCCGGGGTGACACGGAGGTAGTCCCAGTAACTCGGTAAGAAGTAGCCCGCGTGTTGTATCGTTAGTGCATAGAAGGAACCGCTTCGCGGTCTGCGCATGTCATCGCGAAGATCGACCTGAATACTATGTTGAATAAACGTGACATAGTAGTCCTGCAACCAATTAGGGCACCACTCGGCCGCTCTTGAAGTAGCTCGCGAGTCATCGCCATCGGTCGTACCCATCGACTTAGGTCTATTTGGAAGAAAGAGATTGACGTGGATCGTGCTCGAGAGGTACAGCGCGTGCCGGAAGAAATATCTCCCGGGACCGGCCCAAATATCGAGGTCGTGTCGGACGTAGTTGCCTTGGTACGGATCGGGACCGTAGTCCCATTCTCCTGCGGTGGTCAAGACCGTGCGCGGCTCGAAAAAAGAGGGTTGCTTGAAGTCGATGGTCAATAAGTTACCCGGATGAGGTTTCTTTTCGATTTGAGGAAAAGCTTCCATAAAGATCATCCTGGGCTGATCCTCGATTCGCAGCCTTCGCATTCCTCCGATAAAATCCCGATGTTCCGCTCTCAGTAATAGGTGCAGATTCCACTGCTCGACGCTCTTTTGCGGCGTATCCGAGCCCACCTGAATGCCCGCGCCCACGGCGAAGCGAAATTTTTTAGCCGGCACGACTCGGACCACGGTGTCGACGCGGTTGCTGTCCTCCCGGGTACGAGGGCTGATCTCCACCGAGGCAAAAGCGCCGAGATCGTAGATCGCCTCTCGCGACTCTTTTAGTTTGCTTTCCGAATAGGGCGAACCCGGGTCGATCATCGTCGCTTTAATGATCGGTTCAGCTTCAAGATCGATGTTGCCCTCGACCAAGACCTTATCGAAATAGCAGCGCGGTCCGGTCGTGATTTCATAGACTACGGCGGCTTTTTTTCGTTTCGGGTCAATGGTGACCTGCCCGTCTACCCGGGCTTTCGCATAGGAAGCATCCCCGAGATAATAGACGAGCGCCTCTTTGCTCGCGTCATAGTCCGATTCGTCGAAACGTTTTCCGATCTCCAGTCGAATGACTTTTTGTGCCTCTTCTCGCACTTCGAGGGATAACTTGTCGAGCCCCTTTAGCTCGATACGCTCCACGGTTATCGGTTCGCCCTCCTCAATTACTATTTCAACATCGATCTCTTGGTCTTCATCGTTCTTAACCAGCTTGTAGTCCACTACCAACGCATCGTAGTAACCGCGCGCTTGATACCAGCGTTCGATCCTGTCCAGGTCGCGCTCTAGCGTGGTCCCGTCGTAAAGCGGCCACTCCGTCCAAGGCCAAATCCAAAGATCAACGGGCAAATAATTAGGGTCGAAAGGCGGAACATCGCATTCGGGGGTCGAGTCGCGACCGAGGTTGAGAGTAAATCTCGGTCGTCGATGGGTGGCCAAACACGAGAGCAGCGCCTCTTGCTCGAACTTTTTGACACCCTGCAGCTCGACCGAGCTGATCCCGTATCGACCCCTGGGAATCGACGCCGCGCATGAGATCGCGCTTCCGAGAAGCAAAACCGCGACGGAACGTGCGACGATTATGAGGCGTTTTGACATGTAAGGGCGATGTCTCTTTAAAAGGGCTATTTTCTTCTAAACAAATCCGGAACGATGTTTTACACGGGAAAAGCCCGCGCGCGAAGGCTCGACAAACCGTAAAGCCGCGTTCCGTTTGGCGTTCTACCGACAGACTACCGCTCCTTCGCTTACACCGCCGCCGCGCATTTCTCAACATGGTCGCGAAAGATCCCCTTATTCGCTACGCCTCTCCACGGTCGAGGAAGACCCTATCGATCCCAACGCGCCGTCGCATTGCAGGCTACCGAGGCGATATTCAATAGATAATCCGCGAAGTTACACCCTGCTACATATAATAGATTTCGAGGGCACCAACACTAAAGCCCGTCTCATAAATGCCTCCGCTCGTCCTTCGGGCGGGACGTCCCAATCTGCGGCGTCGCTCGCTTCTCGAAATAGCGCTGCTAGTCCTTCGTCGCGGCTCCTTGCATATCGGACCGACACGGTACCTTCTCAAAAAGTCGTGGCGAGCAGATGAAGATACCTGAAAGCAGCCCAACTGGCCCCTGCCCGTGCCCCTGCCCTTGCCCGTTTTTTTTGGGGAGAACTAACCTTACGTGGTGCAATCGTGCAGAAATCAATACGTTTCTCATTCTTGAGTTACTTGGGCAGGGGCAAGTCGTTATATCAATACTACCCAAGAGCGAACCTATACGCGCGCGTTCCCAGGTTGTTTCGCCACCACTTATTGAGAAGATACAGCGAAGCGCTTTACGCCGACGGAGTTTTTGCAACGTTGAGGTACAGTCATTGCACTCATCGCCGGTCCTGCGGGCGCGCTCGATTTTGTAGGTGAATTGGCCGCCGCGTTGTTTGGAGCCTGAACGCTTACCCGCATTGCCGCGATTGACGCCGTTGGCCCTTATCCGCGCTTACTTTTTACCTAATGGATCGGCTAGGAGATCGGAGATAAACGAGTCGGTCTCCTTGGGCTTAGGCTTTGCCTTCGGCTCGGGTTTTTCATCCGTCTCCTTGGCTATAGAGGCAGAAGAGGCTGCTGGAGCAGAGGTTTTCGCTTGTTCCGGGGTTTCAAACACCTCGGGCTCGGAGGTGGTATTCTTGGTAGGGGTAACGACCGGTTCCGAAGCTTTCGAAACCTCCCTGGCCTTCTTCGTCTCTTCCTTTTTTTGTTTAAAGCTTGCCAAGTATTTTTCCCTTCGCGCTTTATAGGCCGCAGCCGTATCCACGTTAGGTGTGTCCGGAGTATACTTCGTGCGAGGGGCGGGAGCGGGTGTCGTTACGACCGGGCTTTTAGCCACTGGCGCCGGCTGGTAGGTCGGCTTTGGGGCTGGCGGCGTGTAGGTGGTTTGTGGAACGGGGCGCGCGGTGGCGTATCCGTTCGGCGAGGCGGTTACCGGTTGCATTGGAATCACGGCCGGGTGGCTTTCTAACAGCTTCGCAACTTCCCTCACCGGCTTTTGGAGCGACGCTGCAACCAGCGCTTCACATTCCGTTTCGCTAATCTGAAGACTCTGAGTGCAAATCGCTAGCATTCCCGGGCCCGGCCGAAATAGAGCCTTAAGGCTCTGCTGGGTCAAACCCGAATAGAGGTATAAGCGAGCTTTAGCGTCGTTTACCGCGTCTTGCTGCGGCGTGGGCGCCTGACCGAACATCCCGATTCTCATCGCTCGGCGAATCGGGTCGTTCAAGCCTACAATCGAGCTAGCGGCTTTCTGCATCTGCTCGGATACCTTTCGGACTAGGGAACGCGCTTCGCCGCGCGAAACGCCACCGTACGACGCTACGTCGCTAGCCACTTTGGCATCCTGTGCTTCGGCTGTTCCCGAGACACTAAATAAAAACAGCAGTGCAAGGAGGTTTTTAAAAAAACACTTGATAGACACAATACTTCTCCCATCTAAACCGGGGACATGGAGAGCAAAGCACTCTCAACCCCACTCGTTGATCGCTTTTGAACAGCAGCAGACAAAATCGTCGTATTCCGTTATGCCACGCGAAAAAGCGGCAAATTTCTTTTATGTTAGCAGCACTCATGCAATGCGTAAAGTACGTACACAACGCGAATGCGTATATTGTTATGCTCTTTTGTGTGTAGCGATCGTAACTTCTAAAAAAATGGTGGTTTGTTTGGGATCTCTCCCATCGGTCGAGATGACATACGTGGCAACACCCGTCATTTCGACCAAAGAGAGAAATCTCGTGCAATCGTTTTATTACCATTTTTTGAGAAGTTGCTGACGATTCGATGATTTTTAGGATGAAACGGAGAATCTGGATTTCGTACCAACCGCGCAACGCCGAATCGATAAGCGGGTAAGCGACATTTTTAAACTTCATACTGCCTTTATCCCTATCGATCCGTCTTCGTTATCGTCGATTAATATGAATAAATCGTTTCGCATACGTCGTAGAAAGCTTTTCTCTATCAGACTATGCCTTAACGGACGTATTCAATCGGCGATGCGCTCGAGGGCTTCGGTCCACTTGGGAAACTTCATCTTGCCCCGACGAAGATAGTTACTACGAGCAGGTCCTTTAATATCGATCACCGGAGAGCCATCGAGCGCATCGAGTCCCTTCACGGTTAAAATATGACGTTCGATCGACAACAGCACACAGAGCGTTAGACCTATTCCGTTCGGCCGGTTCGGCGAGCGCGTGGCGAACAGCCCGACTTCGTCCAACTCGGGTAAACCCCTCGGTCGGACCTTGAGCTTGAACCCGCGCCCCGGCTCTAATAGATGCATGAAATAGATGACTTCGACGTGGCTGAACTCGCTTAGCCCCTCCAACGCGGCTGCCAGGTGCTCGCTTAGAATGATCTGACTGACGACCCGGTTGAAACTTCCGGGCCGGCTGTGTTTCTCCGGGCTTTTTACATAGCCTATTGGATGAAATACGACCTCGTTCACGCTTGAAACTCCATACGAATACGAAATGTAAATAAGCTAAAAAACGTCCAGTGACTCGCTTCCTTGCGGTAAGGCTTCCGTTTCCTCTTGCGGCGGTGAGATTTCGGAATCCTCCGGTGCCGCGGCCAACGGTATCTTTTCGAGCTCGTTGATGAGCGCCTGTTTGAGGCGACGAAACTTAGACTCCTCTGACGCGGGCAGTGGTTTCCCGGGGCCGTTGAGCTGAGTTGCGGGATCGAGAAACCTACCGTTGCGTTTAATCGCGAAATGCAGGTGAGGGCCGGTGGAACGTCCGGTCGAGCCGACGCTTCCGATGACTTGTCGTTGCTCGACCGACACGCCGAAACGTATGCCGCGAGCAATACGCAGCAAATGCGCGTAAAAAGTCTGGAATCCGTTGTTGTGATTGAGAACCACCAAATTTCCGTTAGCCCCCTTAAACCCCGCGAAGCTGACCTTGCCGTCCGCGGCCGCCTTTACCGGCGTTCCGGGCGCCGCCGCGTAGTCGACGCCGTAGTGGGGGATGACCCGCTTCAAGATAGGATGCTTGCGGCGAAGGTTGAATTTAGATGATATATGATCGTATTGAACCGGCGTGCGCAGCCACCCCCCTTGCATCGTTCGGCCTTGTGCGCTGTAGAAATCTCCCTTGCCTTTCTTAACTTCGTACCAAAAGGCCAGCAGCTTTCCTTTACGTTGACTATGATACTCCAGCGCGTGTACTGTACCCGTGCCGATAAAGGTTCCGTTGACGTACTCGTGATCCACGATCGCTTTGAAATTGTCGCCGGCACGCGCGTCTTTTTTAAAGTCGATATGCCCTTCAAAAGCCTCTACGAATACCCCGGCGAATCCGCCGCCCAAGCCCACCGTCTCAAGCGCTTGTCGCAGCGATCTTGAGATATAGCCGCCTTTGGCGAGGCGGCTTTTATCGATCGGTATTTCGACCGCGCGTCCGACCAGCTTTCCCTCTTTGCCGCGCGTCGCGCGATAGATTTCGGTAATGCCGACGCGATACTCGAAGCGCACCAATCGCCGCGTTTGATCACGCTCGAAAAGCAGTTCGTGCTCCGGCTGACAGTGACGAAAATCGACCAACGAAGTCAGCGCTTCGATCAGCTCGTTTGCTTCGCCGGACGAGGCGCCCGCGGAAAGCAGCGCGTCGCGAAAACCTCGCGCTTTTCCGAAACGCTTTACGCTTTGTTGTAAGCCTTCCGGGGTATCGAAGGCGTCGGCGGTCATCGCTGTTTGATTGGATTCGAGCACAACGGGTTTCATAGCCGCGATAAGTTCTTTTTCCGGTTCGAGCGGCGCCTCTCTACGATCCGGATCCGTCAGCGAGCTCTGATTCGTCAAAGTGGCTTCAGCTTTTCT
The DNA here is from genome assembly GCA_016929805.1 of Deltaproteobacteria bacterium. Lineage (GTDB taxonomy): Bacteria > Myxococcota_A > Polyangia > Polyangiales > JAFGIB01 > JAFGIB01. The sequence continues at coordinate 40,916 of JAFGIB010000290.1, read as the reverse complement.
CGCGTTCGGGCGTTGAGAAGATCGATTGGCCTCGACCTCGTTTTCGTCGATGCGATTTGACGAGACTATCCCCGCGACAAAGTCGCGTAGGTCATCAGAAAAAACAAATAGCGCGGCGCCGCTGCCGATAGCGAACAAGACGAAAGAAGCGCCCACGGAATTGCGAATACGCAGCGCGCGGCGTTCTTGCGGCAATAACGCCAAATCGACTGATGGAAGAGGACGGTGAGTGGGAAGGCCATCCTCGATATTGGGTTTGATCCCCATACCGGGTATAGGGATACCAATAGCGTGACCGTAGTGCAAATGGAATCGTAATCGCTCCCCCGTGTATAATCGCCGTTTCTAATCTAATTTCGCGTAATTAGAATAGATCGCTTAATTATCTGGTCGCACCGTTATCCCACGCAGGAAAGATCGCGTCGCGCTCGGCCGCGGAGTCATCGGGTCAGATTTTTTTTGCCGAAACCAAACGCGAAAAATGCTCGAAAGAACGGTCGTAGGTGCGCTCCGCATCGCTGGGAAAACAACACGCGGGAAGTTCTCTTTGTTTGAGGTGATAGCTGATGCATTCACAACAAACGCCTTTTCGAGAGCAGGGTTCATAGCTGCAGTTACAGCTTTCGAGATGTTTGTCCTTTTTACATTCCATATCTAACAGTTCCGTTCATAGAGTATTCGTAGACCCTCGAGCGTGAGCGATTCGATGACCTCTTCGATGGTGCTGGATTCCGATTGGATCAGCGAAGCCAACCCGCCCGTGGCCAGCGTGGCGCAAGGATAGCCCATCTCTTTTATCAAGCGTTCGACCATTCCATCGACCAAACAGACATAGCCGTAAATGATGCCTGATTGCATCGCGTGTATCGTGTTGCGACCGAGCACGCGTGGCGGCTTGACGATTTCCGTGCGCGGTAGTTTCGCCGCTTTAGAAAAGAGCGCTTCAGCGCTTAGCGTAATGCCCGGAGCGATCACACCGCCCAAATATTCGCCTCGGTGAGAAATACAGTCAAAGGTCGTGGCGGTGCCGAAATCCACCACGATGACACCGCCGCGAACGCGTTCATACGCGGCGATCGCGTTGACTATCCTATCAGCACCGACTTCTTTGGGGATTTCATAGAGTATCGGCATGCCGGTCTTGATCCCGGGTCCAACCACGAGAATATCGAGACCGAAAGCCATTCGAACCGCTTGTACCACGGTGTCCGTAATCGCGGGTACGACCGACGCGAGAATGCTCGCCTTCACGGATTTTGGATCCACCTTGGCGAGTTGTAGTAGGCTGACTAGAACCAATTGAAATTCGTCCTTGGTCCGTCCGATTGTCGATTCGATACGGAACTGACGTACCAGCTCGGAGCCGTCATATAATCCGAGGACAGTATTCGTATTTCCCACATCAATAACTAAAAGCATGAGCCTCAAATGCGCTAAATAAGTTGCCATCGACCTTAGTCGAACGGTTTTTTTATCGTCGTATGCTTGACCGAGCTTATCCTCCGTCGCAACTCAGATATATCTCGAACCGGATGGCCTGTTTTATCCCTCTCTTACACTCGGCTTATCGAGGCCGTAATGAGAGCGTTCTTTTAAGCAAGACCCCGAAGGTCAATTCTTGCATCGACGGATGTTTGCTTACCACTTCGGCAACAGCCTTTATCGGTTTTGCAATCGGCTCCGTTGGTAGCGCGATCGGTTGAACCGAATCATTCATGACCTCCTCGATGGCGATTTCGTCCATTGACGACGCCGCGGTCGCGACGCCGGCCGATTCCATATGATTCTCGACCGCCGCTTCAAGGGGCGTACCGGTTTTTTTCGGAATCGGACCGCCCATCGGCGCAGCTTCTTCGATCGAGTCGGGCGGCTGCGTTATTTCGGGTTCTCCAACCGCTTCTGAGGGCGTTGACTCCAGATCGAACAGCGCTTGCGGCTTCACCTCGGACCGCTTCTCCCGCAATATCCGCTCTCGCTCCAATACGCTGTCGGCCGAGTCCCGCGCAAACTGCCGGTCCGCGGCTAACGGCCGCGCAGCGGGCGCAGTTTGGGGTTTGGCTCGGTTTTTTTGAACCCGAGCGAGGAGCTCTTCTAACTTTTCGACTTGAGTGTTCAAGATCCCTCCGGAGCAACCAGTTTCGAAACGATGCTAGCGATATCGTTACCGCCTTTAAACCACGCCCACACCCGTTCGGCAATATTCGGGTCAACTACCAAGTAGCGATTGTCGCTGCCAACCGGTACGCAAGCGACCTCGCGCGAGCACAGCGTTGACAGGGCACCGCCCAACAGCGCTGCGACAGCTAAATTTTCCTGGTCTAGAGGGGGTAGTTTTTCCACCTGAAGCACCAACGCGTTGCCCCACTGTTCGACCCGTAGCCTTCCCCAACCGTAAAGCGCTAACACGTCGGCGACATTGCCGAGCACAATCGCCGGCGATTTATCCTCAACGGATTCGCCCAGGTGACCTTTAACGTAGCTACCGAGCTGATTTCCCAATTCGCGGACCGCCGTTAGGTCACCGCTTCGAACCGCGGTGCCGATCAGCGGACCCAGGACATCTTGGGAAAGCAACAGCACCCGCGAGCCGTCGCGCGCGCGCACTTCTCCCCGCTCGAGGTCGAACTGAAAGAAAAGATTTGGATCGAATTGAGATTCCGACATGGTTATCCTGTAATTTCTTTTCGCTGTTAAAAGCCTTTTGTATCAAATCCTAAGCGCAAACGGAAATTATGTCGAATGGGTCAGGTGGATCAGACCGAAGCTATAGAGGATTTGTCAGCGCGCGACCCGCGTAGCTTGGAGATACGAGTCCGTTGCCGTGCTCTGCCATTCACACCGCCGCAATCGTCTCAGCCGATAAAACGCGCGCGCGGCATGCATCAGCGGCCAAAACCGTTGTGTCATCGATCCCATCGTCGCGCGTTCGGCTTAGGGCATCAGTTGGGAAAAACCAAGACGGCGATCGTCGTCGTGGCGCTTTTGCTATTGACCGCGACACCAAAAACAACAGCTCAAGTCTCTCCGATCGAAATGTGGGCACAGTGGGCGGTCGGTCAGGGACGATGGAAAGGACCGACTGTTCCCTACCCGCAGCGAGTGTCGCGGCCCGATGACCAGGGGTGGATGCTGCAGTCTGAAAGATATCCGCTTTGTGTACACGCGCCTCCCGCGGTTTCGGAAAAAAGGGTTCACGAAACCCTGGCCGCGCTCGAGCAAGCGTACACGCTGCTCATCGAGACCGGGTGGCCCGAACCGGTCGCCGACGGAGGATACGGGGGTACCGCTTCTTTTGACCTTTATCTGATCTCGCAAAGCGCGCTATCTACCAGGGCGTTCGTCGATGCGCCGGTCGCTTGGTCGTTGCTCGACAGCGCCTCGACATACGCCGTCGTCGACGCGAGCGTCTCTTCAGACCGATTGCAGGCGTGCGTCGTCTCCGCGCTGGTTCAAGCGGTGTTGCTCGGCCAGGACCCGGCGGAAGCAGAGGCTTGGCGCCGCGCGACCGGCGCCTATGTCGCGTGGTTGATCTCCGGCCGTTACGGCTGTGACGACGATGTCGAAATGAAGCAAGAGAATCCCTGGCAGGGGTGGATTACCGACTCGCTTGAATATGGCGAGGGTGGCGCTTTATTCCTGGCCGCGTTGTCGGAAAGAGCAGACGGTGGAAGTGGGACGTTCTTGCGCGAGTTATGGCAATTCGCCAGGCAGAAGAGCGAGGATAAGCGCTGGCTGCGCGGTTCTCCCGACCTCTGGGAGGCGTTAGATAAGGCGCTGAAAAACGCCGGCGATTCTTTGGTGGAAATCGTGGAAGATATTGCGGTTGCACGCTATTTCGCCGGTTCTGAGCCGCGCCGCCGCCGTGCTCCTTTTTGCGCGTTCAAAACCCTACGAGAAGATGGACGGGTGCCGGTGCTCGGTCCGATTTCGATCGCCCAGTTACCAAAACACCTACCGGTTTCGGACCCACCTTTAGAGACCTACGGCAGCGGCTATACGATGGTCGATACCGCTCAAGCACTATTTCCCCTTCAATTGAAGATATGGCTTCGCGGAGAGCACGGGGGACGCTGGTCGCTGATCGCGATTAGGTTGTCCAAAGAGGGGCAAGAGCTCGGAAGGATGGCGGTGCCGGCGAGAAGAGATCCGAACAGCTATCTCGCGCTCGAGCTGACTCGAGAAACGGATAGGGTGCTGATCGTGGTAACTAATTTATCCGACGAGGTTCCGGACGCTGACTTGGACACGCGCAACGGCAGAGTCTATCGCTTGATCCTCGATAAGTCCGAGAGCGCGATCGACGTGGTTCCGGTAACGATGCAAGCCGAATAACGAGCCGGTCCCGTCTGCGCTCGACCTGCGATGGCGAGAAATGAACGCTGATGTATGCCGCTCGGTACACCTTTCCGCGCCTGCGTACTTCCAAATCCTTCATCGAGAGGTGGAACCGACCGATTTACTTATTGAAACAGCTTGAGGCGATCGACGATGACACGGAAAAGAAGCCTTCTTCGTTTAGCGATGCCGGTTCTCGCTGCGTGTGCGGTGGTCGCTTCGGGGTGCGCGGAAAAAGAAGACGAAGCCGACGAGAAAGAAAAGTCGTGCCAGCAAACGGATGTTTGTAGAGACTGTGATTGCGACACTATCTGTGATCAGCATGAGGGTGTAGTTGAAGATAGCACATGCGTATATAGCACGGGTAAGGAGCGCGATACCGATGACGACGGTACGCCGGACTATCTGGATGAGGACTCGGACGGAGACGGCGTTCCGGACATCGAAGAAGCGGGCGACGATGATTTGAAAACCGAGCCCTGCGGGCCGAGAACCTTTATCGGTTGCGGATATCTCAACCCGAGGATGCCGTATACACCACTCCCGGAGGCGGGAGGCTTCGACGCGATAGTCCCCGATGTTTCAAAAGATACGGCCTTTCCGGATCTGCAGGACGGTCAGGGTGCGTATGATCCGGGTGACGCCGGACCGATAGCTTTAGACTCTTGTTCGCCGATCGCGGTGCGTTGTCTCGAGGATATCCAGGAAGGTTACGTCGGCGGTTTATGCGACGGTCTGGATAACGACTGTGACGGGCTGGTGGACGAGAAGTGCGATTGCGAGGTGGCCGGAAAGATCCAATCCTGCTTTTTAGGCCCGCCGAGCCGAGCCGGCCAAGGCGCTTGCAGGTCCGGTATCCAAGTCTGTCAGTATGTGCAGGAGTTTACCTTTTGGTGGGGTCCCTGCGAGCAGAGCATATCGCCTTCCCAGGAGGTATGCGACGGTCTGGATAACGACTGCAACGGTTGTATCGACGAGGTTCCTGATTGTGTGCCCGAGGGCGAATGTCCGACGCGAGACGATTCGCGGGTGCCGAAAGCGCGGCCCTTTACCACCTATGGGTTGAACGGAGAGGATTTTTACTACAAAGACGACGCGACCGAGTGGCACTGGGAGGTTACCGGTTCGCCTTGCGACAGGCTTTTTCAGTCGATCGACGCGAACGCGACCTCCTCGAGCGGAACCTTGAGCTACAAGTTGGAGGGCGAGAACCAACGCAACGCGATCGTGAGCTTTTCCTTAAGCGGAGCGTACCAAGTAAAGCTTACGGTAGAGAGAGACGGCAAAAGCGCTTTTAGTTGTACCTGGGTTATGTCCGTCAGCGCTCCCGGCTTACGCGTGGAATTGTGCTGGGACAAAACCGGAGATGTCGCGACGCGAAACGGCGAAGGAGTTGATCTCGACCTGCATTTGGGCAGGACACCGGGCACCGCTGCGTGGTTTGAAGAATCCGATTGCTATCAGAGAACCTGTCGCGGCGATGATACTCCTTGGGATTACGAGAACACGACTGATCTCGAAAGCTGTACCGGAGAAAACGCGCCGAACTATCAAGCCTACCACGAGTTCCTGCAATACTGTCCCAATCCCCGGCTCGATATCGACAATAAAAATATGACCGCGTCGAAATACGTTACCGAGAACATTAACCTCGATAATCCGCGAGCGGGTGATAGGTTCAGGGTGATGGTCGAGTATTACGCGAATATCAAGGCGGACGCTATTACTTCGGATAGCGGGGTGCCACTGCCGACTATCGAAACCCATCCACTGGTGAACGTCTATTGCAACGGTGCGCTTCGAGGAAGTTACGGCGGATTGCCCGATCGCGCTCTGCAAGACCAGCCACAATTTAGCGCGTTGCAAGGGTTCGATACACCAGGGGAAATGTGGCGTGTCGTGGATATCGCGATCCAGGATGCGGACGTGGATTGCGAACTAACGCCCGTGGGCGGTAGCGACTCCGGCTCGATCTACTCTATCACCGCCCGCGATGAAACCTATCCTTAGCAGGCTGTATAAATAACCTTGCCACAACCGGGCGCGACCGCGGGAAGAGTGACCGCGGAAAAACCGCGGCGATAGCCGCGCTATTGCGAAAATTTTACCTTAACGTTGCAAAAAACGTCGAACGGACACGCGAAAAAAGCGATGAAATAAGGGCGCGCGGAACTTTTTTTGAACCGCAGCTTAGTGCACCCTAAGTGAGGTCCAAAAAAGTTGAGCACGCCCCTAGTTCGCGCTATTTTTCGCGAGCGAAGCGGTTTACGCCGACGGATTTTTTGCAACGTCAAGGTTTACATAGGAAATAGGCCGCGGATGCGGCCGCGAGCGGTAAAGTCATTTCCGACAGTCGCCTTAAGTCGCCGCGCTTTCGTCAACGCGGGAGACGCGAATCAAGCTGAGGCGATTTTTTACGAAGCTTCCGGCGCCGCGCGCTTTGACTGAAATTCGAAAGAAAACGCGGGGATTCGCCGGTCCTTTCTTGCTATCTATCTTTAGGCGGTATATGGAATTATAAGCGTCCCCGCGGTCAATACGGATTGCTGAATCGATTGGGATAAATTACTATGTCCGACAGGTGTTCTCGTGTAAGCAACTTTCATCTCGCTTATCGGATTCTGTGTTGAAGTATGATTAACCTACCAAACCAAACCGCACAGGAGCACAGCCGCTGGTCGGCGAATGAGCTAATTCCCTTCGGAAAATACCTCCTTTTAGACCGAATAAGTATCGGGGCGACCGCTGCGGTTTATCGCGGCATTGCCTACGGCGAGGCGGGATTCGAGCGACTCGCCGCGCTCAAGCGGATCTTGCCCCATATGGCCGGGGACCAAGAATTTATCAGTACCTTTATCCAAGAAGCCAAGACCGCGGCGCGCCTGACCCATACCAACATCTGCCCCATCTTCGAGCTCGGAAAAGTGGGCGAGTCGATGTACATGGCGATGGAATGTATCATCGGCAAAGATCTCGGCAGAATCAATCAAACCTTGATCAAAAAGGGCATACACATGCCGCCCTCGGTGGCGGCGTGGATGGCGAGTAAGATGTGCGAGGCGCTCGATTACGCCCACAACTTAAAGAATCTACAGGGAGAGCAAATCGGCTTTATTCACCGAGATTTATCGCCAGCGAATATTTTGATCAGCTATGAAGGGGACGTAAAGCTGATCGATTTCGGGGTTGCCAAAGCGGTCGGACAAGCGCAGCAGACCAATGTCGACGCGCTGAAGAAGAAGCTGAGCTACATGAGCCCGGAAATGGTCAAAGGCAAAAGGCTAGACGCTCGCTCCGATATTTTCGGCGTCGGCGTTTGTCTATACGAAATGGTTACCTCCAAGCAACTGTTTGCAGGTAACAACGACGTCGCGGTTCTCAAATTGGTAAGTCAAGCGTCGGTTCCGCCTCCTTCAGCGCTACTCGAGGATCCGCCTGAAGAGCTCGAAATGATACTCATGCGGGCGCTGGAGCGCGAACCGGACGACCGTTGGCAATCCGCGGATGAGATGAATACCGCGCTGCAATCGTACCTTTCAGCGGAACATCCAGGATTCGGAGTGCGCCAGCTCTCCACGTGGATGGAAGAGATTTTCGAAACCGAAAAAGAGGCGGAACAGGCGCGCCTTAACGAGTTACTAGAAGCGAGTAAAAATCCAAATATCATCGCTGAGCGCAGGCGCTTTTTCTCGTCTCCCATGGGAGCGGCGGCGATTACCCGCGCCGAGGTCATAAATAGAATGCGCTCGGTTTCTCGGGTTGACATCAGCCGGGATTCTTCCGAAGTCCCCACTATCCCTCCACCGCCGAAAGTTCCTTCGCTCGCCAAACCGAGCGCGGATCTCAAGGAGCTCGACGAGGAGATCGAAGAGCTCGACGATATGAAGAATCCACCGGTCGAGGAGCGCGCCGAGAGCGCAGCGCACCGTTTCAGCAGCCAACCCACCGTTATTAACGATACGAGCGAGGAGCAGGAGGGTTTTGTTCCACCTGAGAAAGGCTTGTTTGCTCCTGCTTTCAAATACGAGACCGAGTTCGACGAGGACGCCACGGAGATTTTCTTCAACAAGGAAGAAGAGATTGGTCTCGACGAGCTTTACCGCGACCGCGACAAATCCGAAGGCCCTGCCGTATCCTTCATTCAGCCCGCGGCGATCCAGCGAGCCCCCGGTGCCCAGTACCAGATACTAAGACAGGCGCCTGCGCAGTACCAGGCGCGCTACATGCCGGCACCGGCCGCTCCCCGCGTTCGGCAGGCGAGGATTCCAACGGTGCAGATGCAGCTTTCTTCTACCCCGTGGTGGAAATCCGGTTGGGCGCTCAGCCTCTGCGTCGGTTTGATCACGATCGCGGTTACGATGTTCATCTACATGCAGCTATTGCGGCAACCGTCTACCGGTTCGATCGTCATTCGTACAACCCCGGCGATACCGGCGACCGTAATGCTCGATGGCATAGAGCGCGGTCGAACGCCGATGAGAATGGATGGCGTTCCGGTGGGAAAACGAACGCTTGAGATTCGCGCGGAAGGATACCGTCCAATCGCCCGTCAAGTGGATCTCACGAAGAACGCGACCGCGATTCTCGAGTTCTCGCTGGTAAGCACGGAACCGAAGATTTCGACGAGCGCTGTTAAGGTTACGGACGATCTCACCGCCTCGGATGCTCGGGAAAAAGAAAAGTCACGCGTTACTTCCCAGGCAAATGAGCTGGGCATGCTATCGATAAACTCGGTTCCGTGGGCGCGAGTCTTTATCGACGACAAAGATACAGGACGAATCACACCGATCGTTTCGTTTCCGATTCGGGCGGGGACCTATAATGTCGGCTTACGAACGCCTGACGATAAGCTTCATATCGAAAAGATAACGATCAACGCCGGTGAGACAACCGAGATTAGTCGCGATTTTACCAAGTAGACTTATATCCATATCGCGTGGTTTCTATTAATAGCGCTTATGGAGTACGCTGGCGTTATCTTAGCGTAGGAAAAAACGTCGAGCGGACACGCGAAAAAAGCGATGAATTAGTTCGCGCTGTTTTTCGCGAGCGAAGCGGTTTACGCCGACGGATTTTTTGCAAAGTTAAGGGTTATTGGGACGAAGGCTTGTGTAAAAAGAGCGTTCCCAGAAAAATTCCAATACTCACGGCGAATATCGCAAGGTTTCCCCAAACCGCTCCACTACAACCAGTCATTGATAATAAAAGAGCGATTACGTTGGTAGAGCTTGCGATCTTGTTCATAGATTCTCCTAATTTTCCTTGCCCTATGTTCCATGTTACGAAACGAGTAGAAAAGGTCAAAAGTTTGTAGGTTTTTTTACAATTGTGAGAGCTGGCATCCCTTTTATCGGCTGGCTAAGATAGAGTCGAGCTTCGTGGGTTAGCTTAAAGTGAACGAAACGACAACTCCAAAATACCTCAGTATTCCGCCTGATTGCCTGGATGCGCTACCGATTATGGCGCTGCGTAATTCGGTCCTATTTCCGGCATCGGTCTTTCCGGTAAACGTGGGTCGAAAACGATCCGTTTTCTTGATCGAAGAGGTCTCGACTATGGATCGACCGACGATTGGCGTTTTGACTCAACATCAACCGGAGACCGAGGATCCGAAATTCGACGCGCTTTTTCGCATCGGAACGATCGCGCGAATCTTGAAGACGATCAGACTTAGCTCGGGCAATTTCAGCGTGGTTCTCCAGGGAATCGCGCGTATGCAGGTCATCGAGCCGCTCTCTTCCGAACCGTGCCTTTATGCTCGCGTAGAACGTATATACGAAAAGAATATTCGAGACGAGGAGATCAACGCGCTAACCGCGCTGATTCGCGAGTCCGCACGCGAGCTAATTGTACTGCTTCCCCAACCCCCCCAGGAAGTCGGAGCCGTGCTCGATAATGTTCAGGACGCGGGCGCTTTGGCCGACCTTATCGCGTCGAATTTGCCGATTTCGACCGAACAGAAACAGCAGATTCTCGAGACGTTGGATCTACGCGAACGATTGCGCACGGTGCTGGAGCTCATCAAACGCCAGTCCGCTATCCATCGCGTCAAGCAAGAAGTGGCGACCATTGTTCAGGAGGGAATCACGGGTTCTCAAAGGGAGTTACTCTTGCGGCAGCAGCTTCGAGCGATTCGCAGGGAGCTGGGGGACGGCGAGGGAGAAGACGACGAGATCGACGCGCTGCAAGAGAAACTCACCAAGGCGGAACCGCCTCTTGAGGTCGAGAAGGCGGCGAAGCGAGAGTTGTCGCGGATGAACAGCATGAACCCGCACGGCTCCGAGTATCAAGTGGCGTACGAATATGTTAGCTGGCTGGTGAGTATCCCGTGGAAACGACTGACACCGGACCGTTTGGAAGTATTCGAAGTACAGCGCGTTTTGGACGAGGACCATCACGGAATCGAAAAAGCGAAGCAACGCATCGTCGAGTATATGGCGGTGAGAAAGCTGCGCCGCGATAAACGCGGTCCTATTCTTTGTTTTATCGGGCCGCCGGGCGTTGGAAAAAGCTCGTTGGGACGTTCGATCGGCCGAGCGCTCGGGCGAAAGCATCTGGTTATTTCGCTGGGTGGGGTTCAAGATGAGGCTGAGATCAGAGGGCATCGGCGGACATATGTCGGCGCGTTGCCCGGACGACTCGTCGCGGGGCTTAGGAAAGCGGACGTGCGCAATCCTGTATTCGTTCTCGACGAGGTTGACAAGATGGGAGTCAGCTTTAGCGGAGATCCGGCCGCCGCCCTGCTGGAAGCGTTGGATCCAGAACAGAATCACGCTTTTGTCGATCATTATTTGGACGTCCCCGTCGATCTATCGCAGGTTTTGTTCATCGCCACCGCCAACCAACAGGATAAGATTCCCTTCGTGCTTCTAGACCGTATGGAGGTGATTGAGCTTCCGGGGTATATGCGAAACGAGAAGCTGGAGATCGCCCGTCAATTTCTGATTCCTCGACAGCTATCCGAGCACGGTATGACGCCGGATCATCTGGAGATTCCGGATGACTCCGTCGAGTATCTTATCGACGAATACACGGACGAGGCGGGCGTTCGGCAGCTTGAAAAATATGTCGCCAATCTTTGTCGCAGCGTCGCGGTTCGTCTCGCCGATGGAGACTCGGTGCAAATTCAAGCTGATCGCAGCTATATCGAACAAGTAAACGGGCCTCCAAAACAGCAGATGGAGGTTGCGGAAACGAAACTGGCGCCCGGCTTCTCGACCTCCCTTACCTGGACACCCTCGGGCGGGGAGTTGTTGCTGGTCGAATGCTCAAAGATGCCCGGAAAGGGAGTTGTCTCGCTCACCGGTCAGCTCGGAAATGTCTTAAAAGAGTCGGCTGCAACGGCGTTAGACTTTATCCGAGCTAGAGCGGACAAATTCGGTCTTGACCAGGATTTCCTGAGTAAAATCGACGTTCACGTCCACGTCCCCAAAGGCGGCGTTCCCAAGGACGGCCCCGCGGTTGGTTTGTCGGTTTTCGTTTCGTTGCTTTCGATGCTCACCCGATTGGAGGTGCGGCCCGATGTGGCGGTAACGGGGGAGATCACTTTGAGCGGCGCCGTGCTGCGCGTTGACGGTCTCAAACAGAAATGCCTGGTCGCTCACCGTAGTAAGATAAAAGACGTGATCATTCCTAAACAAAACCAACCTGACCTCGAGGAGGTTCCAAAACAAATTCGCGAGGATTTGCGAGTGCATATCATCTCGCGAATAGAAGAAGTCTTACCGCTTGTTTTCGTCGACCGTGAGGCTTTTCAGAGCTTCGCCACGGTGACCTCGGGTAAATCGATATGACACTCGTAGACGAAACGATTGCCGTTTCGACGAAATATGGTCGGATTCGACTTGAAATTCGCTCTTTCATTGTTCTTTCCACCGGCGACGTGAGGGGCGAGCTCATCTCAGACTCGCGCGGTTACGCGACGTGAAGCGAACTCGCGAGGCTTTGAGCTTAACTTCGACCAAGTTCGCGATGTTTATCGCCGGCCTTGTGGCGGTCGGCCTCGCTTATGTTCCGTTGCTCGGCGTGCATGGGGTCGAAAGCGCTCTACTTCTAGGCGTCGTTCTGCCGCCCTTCACCGCGCTTATCGGCGCTCGTTTGGTGGTTCGCTGTAGACGCGAAAAACAAGTGGTCAGTGCGATATGGCTTCTCGGTGCTTCGGTGTGGGCGGCTGTTGTCGTGGTCGCGATTCCCATGGTGCTTTTAGCGCTGAACTCCTTAAGGATACGCAATTGCAGCCCGCTTCAAGGGCTTTTGTTCATGGTTCTCGGTCCGGTATTTTCGGTGGTTCTTTCGAGTCTCGCCGGCGTTGTCATCGGCGGCTTGATCACGCGTTCGCGCGCGGCAACGGCGCTGGCCGTGGCCTTGCCGCTCGCCACTTACGCGATCGCGCTCGGCCGTCTCTACGAAACGCCGGCTATTTTTGCATACGGTCATTTTTTCGGTTTCTTTCCCGGGACATTTTACGACGAAGACATCGGTTTTCCGACGGCTTTATTAACGCTACGAGCGGTTAGCTTAGTCCTGGGATGCGGTCTAGTCGCGCTCTTTGTCTCTTCCTATGATAAGCTCGAGCAGCGACTAAAACCCGGATTCCGCGACCCGGAATCGATTTTTTTATCATCCCTAGCATTGATGGCCTTCGCCGTCGCGGCGCTTGCCCAATGGTTCGGACCTGAGCTCGGTCACCGCAGCACGCAAGCCTGGATTGAACAGCAGCTCGAGACCCGAATCGAGATAAATAAATGTCGCGCCCATTTCCCCAGGGAGCTTGACCGCGCTGAAGCGCGTCGGCTCGCGGCCGAGTGCGAGTTTCGCGTGGCGCAGATGGAAAAGTGGTTCGGCGTTCGCCAACAGAAACCCGTGGTTGCCTTCTTCTTTCGTTCCGCGGAGGAAAAACGGCGGTTGATGGGCGCTCACACCACCTACATCGCCAAGCCATGGCTCAGCCAGGTTTATCTTCAATTACACGCCTGGCCGCATCCGGTCTTAGCTCACGAAATCGCCCATATCGTCGCGGCTAATTGCGGCGCCGGGCCGTTTCGGATTGCCGGGCGTTTCGGCGGATTGTGGCCGAATCCGGCGCTTATCGAAGGGGTGGCGGTGGCGGCCGCCTGGAGCGATTCAGACGAGCTGACGCCGCACCAATGGTCGCGCGCGATGATCGAGATCGGCATGGCCCCGCGGTTGCGAGAGCTGTTTGGCGCGGGTTTTTTCGGCCAATCCAAGAGGCGAGCGTACAACTTATCGGGCTCGCTGGTTCGTTATATCAAGGACGAATACGGCGCGGGAGCGATTCGCAGGCTGTACGCCTCGGGAGATGTCGCGTCGGCCATCGGGGTAGGGTTGGACGAGCTCGAAAAAAAGTGGCGCGACTTCGCCATGCAGGTCGCATTGCCCGATTCCGCGTTGGAACTCGCTCGGGCTCGATTCGCGCAAGGCAGCGTCTTCTCTACGGTCTGTCCGCACAAGCTGGCGCGTTTACACTCGCAGCTCGGAGCGGATCGAGCCGCGAAGAGCTACGATGAAGCCTCTGAAAGGTGCCGAGAAATTCTCGGTATCGACCCGAATGATCGGAATGCGCGCGTGCAGCTTGTTAGCTCGCTCGCGCGCAACGGCGAGCTCGATGCGGCGGAGCGAGAGTTGAAAAAGCTACAGATCGATTACCGGGCTCCGGCGCCGGTGCTGGCGTCGGCGCGACAAGAAATCGCGGATGCGCACTGGCGCTTGGGCCGCGATACCGAAGCCTTGCGGATCTACCGCGATCTATTGCGGTTGCCGCTCGAAAACGACGCGGCCAGGCTACTCGAGGTAAAATTATTAGCGTTAGAGGCAGGGGCGGAGCAAGCCGAGCTGTTGTTCGAGCTTCTGGTTGGAAGCGACGGCGTCGCGGCGGACTCGGTCACGGCGGTTTACCTGGCGCGGGAGCTTAGAGAGGTTAGAAGCGATGGTTTGGCGTATTATCTCGAGGCCAGGCAACTCTTTTTTCGGCAGCGATTCGAAGCCGCGGCGAAGCTATTGCATCTGGCCAATCAGGCCGCGCTGCCGAGCAGACGATTAAGCCTGGAAGCGCGGCGGCTTGAGGGCATATCGAGTTACGCGCTAGGTGATTTTCGTAGAGCGAGGGAGCTTTTCTCGACGCTCGAGCGGGAGAGTGAAGCGCTGTACCGAGAGCAAGCGCGGGACTGGTTGGAGCGAATTCAATACGCGGCGCTCGCAAATCATGGGTTAGCGACGGAGTCGCCGCGGTTTACGCCGACGGATCTTTTGCAACGTTAAGGTTAAGGTAGCGCCGGGGACTACTTGCGTTTCTCGCCCAAGGCGGCGTGCGCCGCCGCGAGCCGAGCGATGGGCACCCGGTACGGGGAGCAACTGACGTAGTTCAGCCCCACGGCATGGCAGAACGACACCGACCTCGGATCGCCGCCGTGCTCACCGCAGATTCCGATCTTAAGCTTGGGCTTGACCTTGCGTCCCTTTTGGATTCCCAGCTTCATCAGCGAACCCACGCCCTCTTCGTCAATGCTGGCGAAAGGATCATAGGGGAGAATCCCTCGCTCGACGTAGTGGGGAAGGAAGCTTCCCGCGTCATCGCGCGATAGACCAAGGGTCGTTTGAGTGAGATCGTTGGTGCCAAAAGAGAAAAACTCCGCCTCCTCGGCTATCTGATCCGCGACCAAGCAGGCGCGCGGTAGCTCGATCATCGTTCCGACCTCGATGGGAAACTTCACGCCTTCCGCCTTTTGCACCTCTTTGCCAACGCGAATCACCATCTCTTTGCAGATTTCAAGCTCCTTTTTTATCCCGACGAGAGGGATCATGACTTCCGGCCTGGCATCGACCTTGCGCTTTTTGAGCTCCGCGGTGGCCTCAAAAATCGCGCGAACCTGCATTTCATAAATCGCCGATAGCGTGATGCCGAGGCGGCATCCACGGTGGCCCAACATGGGATTAGCCTCCGATAGCGCTTCCACTCGTCTTTCTACCGCGTCGGCGGAAATCCCCATCTCCTCGGCCACCTTCTCGATCGAAGCTTTGGTCTTGGGCAAAAATTCGTGAAGCGGTGGGTCTAAAAGCCGAATCGTCACCGGCAACCCTTGCATCGCTTCGAGGATACCGATGAAGTCGTTCTTCTGCATCGGTAATAGCTTTTGTAAGGCGACAGCGCGTTGATCATCGGTATCCGATACGATCATCTGACGGACGGCGAGAATGCGATCCTCGGCGAAAAACATGTGCTCGGTGCGGCAAAGACCGATACCCTCGGCTCCGAATTTGCGCGCCAAGGTCGCGTCCTCGGGCGTATCGGCGTTTGCTCTTATTTTTAGCCTGCGAAATTTGTCGGCCCACTGCATTATGGTGCCGAATTCTCCGGTAAGCGTGGGAGAGACGAGATCGGTGCTTCCGAGAATCACTCGGCCGGCGCTTCCGTCCAGGGTCAACCAATCGCCCGCGCGAACCGTGACTCCCTTTACGCTAAAGGTTTTGTCTTCCTCGTCCATCTCGATTTCGCCGGCGCCCGCTACGCAGCACTTGCCCATTCCGCGCGCGACTACCGCGGCGTGTGAGGTCATCCCGCCGTGAACCGTCAAAATCCCCTCGGACGCCGACATGCCGGCGAGATCCTCCGGCGAGGTCTCGTAGCGAACCAAAAGCGCGGGCTCACCCTTCGCGTGTAGCTCAATGGCCTCCTCGGAGCTGAAAACGACCCGTCCTACCGCCGCGCCCGGCGAGGCCGGCAGCCCCGTGGTCAGCACCTCCAGGGTCGCCTTTGGATCAATGGTTTTATGCAGTAGTTGATCGATTTGCGACGGGTGAATCCTGAGCACCGCCTCTTCCCTCTTAATGCGTTTCTCCTGCACCATATCATGCGCGATCTTGATGGCCGAGGCCGCGGTCCGTTTGCCCACGCGACTCTGGAGCATATAAAGCGTCTCTTCCTGAATCGTGAACTCGAGATCGAGCATGTCGCGATAGTGGTTTTCCAACCGTTTCGCTATGGCGCGCAGCTTGTCGGCAGCTTGCGGGAAGGTCTTGCCCATACCGTCGATCGAAAGCGGCGTGCGAATTCCCGCCACCACATCTTCACCTTGCGCGTTGACCAAAAACTCGCCGAAGAAAACGTTTTCGCCCGTGGACGGGCTGCGGGTGAAGGCCACTCCCGTACCCGATTTGTCTCCCGAGTTGCCGAACACCATCGCTTGAACGTTGACCGCGGTGCCCCAGTCCTCGGGGATGTTATAAAGCCTTCGGTAGTCTTTGGCGCGCTTATTGTTCCAAGAGCCGAATACCGCGTTAATCGCCATTTGTAGCTGTTTTTTCGGGTCCTGCGGGAACTCCTTCCCGGTATGGGCTTTGAAGATTTCCTTATAGCGTTCGCAGAGATGAATCAAGGCGTCGGCGTCAAGCTGCATATCGAGATCGACCCCCTTTGCTTGTTTCAACGCGGAGAGCTCTTTCTCGAATAACGCCTTTTCCACACCCAGCACCACGTCCGAGAACATATGGATAAAGCGGCGATAGGAGTCGTAAACAAACCTAGGATTGTCGGTGCGTTTGATCAGCCCGGCGATGGTTTTGTCGTTTAGGCCGAGGTTGAGCACCGTGTCCATCATGCCCGGCATGGAGGCTCGCGCGCCTGACCGTACCGAGACCAAGAGAGGATTGTCCCTGTCGCCGAATCGGGCTCCCATCCCCGATTCCAATTTGGCCATGTTCTTATCCACCTCTTGCTGTAGCCCCACGGGCCACTTGTTTCCGTTTTTGAAGTAGTAGATGCACGCCTCGGTGGAGATGGTGAATCCAGAAGGTACCGGAATACCCAGGTTACACATCTCGGCGAGGCCGGCGCCCTTGCCGCCGAGTAGGTTTTTGTTATTTCCTTTGCCCTCTGCTTTGCCGGGTCGGAAAAAGAAAACGTATTTTTTTCCCTTCTTGGATGCCATATCTACTCCTTCTGGACCGAGGCGATTTAAGGCGATTAGAAAGCCGTCGCTCCGATGAGTGGTGTTGCCCTTGATGTTGTCGAACTGCCCTCGCTCGCAATCAAGCGTCAGGCGTTGATCGGTGTGTTAGCGAGATGAGTTAGAACGCGATTGTTATTCCTTTTCAACTCTAATATCAATGAGCTGAGCGCCCGAGCGAAAGTGAGATTGCGTTACAGTTACGTTTTTCTATTTGCATCCTCGCCTCGCTCGGCTTGGTTCTCTCGGCGGCTCGTGAGTGCTGTTTTTTTTGAGGAAATTAACTATCATATTGAATTTATTATGTTTTTCCTTTATCCTTTGGGAAAGATCGACGCTGGTCAGCGAGATCTGCGCTTCGATTTTTAGCTAAGCGGGCTCTGTGCGCTGTTGTCCCTGGACGACCTGGAGCGATATAACAAAGTTACGGCGGAACATTTTTTATACTGATTTCAAGCCGTTTACGTGACGATGACAGATCTGGACCGTGACATGATCGAGCGCCCCGAGTTAAAAGAGGTTCGCAGACAGATACGATTGATGGCTCGCGAGTTCGGCGCCGAATACTGGCGAGAGGTCGATCGAACGCGCGCTTTTCCGGATGCTTTTGTCGATTTAATGGCCGAGAAGGGCTATCCCGGTGCTTTGATCCCGAAGGAGTATGGGGGTCTTGGTCTCGGCCCATCGACCGCCGCGGTGGTAGTGGAAGAGATAAATCGATTTGGTGGAGACGCTTCGGTTATCAACGCTCAGATGGCGATCTCCAGTACCTTGGTTCGGGACGGAACCGATGAGCAGCGCGCGCGATATCTTCCCGGGATCGCGTCCGGGAAGATCAGGTTGCTCACGGTTGCCGCGACCGAGCCGGATTCGGGCGCGGATATGAGCCATTTGGAGAGCTACGCCCGTCTTGACGGGGACCATTGGGTGCTCGACGCGCGCAAGGTTCTAATCTCGCTCGTCGAGCACAGCGATTTGATGATATTGCTCGTACGAACCGACCGCGGACCGACGCTCTTTCTGCTCGATCGAAAAGAGCTTGGCGATAAGATAGAAACCCATTCCGTTACGCTCATTGCCAATCGTTTGACAACCACGCTTTTCATCGATGGGCTTCGCGTTTCCGACGTCGCGCGTTTGGGCCCGGTAGGCGGTGGCCTTAAATGCTTAATGAAGGGTTTTGCTCTGCGGCGTTTGTTAGCCGCGTCCGAGTCGATAGGAAACGCGAGGTTCTTTTTGGACCGAAGCATCGAGCACGCGAAGACGCGAATCACTTTCAACCGTCCTGTCGGACAGAATCAGGGCGTGCAGTATCCGTTGACTCAGGCATATGCAAAAACCGAGGCCGCCGACCTCATGCGCTGGGACGCGTTGCGCTTGCTCGAAAGCAAGCAGGATGCCTCCGGACGTTCGGCGCTGGCAAAAGTCCTTGCGTCCGAAGCGGCTTGGGAAGCGGGACGCGCGGCTTTGACCAGCTTCGGCGGCTGGGGCCTCGCGACGGAATACGATATCGAACGAAAACTGCGCGACGCTTCGGTGTTTGTGTTTAATAATATGTTATTGAGTTATATCGCGGAACAAGTGCTCGGATTACCCAAGGCGTTTTAACCGATGTCCGACAAAAGACAAAACACTCGCGTTGAGTCCAGTATTATTATTGCATTGCTTTTTACCCTCGCGTTATTCGCCGTTCTTTCCTGCTCGAAGAGAAGCACGAGCGGAAAGCAAGCGAGCGCACCGGAGGCGACTTCAGCGAATAAATCGGCGGTCGCCGCCGCCGGCGATCAGCCGAATCTAATTCTCATCAGCATCGATACGCTTCGTAGAGACCGGCTCGGCGTCTATGGCTACGAAAAAGCCACCAGCCCCGTAATCGACCGACTGGCCGCAGAGAGCGTGGTCTTTGATACGGCCATCAGCGCGCAGACCAACACCGCTCCCTCTCATGCAACGATATTTACCGGGCTTTTTCCCGGGTCGCACGGTATTTTGCGCAATGGCATGCGTTTGAAAGAAAAGGTACCGACCATGGCGTCGATACTAAAAGAGGAGGGGTATGCGACCGGCGGATTTATCAGCGGTTGGACATTAACGCCACATACGGATTTACAGCGCGGTTTCGACGAGTATAACGCGGCTTTCAGCGGCAGCCGCAGGGAGGGAGAGATTACCTGGGCTTTAGCCAAACGCTGGCTTAGGGATAAGGGTGAGGGTGAAAAGCCCTTTTTTCTCTTCTTGCACCTCTTCGAGCCCCATTTTCCCTATGTTCCGCCGGCTCAATATGCATTGAGGTTTTTACCCGAACAATCCCGGCTCGAGGCGCCCGACGAGCGCGACAACCTTCCCGGATTGAAGATCAAGCTCAAGCTCGAACCCAAGGAAGAGCGGGAATACGAGGCTCGCTATAATGGCGAGGTCTTGTTTTCCGATATCATTGTCGAGCGGTTGCTAAACGAGCTCAAGCGGACGAGAATACAGGAAAACACCCTTATGATCTTGCTGTCGGATCATGGGGAGACGCTTTTTGAACGCGAGTGGGTCGCCGATCACGGCGGTCGGGTTTACGACGAGCAACTTCGCGTTCCCTTGATCGTGCACTTTCCCGACAAGAAGTGGGCCGCCAGGCGCATCGAACAGCAGGTCACGCTAGTAGATGTTTTGCCGACCGTGTTGGATTTCTTACGTTGCCGTAAGCCGGAGCGGCTCGAGGGGCGGTCGCTGCTGGCTTTGATTAAAGGAAGCGAACGAGATAAAGCGCCCCACCCGGCCTTCAGTCACGCAAGGCCGGAGCCCGTTCGCGTTCCGGAGATCAGCGCGCGCTTAAGTAAGAAAGGTCTTATATCATCGATAAGATTGCCGAATGTAAAGCTCGTCGAATATCCGCTTGAATCGGGCGGATGGTACCAGCAGCTTTTCGATTTGCAGGCGGATCCGGACGAACGGGTCAATCTCGCTCAAAGCAAGCCCGACTTGGTAAAGAAGCTGCATCAGCAGCTCGCGCAATGGCGGATTCGAACCGGCGTTGAAACCCAGTCACTGATTCCTCGCTTATCCAAGGAGATCGAGAAAGGCTTGCGTTCGCTCGGCTACGTAGAGTAACGCTCGTTGGACAGATCCTGGAGTACTTGCTCGGCTGCTTCGACGGTTATTTGGCCCAGCGCTCTAATCCGTTCCGCCACGAGCTCGACTTGAGCGCCTTGAGCGCCCGCGGCAATCGCCACGCTGCGCGCGTGTAAGGTCATATGGCCGCGCTGGATGCCCTCGGTCGACAATGCCCGCAGCGCGGCCAAGTTGGAGGCGAGGCCCACGCTGGCGACCACTTGCGCCAGCTCGCGCGCGCTTTTTACATTTAATATTCTAAGCGCCATCCGCGCGCCTTGATGAACTCGTGTCGGACCTCCTATGATCCCTAACGCCATCGGGATTTCCATCTTTCCCAATAGCTGACCCTGGTCATCCACGCAAAACGTGCACAACGGTCGATACCGTCCGCTTCTAGCGGCATACGCATGCGCGCCGGCCTCAACCGCGCGAAAATCGTTGCCGGTGGCGATCACAACCGCGTCTATGCCGTTCATCACGCCTTTATTATGGGTCGCCGCGCGATAGGGATCGATTTCGGCGAAGCGCGAAGCCTTGGCGATCCCGTCGCGCACCTGCTCACCGGAAAAGCCTTTGGACGCGATCGCGCTCGGAGGAACCTTCACCGTTACCCGGACCTTGCGCTGATCACATAAGTTCGACAGTATGCGAAGCCCAACTCGGCAACGGGCGAGCAAGCCGATTCTGCCGGAGACGCTCTCGCAAACCGTATTGACCGTATTCGCACCCATCGCGTCCCTGCAATCGACCAACATATGAACCACCAACATGTCATCGGTTAATTGCCGAACTTCCAAACCGCGTACGCCACCGCCGTGAAGCAGCAAGTCGGGAATTGCTCGATTGCCGAGATCGACCAGCTCTTTTTCATGGCTTATTATCGCCGCGCTGGCCTCGGCCGCGTTTGGAACGTATTCCAATTGGACCTGGCCGATCATGATCGATTCGTCCGCATCCGCGAAAAACCCGCCTCCAGCGCGTATCATCTTCGCGGCGTTAGAGGCGGCGGCCACCACCGAAGGCTCTTCCACCGCCATGGGAACCAAATAGTCCCGTCCGTTGACCTTGAAATTGAGCCCAAGGGCAAAAGGCAGCGCGTAGGTGCCGATGACATTCTCGATAATTTTATCCGCGGTTTCGGCTTGCAAGCCGCCTCGATCAATCGCAGCGATAAGCTCGTCAAGCTCGATTTCCAACGCTTGCGCCGCCACGCGCAGGCGTTCGTCTATCGGAAGCTTGTAAAATCCCGGGTGTCTGGAGATCTCTTTCACGGTCAGAGTCCTATGTCGATACGACTAGCATGGTAAATAGATCGCAGAAAACGTTCAATGCGTATGTATCGGTAGCGCAACCATTCGAGTTCACGCATTTCGCCGCTTTCGCTCGAAGCCGCATAAAAGATCGAGAGAGCGATAACGCGTTTCGATATTTGCCATCGGTTTCATGAGCCTGTTATGGTATCTGGTCATTAGCGCGTCTGAACAATAGCATCGGGCGCAGGAGTTCTTTTCATGTTTCGAATTCGCCGCATTCACGACGACGTCCTGCCGCCCAATCGTACGGCCTTGGACCACGCGGTTCAAATCCTGAGAGCGCACTTCCCCGAGGCTCGACGCGAGGAGATCGAAGGCTTGCCTGATCGGCTGCGCAATCCGTTCCGCAAGCGGTTCCGCTATATTCTGGTCGTGGCCGAGCGGCGTTTCCGGGTGGTGGGCTGCGCCGTACTGATGCACGAGCCTCAAATCGGCTTCTGTTTTTTAGACTTTTTAGCGGTGGAGAAAGGTAAGACCAGCTACGGTGTAGGTGGCGCTCTGTACGAAGCGGCGCGCGACGAAGCGCGCGCCTTGGCCGCCAAGGGACTCTTTTTCGAATGTCTACCGGACGATTTTGAGTCGTGCCGCGCGGACAAAAGCGTGATAGCGGACAATCGTCGCAGGCTGCGTTTTTACGAGCGCTACGGCGCGCGCCCCGTCGACGGGACCGAGTATCAGCTTGCGATTAAGCCAAGCGATAACTGCATGCCTCTGCTTGTCTACGACGGGATTGGAAGCGAGCAACCGCTGAGTCGCGATTTCGCCCGGCAGGTGGTCCGCGCGGTGCTCGAGCGCAAGTATTCCAAGCTCTGCCCGCCCGAATATGTCGACCGGGTGGTCGCGTCGTTTACCGACGACCCGGTGAGGTTGAGACCATTTCGATATCGCCGCATCGCTTCCGATTTTCAGCTTTCCGCTCCTGTGACGGTCAAGGCGCAGGTCGCGTTGTTGATCAACAACCGGCATGAGATCCACCACGTGCGCGAGCGCGGCTATGTCGAGAGTCCGGTTCGCATCTCGCGTATCCTTACGGAGCTGAAGAAAAGCGGACTTTTCGTAATTATCGATCCCGAGCCGCACGCCGTGAGCGCCCTCAAGACGGTGCACGACTCGGACTATGTCGAATATTTGCGTCGGATGTGCGCGCGACTGCCGGAAAAGCAAGCGGTATACCCTTATGTCTTTCCGATTCGAAGGCGCGCCAAGCCGCCGCTCGAGATGGCTTTGCGCGCGGGATACTATTGCATCGACACCTTCACGCCGCTTTCGCGAAATGCCTGGCACGCGGCGCGCGGCGCGGCGGACTGCGCGCTGACCGGCGCCCGGTTGTTGGTGCAAGGATGGCGATTGAGCTACGCCTTGGTCCGCCCTCCGGGACATCACGCGGAACGGCGCTTGTTCGGGGGGTTCTGTTATTTCAACAACAACGCCTTGGCGGCGCAGCTACTCAGCCGAGAGGGTCGGGTGGCGATTCTGGATTTGGATTATCACCACGGCAACGGCCAGCAGGACATTTTTTATAAACAAAATAATGTGCTGACGATATCGATTCACGGCCATCCTGATTTCGCGTACCCCTATTTTTCGGGCTTTACCACGGAGCGCGGCGAGGATGCAGGCAAGGGTTATAATCTGAACCTGCCGCTGCCTGAAAAGCTCGCCGACGGGCAGTATATTGCCACGCTCAAACGGGCGCTGGGGGTCATTCGCGATTTTCGGCCGACGTTTTTGGTGGTTGCGTTGGGATTGGACACGGCTCGCGGAGATCCCACCGGCAACTGGAACCTGGACGCCCGCGACTTCGCTCAGAACGGTCGATTGGTGGGCGAGCTCGGCCTGCCGACCCTGGTGGTGCAAGAGGGAGGCTACCGAATCCGCACTCTTGGGACTAATACCAGCGCCTTCTGGGACGGCCTACACGCAGGTAACCGCCGCGCGAGCCCGGCTACCCTAGGGCGGCGCGAACGGACAGCCGAGGGATCCCCAGCCGCAAGGCAATAACTCATATCGGACCTCTCATCGTGAAACCGTCCGGTACTGCTTCAAACCTCGAGGTGAATCTCCGGCTACCTATCGCGGGATTGGCACGGTCGTAGGCCGGGCGGATTCGAAATCTTAGACGGAGCGCGCGGCGGCTTATCTCGTATTGCCTTTTAATCGCTGATTTTCCGTTTAACGGACACTTAAAAAATTGAGATAGATCCCCTATCTCAACCTGAAATGAACGCGTTCGTTAATCCACCGGCTTCACCGAGTGGAAAAAGGCGGTCCGATAGATCGTTCGCGTAGCGAAAGTCGATTGGAACGATATATGCAATAACCGTGTTGCGGAGATAAGGTATGAGAATTTTTCGATATTTCCTTCAATACCCAATTAGTCGCCACGTCTTTTCGTTATCGAAGGTTCTGTTGCCCATCGTTCTTCTTTATGGAGTCGGATGCGATTCCAGTAAAAGCCCGACAATCGAGGGTGGTTACAGCGGTACTTATTTTGCGAGCGCGGGCACGGGCAGCGGCGCGGGTGTCGGCGCAATAGGCGCGGTGACCGGAGGGAGCAACGCTGTTTCGGGCTCTGGAGGAATTGGAGGAAGCGTCGCTGTTTCGGGCTCTGGAGGAATTGGAGGAAGCGTCGCTGTTTCGGGCTCTGGAGCGATTGGAGGAAGCGTCGCTGTTTCGGGCTCTGGAGGAACCGCGGGGATTATGGATTCCGGTGTAGGCGGTAGAGATGACGGCGGTGTTGTCGTCGGAGGCTCGGGTGGGAGTGCCGGCAGCGGTACTTCAGGAACAGGCGGCAGCGACACGGGTACTTCCGGAACGGGAGGAACGACGTCGACCGATTGTCCACATTTTAGTTTTTTCGTAACAAGCCTTGAAGCGATGCAGCGCGAATCAGGTAGCCAGGATGGATTCGGTGGTGACCTCGGCGGGCTGGCAGGGGCGGACGATTTATGCCGACGTATCGCTCAATACGTGCTCGAGTGCGCGGGAAACAAAGAGTGGAGGGCATTTCTGAGCACTTCAACAGAGGACGCTATCGATAGGGTTGGGACGGGGCCGTGGTATGACTTCGCGGGTAGAACCGTTGCGCTCACGGTCTCGGATTTGGCAAATACGCGTCCTGCAAATGCAGATCGCCTAATCGCCCGAGATTTACCCAACGAATACGGCATTCCGAACCACGCGCCGGACGGTACGCAGGTCGACAACCACGATACGCTCACGGGCTCAAACGCGCAGGGACGAAATATCGGAAGCGCGAGCGGAACCTGCAACGACTGGACAAGCAGCGAGTCATCGGGCAAACCGCAGATCGGTCACTCGTGGCCGGGAGGTCCCTCCGAGCATTGGATAGCCGCTCATACCGCGCCAGGTTGCGCGCCCGGCGTGAACATTTCAAATCGCGGCGGCGGTGGCGGGGGTGCCTGCGTCGGCTGTTCCGGCGGCTACGGCGGCATTTACTGTTTCGCGCTCCAGCCATAACGAAGCTGACTAACATATCGTTGCATCCGTTCGTTGCGCGATTCTCCTTCTGTTTCTGTAGTATGTTTCCGTGCTCCAACAAGTGAGTTCTCGTCGATATCTTGACGCTAAAATAGCGCAAAAAAGGGACAGTAATTTTTTTCTCGCTAACTTTCCTCGATAAATTCCACTGAGCAAAAAACGCGGAAATCGTATTGCTTGTTAGGGGTTTAGATGAGTAGTATGTTTATGTAAGTAGATCAGAGGAGTTGACTGCGTTTTTAACAAAGCTTATATAGGTATTACTAATTCTAGTGTCTCAATATTGGGTATTTTTATCGCGAGAGTTTCGGGAAGAAGGGTTTTACTAGGGCACTACAAGGGTTTACCCGGTTACTGAAACAGAATCGCTTTTTTTTGGAGGTTAGAAGTGATGACCCGACGAAGTCTTATCAATTCTATAGGCGCTCGACGTACTGCCGTATTGGTTATTTTTAGCGCCGTCTGGCTGTTATCCTGGTCTTGTTCTTCCGAGTCAGAACCCACGTTTGATGCGAACAGTCAAACTATGGCGGGAAGCGGATATCAGCAAGATCAACTGCCGCAAGCCGGGCAAAGCGGATACGTGGATCCGGGACAGAGCGGCGCGGCGGCTCAGGGCGCCTCCGGTCAGGGCGGCACGATACCGGTTGAAGCCTCCGGGGGTGTTCCGGACACCGGCGGCGGTCAGATTTGTGGCAACGCGATAGTAGAAGGTACCGAGCAATGCGACCGTACGAATCTGAATAACGCGACCTGCCAGAGCTTGACGGGGAAAACGGGCGGTACGCTGAAGTGCAGCGAAAGATGTATTTATGATACGAGCTTGTGTCAAGATACGGTTGTCACCGGTGGCACAGGCGCAGTAGGCGGTACCGGCGGTGTAGGCGGTACCGGCGGTGTAGGCGGGATAAGTGGCGCCGGCGGCACGGAACCGGTCAGCGGAACGGGTGGTACGGACGTAACGCCGGAGAAGATCATTCCTCCCCGATGTACGGGAGACGGCAGCACGGTCGCCATGGTCGGCGATTCCTACTGGGCGCTTTCCGGTCAGATCTACAATTTCTTGCGACGGTACTCCGGTCAGACTTATCGGCCCTATTACGTCAGCGCGACCATGATGGCGAGCGGATCCGCGTTGCTTCCGAGCATTCCGGACCAGGCGCGTAGAGCCTATCGAGAAGGGCCGGTGAAGACCCTTCTCATGGACGGCGGCGGCAACGACTGTATATTGAATACGAGTTGCATTACCGTCGGGATTACGAGCCCGACCTGTATGAGGGATGTAGACCACGCGATCGACGTGGCCGGTGAGATGCTCGCGGAGGCGGCGGAAAACGGCGTAATGGAAATCGTCTTCTTTTACTACCCCCACGTTCCGGGCTTTATGGGGCTCACTAACCCGATAGATGACTACGCCATTCCCAAGGTCAAGGCGTTTTGCGAGAACCTCAAAGGGTCGGACTGCACCTTTATCGATACCATACCGGCTTTCGATGAGGCGGCGGCCAGGGGCGAATCTCTTTTTGCTTTGGACGGGTTTCATCCATCCACCAGGGGCTCGGAAATCATCGCGCAGCTCATGTGGGCCGTCATGGAAGAAAACTGCGAATTAGGGCTGGATATCGCTCAGTGAGCCTACTATTGGCGTTTACTTGATGTGAAAGAAAACCGCCGTAATGGGATGGATCACCATCAGTCGGTGAGCAGCCCGAGGCCTAAATAAATAAGATAATAAGGAGCATTTTCTCTAATGTCGATTTTCGTTAAAATTATGCATAATCCACTTTCTGAGAACCAGAAGAAACACGCCACTATTGGTTTGGTTGTGTTAATGGCCCTATGCGGGCTTTTCGCGGGCTGCAAGTCCGACACCGTCAGTACCCCCGGGGGCGGCGCTGGCAATGTCGGGCCCGTTGCCGGTGGAGCTTCCGGCACCGATGCGATTCAGGGTCCAACCAGCTTCAGCGCCGAGCTTCAGGAAAGCGTGAACGAGGTCCCGATAATGACTCAGCAGTTCCAAGTGCGCGCGCTTGATAATAATACCGGCCAGGCTTTGGCCGGCTTCGAGACCAGGTCCGATGCCAGTTCCATGGTGTACTTTTCGAACTTACCTCCGGGGCCGGTTGGATTTCTAGTCGTAGGCATTCCGAATGAATCGATCGATACCTATCAATTCAATATCGATTCGAACGAGAAGAACGAAACCTTATGGGTGGTGGCGACCAGCTCGGTCCAGATGGCGCCAACCCTGGCGAATGTAATATTGAATCCGGACAAGGCGACCGCGGCCGGAGCGATTTACTGGATCAATCCCGCTACTTTAGAGGAGGAGCCGGTCGGTTGCGCAACGGTTCGCATCGATGCCACGGAGGGTGAGATTCGCTATTTCGGTTCAAACAACCTGCCCACCACCGATACCGCGAGAGCGGATGCTCAGAATCAGGAGGTCAGGACAAGCACCAATCCGTTAAACGGCAAGTACTATATCGCTAATACGAGTCCCGGCTCGCATACCGTCACCATGATGTTAAACGGACAGGACATGGGCAGCACCACGATGATGTTGTTCATCGGCAGAGAATCAACCGACGGCCAGTACTCGATTTCGATCAGCAATATCTACGTTCAGAACCAAAGCGCCAATCCCACGCCGCCCGGATGCATGTAACCGGGTCCGGAGAAAAAAGTGAAGACACGTATCGCGCTTGTGGCGCTGATTATTATACCGATCTTAATTCAGCCCGCCGCGGCTCAAGAGCCCGACGATGTTTTTCAACCGGACGACGAAACGCTGCAGCCGGATGATCAGTTTTTACAACCGAACGAAGAGGTGACACAACCGGTCGACGAGGCTCCCGCGCCGAACGGCGAAGCCGCGCAACCGGCCGAGAGACCTCTGCCACCGAAGGGCGAGCTCGCGCAACCGCAGGCTAAGGCTCCGCCACAAGTCGACGAAGCGCCGCAAGCGGCCGAAGAGCCACCGTCGGTTACGATGAAGGGGTATTTCAAGCTACAGAGCGGCCTGTTCCTTCCGCTGATATCGGACGGGTTTAAGGCGCGCAAAAACCTGGCTTCTATCTTCAGGGGTTCGGGCAGAAGCCTGACCGATACAGGACAGATCTGCGATCCCGTCGAAACTCCGAACATTCCCTGCTATCCCCTCGACCACGGACAGGAGTCGGGCAGCCTCTCCATGGGTCGCGGTACCTTCCAGTTCGATTTGGATTGGATGCCGGCTAAGGAAGTGAAAATTCACGCGACCGCTCGAGGGGTACGAGCCGTTGAGCTTCCGGCCGACGAGTGGGCGCAGATCCCGGAGCTTTCCGAGAATGCGGCCGAGCGCCGCGAGCTCGCTCAGAATTGGGTTTTGGATAATTACTACAACGAGTTCGAGGTTTTCCGAACGCTATACATCGATGCTCGTGCCGCCGAGTGGCTTTCCTTCCGCATCGGCAGGCAGCTCTGGAGCGGGACGGGTAAGTACCAGTTGCTGGACGTGGTCAACCCAAAAGATGAGACTTGGCATTTCGGCCCGCTCGAGTCCTACGAGGAAACCCGGACGCCGCTTTGGATGGTGACGAGCCAGATCGATATCCGTGCCATCGATCATAGCGTGGAGCTTTTCTGGGTTCCGCTGCTCGTGGTTCCACTGGTCGATGATTCGCACGACACGGTCACGGCGCCGCTCAGCCTGGTCGGCGCCTGGGGTATTCCCTACTCGAACTCGCCCTCGCCCTTTGTCGTCGCGGAAAAGGTCTTTGAGTATCCTGGAAACGACTTCGAGGATATGCGCGCGGGCCTGCATTGGAAGGGGTATCTCGGCAGCCAGATGAGATATTCTTTGCTGTATTATTTCACCCATCAGTTATCACCGCCCATTCCCATATACTTCGATCAAAGGATTTTGGACTTCAACGCGAGGGCCGGCGACAGCCAATACCTCGACTTTTTGATCCTGCGATTTCCCAGACAGCATATCGCGGGGTTGAGTTTCGAATTCGCCTTTGAGAATCCAATCGAACCGATAACTCCTCCGTTCGGAACCCCGGCCGGCCTGGTGGCCAAGCTAGAGGCGACCGTGGAGCCGGACAGGACTTATGCCGTACGGACCGACGCCAACTCCGCCACCGGCGGGCGCTACCAAGACCCGAATCCAGACCGTTTTTTCAGGTACTACTTCGAGCCCGAGGAGCTAATCGCGGTGACCTACGGGGTATCTTTGACTCGTCCCTTTCTCAATCCGGACGTGCCCTTTCTGTTGGTGGCCCAGTTCAAGCACACTCTGGTGCCCACCTATGACGATGTCGAGGACGCGATGCTGGTGGAAATACCGGGTTATAATTACTACAAGGTCGAGACAAGCCTGATGCAGATCGGTTTCGCCGCCGCGGCTATTACCCTTAAGGGCTTTCTAGTCCCCAAGATAATCGGCGGAATAGTGCTTCCGGACAGCGCTTTCTACAGCTTGGATTTGGGCGTTAATTTCAGCGCGAACCTGGGCATTCACCTGACCGCTACCGATTTCTTCGGTGAAAACCCCTACGAGCGCCTGGGGCTTTTCCGAGACCGCGATGAGGTCAATATGAGCTTGACCTGCAAGTTTTAGACCTCAGGGCTCGCGCAAAAATAATTTCACATTTTAGCGCCCAGCTCGGAGTCAAATGTTTCATCGACGACTGAGCGGAACCGAAGGAATGGCAGCGCTATTTCGAGGATTCCGCGATTGAGGAGATGAGAGAGTTGGCCCCGAGATGGGACGCTAAAAGTGAAGTTATTTTTGCGTGAGCCCTTAGCAATACTCGAGCGGAGCTTTCTTTATTTCGGTTTCTGCGCCGGAATCGGGAGACGATTTTACCGGGGTCGTTGATATCGACGATAGTGTCGACGGCCTCGAATGATAATACGAAGTGTCCGATCTCGGATGTTCCATAAGGCATGGTTGGCGTCCTTCCCCCTGCCTTTTTTACATTTTTACACCAAAAATCTATCGTTCCGAAGTGTTTTACGAAGTCTATACTCGCTAGAAATCCTTAAGCGTCTTTTTGATAATCATCGGCTCTATTTTGAAAGACCGCAGCCCGAAAAAGTCCTAAAAAATGGGTGTTTGTTCGAGCGCGTCCGTTGCGGGTAAGAGACACGATGCGCGATTTTGATAATTCGCGAATAAAAAAGGTCGGCGGCAGAGTATATGCGCGTAAAAAAATTCAATCTTGCGGTAATATACGCGCTTCGCGCACTGGCCAAAGGCGCTGACAATAGGAACCCGCGCCCATATACTGCCTTCCGTTTATCGGGAGGTTTAGACGGAGGTCATTTATAAGATGTCTATAACCACATTCGTTACAAGAATGCTTTGCGTGATTGGCCTATGCTGCGCCGCGGCGTGCGAGACGCAGTTTACCGAACAGTCGCCCACCGGCGGAACAGCCGACGCCGCGGGTGCGGCGGGAGGAGAAGAAATCGATTGGGGAAAGGTCGCAAGCAGCGGGTCGGGCGGCGGGAACGTCGCACCGATCAGCGGAACCGGAGGTAGCGTTCCCGCGAACACGGGCGGCGGCGGAGGCACCGTCGTCAACCCTTCTACGGGAGGCGCCGGCGGTAGCGTTGGACCTTCCACAGGGGGCGCCGGTGGAACGGTTGGACCTTCCACAGGAGGCGCCGGCGGAGCGGTCGTCGAGCCCACGGGAGGAGCCGGAGGTCAACCGGAGGGCACGGGGGGAACGCCGGCCGAGGAGGAGGAGGTTATCACGTGCCCGCCGCCGGGCGCGCTAAGGGTCGGCGATAACAACGATACGATTCTAATAAACGGCGTAACCCGTAATTACGTCGTGCACGTACCGGCAAGTTATACGGGGGACACGCCGGTTCCGCTGGTCACCGATTGGCATCCTATTTTGTTTGATAATGCGACTCAGCAGAGAAATTCGGGTTTCTTAGCCAAATCGGAACAGGAAGGCTTTATCGTGGTATGGCCGAACGGAATAGATAGGGCGTGGAACGTCGGCAGTTGCTGCACCACGTCGCGAGACGTGGACGACGTGGGTTTTGCCAGGGGATTAGTCGCCAAGCTCAGTACGCAATTATGCATCGACAAAAAACGCGTCTATGCCAACGGCTGGTCAATGGGTGGCGGTATGTCGCTTAAGCTCGCGTGTGACGCGACCGACTTGATCGCCGCGGCAGCCCCCGCTGCTTTCGACCTCATGATACCGAGCGAACAGACATGCACTCCGTCACGCGCCATTCCCATATTTTCCACCCGGGGCTTATCCGATGTTATTGTTCCCTACAACGGAGGTCCCACGAATCCACCCAACGGCCTGCCTGTAATCGTCACTTTTATGGGAGCAAAAGAACACGCCAAATGGTGGGCCGATTTCAATGGATGCCAGGAAGGTCCGTCCGCCGCGGATAGTAACAATTGCGAGACGTATACCAATTGTAGAGACGGGGTCGAAGTCGTCTTATGCACTAACGTAGGAGCGGGCCAGTTCTTCGGTCACAATCCGGGAAACGCCGACCTTATATGGCCGTTTTTTCAACGCTTTTCGCTTCCGTAAGCGTTATACGTTCTGTTATAGTGCCGACGAACGTAGGCCGTCCCGGTCCGTCACCATCGGCCGCGGGCGGGCGGATGTCGCCGGAAAAGGTCGAAGCGGTCCGCAGCGTTGCGTGACGGGAGCTTTATATGAATGCGGTTTTCGGGCCGTGTCGCCCACATGATTGAGCTGTTTTCGAGACGGATGATTGAGGAGAATTCGATGAGAGAGATTTATAAAAGGAATCCTACGGAGATCGTGCTGTTCGGGCTGGCCCTATGGGTCGCGTTGGTCTCGGCCTTCTTGCCCTCAAGCGCGCGCGCCGTAGGCCTTCAGCCGCAGGGGATTAATCTAGGCGCCACGAGCTTCTACGACGGCTTCGGAAGAAACGAGGAAGGCTTTACTTACTTGGCGTATTTACAGTGGGGCCACGCCGAGACTATCAACGGTAGGTCTTACTTAGGAAAAGTACAGCCGGACAAGCCCATCCAGTACGTATTGGATCCAACGATAAACGCCTTCGTGCTGATTAACCAGCTCGTTTATACCTTGCCTTACGAGTTGTTCGGCGACTCGGCGCATGCCGGCATCAATTTCATGATTCCCATGATTCTTTTCGACGCTACCTCTAATCCGAACCCGCCGAGCAATCTAATTCAGGATAACGGTTTCGGTCTCGGCGATATAACCTTTGGGCCGATGTTGCAATTTCGACCCGTTATGGCGTTCGGCAGGCCGTTTTTTACCAATCGAATCGAGTTTAATATCACGGCCCCGACCGGAAAGTACGATCCCTCCAAAGACATCAACCAATCGTCTAATTTTACCTCGCTTATCCCCTCGTGGGCGGTGACCTTGTTGTATCTCCCCCATTGCGAGCTGAGCGCGCGTTTTAGTTACTTATACAACTTTAAGAATCTCAACCCCACGCTCGGCTACATTTTGCGAAATCAGTTGGAAAACCCACCGCAGATAAGGTATGCGCAAGCGGGTCAGGCCGGATGGGTCAACTTCGCCGCTTCGTTCGAGTTTCCCGAAACCTTTCATTTCGGCGTCAACGGTTACTACTTCATGCAATTCAACCTCGACCTCTGGCAGATGGCCGATGGTACGTCTAATCCGGGAGATATGAGTTTCAACGACTACGGAAAAGTCACAATTTTCGGCATCGGCCCCGGCGCAATGTGGGCAATCGATGAGCCGAACAAAGTATTCGCGAACGTGTACTTTCAGTTAATAGCCGACAACACGGCTAAAAACGACTTCGTCATC
This sequence comes from Deltaproteobacteria bacterium, assembly GCA_016929805.1. Taxonomy (GTDB): domain Bacteria; phylum Myxococcota_A; class Polyangia; order Polyangiales; family JAFGIB01; genus JAFGIB01. The sequence continues at coordinate 7,892 of JAFGIB010000290.1, read as the reverse complement.
AACCTGCGGTACATTCACAGCTTCTAGCCTCACCGTGCGCGATACGATACCTACGATGGTTGTGATCGATGTGTTCCGCATAGACCCGAAGCGAAGACCGTTTTTAGCTTAGATAGAGATCTACGAGTATATGATAGTGATTACAAAACAGTCGCCGGCCGAAGCTGACGCGATACCTATCGATCTTTTTGAAAGTTCGTGGCGTATGTCAGGCATACCCGATAACGAAAAACTCGGGTATACATGTTCTTCCAGGCCGTCGGTCGAGGAGGTTTAGAAAATGACAGCAACGTTTGATATTTCCGAGTTCATCGACGGTCGGCGGGTCGGTTTCTATCAAGTTCGTATTCTAATCACGTGCTTTGTCATCATGCTGCTCGACGGTTTCGATATGCAAGTAATCGGAGTTGCCGTCCCGGCGTTGATGCAGGATTGGCAACTTAAACCGAAGGACTTCGGTTTGGCGTTGACCGCGGGACCGGTCGGTATGATCCTAGGAGCGGCGATTTTAGGACCGATCGCCGACCGCTACGGCCGAAGGTGGCCGTTAATAGTCGCCGTAACTCTCTTTGGCTTAGCGACTCTTCTCTCGGCTTTCGTATCAACACCTGACGGCCTGGCGTTGACGCGACTATTTTCCGGGCTCGGATTGGGAGGCGTGTTGCCCAATGTGGTCGCGTTGTCAGCGGAATACGTCCCCGCGCGCGCCCGAGGAACGCTTAGCACCCTGACGTATACCGGTGTTCCTATCGGCGCTCTTGCGAGCGGTCTCGTGGGTTCTTGGCTTATCCCTTCGTTAGGTTGGCGGTCCGTTTTCTTTATCGGAGGGTTATTCCCCCTGGCGATTGCGGGGTATGCCGCTACTCGCGTTCCCGTCGCCGCTCTCGCAAGCGTCCTGATCGGTATCTGGATAACGGTTACGTTTGGATGGCACGGATGGCAATCTATCTTCATTGTCGGCTTCCTAGTCCCGCTGGTGGCGTTCGGCGCGTATTTCGTTTTTACGCTCCCCGAGTCTATTCGCTTTATTGCCGCGCGTACCGAGAAACGACACAAGGCGGCGGCCGTTATTCGAAAAATCGCCCCTGAGGTTCAATTATCCGACTCGGTTCAATTCACGATTCACGAAGCGCGTCAAGCTAAAGTAGGCGTGGCCAGCATATTCGGGCCGGGACGCACCCTGCCCACGGTATTGATCACGTTGATCTTCGTTTGTAATACTTTCGGCGTCTATTTCTTCATGAGCTGGCTACCCGTGTTTATGAAGCAATCGGGGTTATCGATGACCTGGTCGCTGTTATCGACTGTTCTTCTAAACGGTGGCGGCGCGGTGGGTACGGTGACCATGGGAGTACTGATCGACAGGTATGGCATCTTTAAGGTCGTGACGACGAGCTATTTGATCGGTGCTATCGCGATCGCCTCTATCGGGATAGGGGCTGAACCTGCCGTATTGGTCCCCGCGCTCTTTCTAACGGGCACTTGCATGATGGGCGCGCAGACGACGATGTACGCGGTGGCCGCGATGGTTTACCCCACGGCGATCCGTGCGACCGGCGTCGGAAGCACCATGGGTTGGGGCAGGATAGGCTCGGTGATTGGTCCTTTAATTGGCGCCGCGTTCTTCACCCTGCAATGGTCGATCGCCGCCGCTTTTATCGCCGCGTCGCTGCCGATATTTGCCGGCGCGCTGTTTATCTATCTAGTCGGGCGCGTACCGAAGCGCTTCGAAACTACTGCGTAATCTCCGTTTTGCACCTTCGGATTTCTTAAATTCATCCGCTCGTAACCGCATAAGGAGGCATCTCGTGGATAATAAGAAAGAACAATTGGCAGACATCGTCGGTAGTCGCTTTGTCTCCGACGACCCGGCTGTCCTCGATACCTACGCGCGCGATAATAGTTTTGTTCTACCGCTGAAACCTTGGTTTGTCGCTCAGCCGGGAAGCGTGGACGAGGTACAGAAGCTGGTTGCCTGGGCCAACCACTCCTCGACGCCGCTGATACCGGTCAGTTCCGGCCCGCCCCATTTTCACGGCGATACCGTGCCGAGCGCTCCGGGCGCGGTGATCGTAGAGCTTAGCCGGATGAACCGCGTCCTGCGCATCGACCGCAGAAATCGCATGACGTGGATCGAGCCCGGCGTTACCTATGGCCGGCTACAACCCGAGCTGGTCAAGGAGGGTTTGCGCCTGACGACGCCTTTAATGCCCCGGCCGAATAAATCCGTGATAGCAAGCCTATTGGAGCGGCAACCCACCCTGATTGCTCGCTATCACTATTCTTTTACCGAGCCTTTACGGAGTTGCGGAGTCGTTTGGGGGACCGGGGAGATGATGTATACGGGAGAGGCCGGTAGCGGTCCGCTCTCGTTGGAGGCGCAGTGGAGCATGGGCGCGAGGCACTCGGATCCCAAGGGACCGGGCGCGACGGATTATGTACGGTTGCTCACGGGCGCTCAAGGGTCGATGGGTATCGTTACCTGGGCCTCCGTTCGTTGCGAACTCATTCCCGCGATGCGCAAACTGTTTTTCGTACCGGCGACGACGCCTGAATCGCTTATTGATTTTATGCATCGGCTGCTAAGAGTTCGACTGGGCGATGAGGTCATTCTGGTCAATAATACGCAGCTCGCTTATATGCTCGCTCATCAGGCCGATAAGGTGGCGGCGTTAACAAAGAGCTTGCCGCCTTGGCTGCTGATCATCGGCATCGGCGGTCGGGCGTTATTCCCGGAGGAACGGGTTGACGAGCAGCAACAGGATTTGGTCGAGCTCGCCCAAACATACGGGGTCAGGCTGGCTTCAGGCATCCACGGAGCTACGACGAATGAGGTCTACGATCTGCTGTTGGCGCCGTCGCGCGAGCCCTACTGGAAACTAAGCTACAAGGGAGCATGTGAGCAGATATTCTTTCTCTCCACGTTGGATAAGTCGCGTGAATTCATCGACACGGTTTACCATACCGCTCGCATTCATAACTATCCCGAATCAGAAATCGGCGTTTACATTCAGCCGCAGCATCAGGGCGTCGCGCATCATTGCGAGTTCAATCTGCCCTACGATCCCCGGGATTTTAACGAAGTCTCGAATATAAAGCAGCTATTCTCGAAAGCGAGCGAGGCGCTTGTGAGCGGGGGTGCCTATTTTTCGAGGCCGTACGGGATCTGGGCAGACATGATGTATAGCCGCGACGCCCAAAGCACTTCTGCGCTGAGAAAAGTCAAGCGTATCTTCGATCCCAATAACGTCATGAACCCGGGTAAGCTGTGCTTCTAATACGAAACATCGGATTGTTATAGAAAGGTGGCGACCATGGCTCTAGAAGATTACCGAGCGGACGCGCTCAGATGCACCCGATGCGCGTACTGTAAATGGATTCCATTTGATCTAATTAAGAGTTGGAGGTTTTCCAAGGGTTGTCCGAGTGTCGAATACAACCACTTTCATTCTTATTCGGCCGGCGGTCGGTTGGTTACCGCGCTGTCCTTGATGGACGGCCGTTCGACCGTGACGGAGGCGGTAAAGGAATCGGTATTTAAGTGTCAAATGTGCGGTAACTGCGACGTGACCTGTAAGATGTGCCGTTACGATATGTGGCCCATTGAGGCTTTGCACGAGCTCAGGTTTAGGCTGGTCGATCAGGGACATGGGCTCGCTCAACACCAACCGGTGATGAAGGGCTTTCGCAGCCTAAGTAATATGCTCAACAAACCCAAATCCAAGCGCGGAGATTGGGCGGAGGGTCTTGATCTGAAGCGTTTATCCAAGCATAAATCCAAGCTGCTGTTTCACGCTGGCTGCCAATACTCGCACGACCCCGACCTCAGAGAGGCGGTACGCAACGCGGCCGAGCTGCTGAAGAAGGCGGGGGTCGATTTCGCTATCCTCGGAGCCGACGAAAGCTGCTGCGGAGGTCGAGCTTATCATATGGGTTATAAAGCTGACTATCAGGCGGCCGCTGAACGTAATCTAAAAATATGGGCGGACGCGGGCGTGGAAACGGTCGTCACACCCTGCGCCGATTGCTACCACACCTTCAAACGACTCTATCCGGAGTCGGGATCATCGGTCGCGGTGATTCACATGGTGGAACTGATAGACCGTTTACTCAAGCAAGGAAAAATCAGCTTTACGAAAGCGCTTCCCATGCGCGTGACCTATCACGATCCCTGTTATCTCGGTAGACAAGGAGAACCCTATGTCGCATGGAAAGGCAAGGAAAAGAAAATCTTCGGCCAGGCGGTCGTATACGATCCCCCGAGGCCGCGCTATAACGGAGCGAAAGGCGTGTACCAGCCGCCTCGAGACGTGCTTATGGCGATACCGGGCTTGGAGCTGGTCGAGATGGAACGTAATAGAGAAGCCGCGTGGTGCTGCGGCGCCGGCGGCGGCGTGCGCGAAGCTTACCCGGAATATTCCATGTGGACGGCGAGCGAGAGGTTAGAAGAAGCCAAATCGGTGGGCGCGGACGCGCTCGCAAGCGCCTGTCCATGGTGCGAAAAGAACTTCGCCGACGCGGCGACGCGTAACGGCACCAAGATTAAGATTGTAGACATTATCGAGCTCGTTTATCAGGCCCTCTAATCAGGAAGGAACCGACCATGGCGTTTAGCAAAGAAGCGTACCGCGAACTTGAAGATATCGTTGGAGAAAGGCATATCTCAAATGATCCGGCTTTTCTAGACAGCTACGCGTTTCAATGGCTTGCCGAGCTGGTAAGGCCAAACTTTAGCCATTATATGCCGCGTCCGGTCGCCGTGATCATGCCCGCTTGCACCGAAGAGGTGCAGAGAATCATCAAGCTATGCAACAAATATCGAGTGAAAGCCAAACCGATTTCCACCGGGTGGTATCACTGGGCGGCTCCCCTGAAAGAGGACGAGGAGACCCTGCAAATCGATTTGCGGCGCATGAACCGGATCTTGGAGATAGACGAAAGAAACCGGTACGCGGTTGTGGAGCCGTACGTGATCTGCGCGCAGCTTCAAGCCGAGGTCATGAAGCTCGGCCTCAACATCAACATCATCGGGGCCGGCGCGTCGACATCGATTGTCGCCAGCGCGTGCGCCTACGCGGGTATGGGACCGAGCTCTTTTTGGATGGGGAATAATTCGGATAACCTGCTCGGTATGGAGTGGGTCACGCCCGAGGGAGAGATCATTCGCACCGGCTCGCTCGGTTCGGGTAACGGTTGGTTCTGCGGCGAAGGGCCGGGACCAAGCGTGCGCGGTATCTGCCGCGGTTGGGTGGGTTCGCGAGGGGGACTGGGCGTTTACACCAAGTGCGCGATCAAGCTCGCTCATTGGCCGGGCCCGACCGAATACCAAGTCAAAGGAACGCTGCCCGGTTACCGATTGCCGATACAGGAAAATTTTCGCGTGTATACCCTGGCGGCGCCGACTTGGGACGCCTGGGCGGATATATATTATAAAATATACGATAACGAGATAGGGTACATCTTCCATCGGCAGTACGCGCTGGCGGGCGCTGACTTGGGACCGGCCTTGTGGCTTACCTATATCGATCCGGAAAAGACTCTCAACGATGTCGAAGAGGCGGTAAAACGCAAAGATATACAAGATCTCACCGAGGAGCTGCGCATATCCTTTCAGTTCATTATGGCCGGACGGTCGATCAGAGAGATTGAGCTACAGGACAAGATCCTCGATCAAATTCTTAAAGAGACGGGCGGATGGAAGGTTCAAAGGTATTGCGAAAAAGATATGGCGGAGTTCACCAATACCTATATGCAAAGGCTCGGTCATAAACACATGAATTTCGTCTGGGTGGGCGGCTACTTGGGTAGCTGGATGCAAACCGGTACGCCTGATTGGGTTAAAGGATATGTTCCGGTCGCGATAAAAGGCCTATATCGAGACGCGGCCGGCGGAAATCTCGTGCAGTGCGGCGGCGACGCGCTCATGGGCAACGGAAGCAGCATCGCGGGCGGCGGAAATATGGGATTGGAGCAGTTCGTCTCCTACGATCCGGCGGATAACGCGTCTGTGGCGGCCGGGACGCAACACATGCGCGACGCGATTGTCGATGCTGTCGCCAACGGTTTTCCGCCTGGAAAAGAGGCGATGTACCTTCAGGTTGGAGAAAGCGACGAACAGATATGGAACGCTCTTCGAAGAACGCCGCAACCGCTGGCTTTCCACTTTCAGCGGAAGATCAAAGAAGCCTTCGATCCCAACAACGTTGGGGATCGCATGTACGCGACATTACCCTCGGAGGGTAAACCTTAACGTTGCAAAAAATCCGTCCGCGTAAAGCGCCTAAGCTGCAGTCCAAAAAAAGCTTCACGCGCCCTTATTTCATCGCTTTTTACGCGCTTCCGCTCGACCTTTTTTTGCATCGTTAAGGTTCAATTAATGATTTGACAGTAGCTGGGGAAATGAGCGGGCAGGCCGCTCGCGTAGGGTGAGGTATCGAAACCGAACGGATGGGCTTTGAGAAATTCGATCTGCGCCCTTACTACCTCGGCAGGAGGCGCGCAATGCTCTCCACCGTGGTCGCAATTGACCACAAAACCACCCTTGGCCGCGACGTTTGTAGTTAAGGCCGCCGTGCTGAGCGCAAAATCAATAATATAATAGTCAACCCCTTCTGCACCATGCGTGCTCATTAATGCCGGTATATGCGACGGATCCTGGAATACAGCAATATTAGGCCACGCGAGACCGCCAGAGTTTGGCATTGACGCCGCAAGGTAGCTCGAACGTTGATACACCATTGCACTGGACTGCAATCCACCAGCGCTGCAGCCGGCAGCAAATATCCGGCGTGTATCGATAAAACCCTGATCTACCGCGCATGAAAGTACAATATCCGCCATGTCGAAGTCGCCGGTGAACCAGACAGAGTTACCCGTGTTACTGCCGTTTCCCGTCGTGGTAGTAAAGGAAGCAACCACTCCACCGCTGCTCTGGACTTCATTAAGGAATTGACCTAAGCCCATGACCGCTTCCATTGCTACACTTCCGGTTCCGTGCCAATAGAATACCATTGGACCTGGTTGGCCCGCCGGACCTGCCCAGAGCTGAACCTGCTGTCCCAATACCTCGATAGTCCCGGTAGCGATTGTTGGGCATTGCGCGGGAGCAGGAGGTATCGACGGGGCAGGGCCGCTTGTAATAGTTGTGCCGCCGGTACCGCCAGTAGTCGTAGTGCCGCCGGTGCCGAATGCACCGCTACTACCCGAAATCCCGCCACCATCCGCTCGCGCACCGCTGTCTCCTGCGTCGAGCGGCCGTTCTATTGGTCCGGTGTCCGGTACTTTCTCGGAGCCGGACCCGCCGGAATTAACCGAAGTTGTATCGGTTACGCCGGCGTCTATTGTTGGAACAACTGTAACAGCACCCCACGTTGGATCGAGATTCTCGACTCCACCGGTCCCAAAAGATCTCTGCGCAGCTTCCTCTGTGCCGCTTTTCTCGTTGTCGCAAGCGATTGCAGATAGGACGATACTCAGTAATCCGACTCGTATCAATAAACGACTTTCCGCCACGATTAACTCCTCAATTGGATAGAGTGTTTGTCGAGCCGAACCCTTCGGTACCGAGATCCAGATGAATCGAATCAGTGCCGACTAACTTCCCGAGATCGATACGAGATGCGGTGAGTATGCGCAGGTATAGAACACTTACATAGGTAGATCTTAGTAAAACTGTGGCATAACTGCGGCAAAATTGTGGCAAAGACGAGCCGACCGGCCAATATACGAATTATAAAATTTACGCGATTTGAATAGGGAAACAAGCTCTCCTCGATAACCTTACATTCCCTAGACACGAGGTCATCCGAACTGTTCCGGCGGTTCACATCTAATCGTAAGCGTTCAGGGGGGCAAACAAGTCGGCGGCCGATTCGCCTGTAAAACCGAGCGCG
>JAFGIB010000289.1 GCA_016929805.1 Deltaproteobacteria bacterium | reverse complement strand
CCGTTTTAGTCAGAGGACGCGGGATGCGGTGCAAGCAGAGCGAGCTATTTGATTGGGTAACGCAAATCTGACCGCGTACACCTCCCCACCGCCATTCTCCGTGACCGCAATCTGGTTTTGCCGGAATGGCCGAATGAGTACAACGAAGCCGAGGTCTTCCTCACCGCCATTCTCTATTCTAAGACCGCAATCCGATCGGTGGACGCTGGGGGGGGGCGGCGCGAGCTGCGCAATAGCAACTGCTTTCGGGCATATAGCTAATTCAAATCGCGGGTCGCAGCGATCGGAATATCTAGCATAATTGCCGTTGCGAAACGCGTTGCCGTTTTATAGTGCTCTACTCTCCGAAATATATCGTTTGGATTTCTTTTGCCGATAGGGCACGATTATATATTTGAACTTCATCGAGCTGGCCAGGCCAATGCCGCTCTGTCCATTCAGTATTCTCGCCTATTCCTACATCGTAACTATTAATAGGAATCGGCCCGCTACATAGCATACTATTGGCGAGATTCCCGTCAATATATATTCTGGCTTGAGAGCCGTCGTACGTGCCCACGACGTGATACCAGCGGTTCGGTTCCGGTACGATACGGCTTGGTAGGTCTATGTCGGGACATTGGCTAAGCGCGAACATAAACGAATGGCCGTTACAATTCCACCATTGTGGGCTTTCTTGGCTACATAAAGACAATCGATAAGTGCTATCGCCTTTTGCTAAGATGGTCTGGAATCCGGGATAATGCTCTTCGAATTCTCCGTTATGAAGTACCCATGCGCTAATGGTTATAGTTTCTGTAATATCGAGACTCACCGAGGCAGGTATATTTACATAATCATCTTCCCCATCAAAACTGAAGGCTTGGCCCACCTTGCCCGACTTAAACGTTGTTCCGTTCATAAGAGTACCCTCATTCGAGCCAATACAATCATTCGCATTGCCTTCTCCATTCCACCAACTGACAGGGCAAGTGGTAGTATCGCAGCCACACACGTTAGGTATACCGCCTCCGCCACATGTTCTGGGAAATGCACATACTCCACAATCTAGCGTCCCACTACAACCATCATTAATGGTCCCGCAATTCTTGTTCTGCGCTGCACAAGTTGTTGGTACGCACGGCATACAGCTCGGATCGTCCGTAACAAAATCCCCTGGGTGCTTAGTGTGTCCACGAATGCATCCCTGAGTACTTACGCGGATATAGACGTACGAATTCGTAGTCGAGTCGGTTAAGTGACAGATACCGACTTTGCCGTTGACTGACCCTGCAACGCAATCCTCTTTTTCAATTAAGGAAGAGCTGACCTTCGCATTATCGTCTCTGTCATAGCTATCTGCTAGATCGACAGAACATCCTATTTCCAGAACAAAAACGACGAAGTAAAATGATAACGATTTAAAAGTTAGGCGCGTCATCGATTTCTCCTTTTTACCTATTGAGATAGCGTCTCGCAAAGAAAGATCCTCGGTGAAATGAACGTGTAGAATCCTGGCGAACAACAGGAACAGAAGTAGATACTATTTCTTATCGATTGTAAAGGCCCGCTTAGATCGCGTTGAGTCTAATTGGCCGTATTCTTTACGATTTTCTTTTTGATCGGTGCATTAATCACTTGCGGATAACGGTGTCGGCATCGCGGGGATTGTTGTAAGAGATCTCACCAATTAGTTCGTCTGTGGTATAAGATCTATGCTGCCAACGTTCACTCGAAAGCCCGTCTGCTCTTCGAGTCCCGTCGATCATTGCGAGCCGTCTAATTGCGCGGCTCTCAGTCTGTTACTCGATTGAAATAGGGGCAGGGGCACCGGGGTCGTCGCTTGCTAATGGACCGCTCGACTATGATCGCGTCTCTCTATCGCCGCCATTCTCCGTGACCGCAATCGGATCGGGGCGATCCGCTACGATCGGACGGCTTGAATATACGCCTGCTTTCCGTTCACTACCGCCGCCATTCTCCAAGACCGCAATCCGATTAGGAAACGGTATTCCCCAATTCATAGAGCACCCCGAACCATCCCACCCGTTTCCGGTTAGCTACGACTCGCCAGGTGGTTTGATCGAAGAATTGTCTCAAACCATCCCGCCCGTTTCCGGATTGCTCCGACTCGCCGGGTGGTTTGAGAGGGGTAATATCCTCGCTCCGCCGCCATTCTCTATGACCGCAATCCGAATGGTGGGATAGTCGCTCGCCCCGGAAACGCGGCGGATGAATTATGAGCGCGCATGCCCCCCCACTCCGCGCCGCCGTTCTCTGTGACCGCAATCCGGATTGTGCGATCGTCGCTAGCCCCAGGAAAGCAGCGGTTAGATTATGACTCGTATTGTTTTCGCTCACCGCCGCCATTCTCCATGACCGCAATCCCGAGCGATATCGCGCGATGCTTGTTTTAATAGAAAGGAGGTGGCTGCGTATAAAAAAAAACGAAGATGGTCGCGGCGTTAAAGATATTTCATTTTGAGTTGGGATTCGATGACGTAACGTCAAAACCGATGATGGCATTTCGTAAGTAGGTGTCTCTCGACGATTACGTTCCGATGGATTCTTTCTTTTCGGGCCTTATCCAATTACCTTTCCGGGATTTCGCACAAGAAACTCCACAATGTTCGTGGACACAGCAGCAATGTCCGTAGACACAGCAGGGCTGCGTCAATCGTCTACTTCCGATGTTCCGAGGTCCGTCCCCGACGGTGGTTGAAAGCCCATGATCTCGATGATCGCGACGTCGCCTGATTGCCTTCCCGCAACAATGAAGTTTTCCCGCGAAGTAAGGCAGCAAGGCGTGATCGGATGGAGCGCGATTCGTAATCCCGTTTCGATCTGCCATAGTGTGAGCGGCTCGTTCCAACCTCCTGAGGCGATGGTCTTTCCGTCGGTCGAGAGGGCGAACACGACATGAGGATCTTCGAATATCAAGCGCCGCACACGCTGACCCGTTGCCATTTCCCAAATGTCGACGGTTGTCTTGCCGCGTGACGCCGCCACTATACCGCCGTCGTCCGAAACCACAATGGACCTGGCGTGCCCGGCTGTGCTATTATCGTCGATGACAAATGACTTGTCGCTATAAATATCCCATGCCCTGATAGTTCCATCGTGCCATCCACACACGACGTGGCCGATAGACGTGATGGCCAGCGCTGGAGGTTGACCGAATGGCCTCGAACTAGCCGCGAAACCATCCAAGCGGAGAAGTAGACGGGCCGCGGGTAGCTCCCATATGGTGATTGCGCCGCCTAGTTGAGCGAGGGCGCAATGGCGCGCGTCAGGAGCGAGCGCAAGCGCTTGCACGGGTGATCCGTCACCCAAAACCGCAACCGGTTGCAGAGTGTCAGTACGCCAAAGCCTGATGCCCGATGAGTGGGTGTCTGTGGTGAGCAGATACGTGCCGTCACAGGCGAAGGCTACATCTAGGATCCCTGACGAGTTTATGTTAGCCAGTAGTGCGTCAGCGAGAGACTTCGGTTTTTTCCGGCGACGTGGCTCGCCCCGGCCTAGCAGGTTGCAAAAGCCAAGTGCAGCACCTGAAGCCAAATCCCAGAGCCGTAGGGTAGAATCGCGACCACCGCTGGCAATGAGACGTCCGTTGGGAGATAATGCGAACGTAAATACCGGTTCGCGGTGCCCCTCCAATATGTGGACGTTCCTACCGTCGCGAAGGTTCCAAATGCGAAGCGTCCCATCGAAACTCGAAGTAACGGCGTGCTGGCCATCACTGCAAAGAGCGGCATGACTCACGGAGGAATCGTGACGTCTCACCTTTGCCATGGAGTGGATTAACTGCTCAGTAAGGCGGGGTCTGAAGCTCCCCATTCGCTTGCCGCCGATCTCTGAATTCACGATAGCGTGGCGCAGCTTTCCCTGATAGCCGCATTCTCTTTGCCAGTCCACTACTCGTATCGTCCCACCGAGGTCTCCCGAGGCAATGTGGTGGTTGTCGGACGCGACAGCAACGCACCACACCTCCCGGTCATGCCCCTCTAGAGTACCTAGCGATTCGCCCGTTTCGGGATTCCAGATAACTACCAAACCGTCGAGGCATCCGGTTACGATGATCCGGTCATCGGGCGAGATGGTAACCGATTGAATGGGAGCTCCAGCGGCAGCGACGAACCGGCAGCGTAACTTCGGAAGCTCCCACACCTTCAAATAGCCGTCCCAGCTCACGGTCACTACCCAGTTCCCGTCGTTGGCAACTGCTAGATCGCTGATTCCCGGCATAATTCCCGTCTTGTGCGCTTTAACATGACGCAAAGGTGCCCGTTCGCCAGGACGCCAGAGCGTTAGCGAACCGTTGTTGTTACCACTGAGCAGAAACCGTCCATCTTTTGTCAACGCAACTGCAGAGATGAAATCCGTGCACTCGACAATGGTAGAACGGACTCCAGTTAGAACATCGCTCCGCACGATCGTATGCGAGTACGAACCCGAACCTGCGCCGACTTTCGTTGTGCTGGCAACGGCAAGCCAAGTGCCATCGGCACTCGCCGATAACGCTGTAGAGCCACCTTCCGGCCCTTCTAGATCGCGGATCCGCTCGCCCGTCTTGTAGTCCCATATCACCACGCCCTCGTTCTCTGTTCCGATCGCGGCTCGGGTGGTCCCTGGCAAGAGCCTCATACAGCGTGCGTTTGTTATAGCATTCTCAAACACGTGGACGGGCTCCCCCGTGCGTAGGTTCCAAACCCGCAGTGAACAGTCATGTCCGCAGGACACAATTCGACTGCCCCCGGGATCGAATGCGACCGCCACAACGGTCATATTATGGCCGCTCAACACCGTGATCCTCGACTGCCTCGAGCGCATATTAATATGCCGGAGCCAGGGTCGTGTCTCGAGTCCGCTGAGTTGGCGGCGTACGGCGATTTGCTTCGGTGGTGTTCGTACCTCGCAATTTGCCGCTTCCTGAAAGACTAGAGCCGGCCATCGCGCAAACATATTGCTGCGACTCCTTACGAAATCCGCGAAGTCGAGGAGAATGCAAGTGTGCCCCGCTGACTGGGCGGTCATTTGCTCTGGAAACGCTGCCAGCGCACGGTCGTAGTCTTCGACCAAGTCCCATACCAAACCCGTAACGCACTTGGCTTCGATGAACTCGAGATCACTTAGTGTCCTCTCCAATCGGGTTTGATCGCCCGCCAGAGTAAGATGATAGGGTAGTTCCTCCACTCGACGCCGATTGGGGACCTTTGTTGGCTCGGGCGTTTCGGTTCGATTCCAGAACGGTAGACCCTCAAAGTAGTTCGCCAGCAGTCGGTGCCAATCTTGCTTGGATCTCTTTCCGGCAACAATGTGCTGATGATCGGTCGTGACGTACCGCGCCACTACGGCAGCCCTAAAGCTTTCGTGGAACAGGTCGTAGCGGCCGTCACGGCGACACAAAAAAGGTTGAAGGTGCCGAAGTACAACATGGACGAAATCCGCTATATTTCGCTCCTTGCAGTCCTTGAGCTCAGCCGCGTCACGGAGCAACGCTACCAGTTCGTCTCTTGCAAGGCCTTTTCGCGTGTGCGCGAGCGCTCCGAGGAGCAACACTACACCAGTGGTGAAGCTCCCATCTGTTAGGGCCTGATCGGTTTCAAGTCGTGCTAGTAGTGCATCAAAGGCGCTTTCCGGTGTGGCACCGAACTCGCTCTCTATCTTGGCGCTCAGATTGGTGTACGTCGTCATCCGCAGCTCGGAGAGCACGACCTTTAAGAACAAAGGGACTGCGGCCCCATCAGTGCGGACCAGTGCATCGACGTGATACTCGTCCAATTCTTTGAGGTACTGGCCAAGGTACGCTCTCACTAGCGAGCGTCGGTGTTCAATCTTGGTGAATGGCTCAAGGGAATACCTGCGTGCTTCCAGTTGAGATTGCAGATAACTATCAAAGGGGTGCTCGCGCTTGACGCTCACAACGAGCTTTACCCCCCTCGGTAACTGATTGGGAATCCAACTGAGATCCCGGAGGCCGCCTTCTAGGTGGTCCAGCCCGTCTACTACTAAAACAGTGGGCCCAGTCCGGCCTGCGTCGGCAAGAATAGCCGGCCATGCTCTGCGCAGCTCAGCTGGTTCAAACGGGATTTCGCCTTCAAGCTTGCCGCGCCGATGGAACTCTTCCGAAAGGGATTTCAACAAACCGTAGGCCGTGACGGATTCATCGCTGGCACCCACAAACCGGCAATGGACTGAAGCGGTCGGATCGGTGCTCAAGCGCGAGCGAAGGCGATCCCCCCAGTTCGCGAGCAGCATGGATTTGCCCATACCTGAAGGTGCGCTCAACACAAAAGTGTGTCTGGAGTCATCGCCGGCGTAGGTGTCGAGTGCGTCGAAGTCCCTCGGCCGTTCAACGAATCCCTCACAGTTCACGAACAAGAACTGCTCCTGCTGAATCATCTCCTTATCAAAGTCGGTTAGGTCATCGATTTCGGCGTTGTCGGGAAAATTCCGCGCGATGGCGTCCTTAAGATCGTTGAGGAGTACAATATCGAACGCCTTTTCGCCTACTCGAAAATTCGTCAGTCGTCCTTTGCTCACTTGAGTATTGAACGACTTCGCCACAGCTTCCTGCTCCGGCGATTCCCCGACGTCACAACCCGACACAGTCACGCCGGCCGAATCTTGCCACAGCCCCTGCCAGCGTTTCAGATCCGACGGTGACAAGGAAGGGCAGCGCAAAGGGACCTTGTTTTCGGGCGACGTAGAAGTCGCGCTCCAGGAGCAGGTGTATGTGCGGACCGCCTGCCCGGTTGCGACGACAGCGTCCTTCAGCTTGCGTTGCCGTGCGATGTGATCTGATCGATGTTCGCTGTCCGGATTCGCCTCATCGGTGAAGATTTTCCTAACATATGCTGGATTGTGAGGGAGTACTTCCAAGTACGACGGATTCCGAATGTAGAAAAATGCATGACTCTGCACATCTCGACTGACGCTGGAACCGAAAGGACGAACCACGGCGTGCAGTACTTCGATTTCTGTGATCGAGCATCCCTCATTCACGATGTCGCGCAGGCCCTCGAACTCGGCAAAGGTCTTCGCTGAGATGTCCTCGGGGCGGGGAACCCATCCGTAACGCTGCCCCAGAAAGCAGAGAAAGTACGGCCGGCATTGATCGACGCGACGAAGGCAGACGGAGACCGCATTCTTGTTGCGAATGGCGTCATCCTCGGTCACGCCCCATCGCAAGTCGACATCGATGACCCTGATTCGTCGTCGCTCGCACCAGTCCTGAAGCTGCGGGAATACGCGTTTTACCAAGTAATCCCGTTCGGCGTGCATGTCATTGAAGGTGCTGCTAATGAAGATATGGGCACGCCGCCATTCCGGCGGCCGCCAGGGAGTTGAGTGCGAGGTCGGCATCATTAGGATGGTCCCAAGCTATTGCCGACAAAAATGTCACGATCCACCTTGCGCATTAACTTGTTCTCCGACTGCGCAACTTGAGGACGAAGCGTTTCCAGAGAGGAGCCCTTTTCGGGTGCTCGATGCAGGTCGAACTATCTGATTGGTGCCCATCGCCCAATCGAAGCGCTCCGTTTGATATTGGCACATTCGGTTGCCCGACTGTCATCTGTGTGTCTACGCCCAAGAAAGAGTCGCGCATGAGACCGCGTAGTCCATATCGACGCGCCAATGAATTTGCCTCCTCGAATGAAGCGACACTAGCGGCTTTGCGCCCCATTTCTGCGAGAACATGTGCTTGCAGAGCCAGCTCCTTCGCCAGTCCGGAAGGATCGTCTGCTTCGCGGTACAGAGTAACTGCCTTATTCCTGAGGCGGAAGGCGAAGTCTAAATCGCCCCTGTGTTGGGCGGCTAGGGCTCGTACTGAAATGGCCTTGGCAAGTGCGCCCTTATCGTTCACTTCCGAGAGCATTTGTGCCGCTCGTTCGATTAATGGCTCGGCGGTATCAATCTCGTGCTGTAAAAGCAAGACCAAACCCCTGTTCACCAGATAAAAGGCCGTCGTTCGTACTTCGAGCGGCGGCGAACCGTCCCTTTCGTTCTCTTGTTGAAGGCGTTCCTGCTCGTCCAATACAGCAAGCACACCCTGCAAATCGGCTTGTTCCATCAGGAGCACGGTCTGAAGCAGCAAGTTTTTCAGCAACGAGTCTCGATCGCGAAGCTCACGGCAAATACGCGCATGCTCGGCCACGAGCACAATCGCGTGCTCCAAATCACCATCGTCTATCATATAGCGTGCGTGCGTTTCCAGCAGGCGTTGCAATTCCGCCTGCTGGTTCTGCTGGCGTCTGATCGTCTCCGCTCTCCGCAAGAGATTCATCGCCCCCACCAAGTCACCCGAATCGTGTGCCAAGTGAGCTCGCAGCTCAAGACAGTGGGCGAGCTGGTCGGGTGCACGGGCTCCAATCAACAAACGGTGGGCTTCTGCGATAGCGACCTCTGCGTCCGCCTGTTTGCCGAGCGTAAAGAAATTCCTTCCCACGCTCGTCAGAACAGCCGCGCATTCGCGCCGTTCCGCGATTTCAAGGTCAATGTGTTCTTGCATCGCGACCCTCTCTTGCAACAAAGCGACCACGCCATGAATGTCGGCCGTCTTTCCTCGCTCGATAGCTGACGATACCAGAGAAGCGAAAACCACCATCGGGCTTTGCTCGCCCGATGGCGTAGAACCTAAGAGATGGCTCGGTAGATGCATGTTCAGCGATCTTATAAGGGGCATGAAAAATACACGCCTTTTTTACCCTACCCACTTAAACCTTATCTGCCACAATATCATTTCCATTTTATGCTGAAAACAGAAAATACAGATTGGTGGCATGGCACCCGGTACCCCGTTACCCGGTGGCCCTCACGGAGTACGCGGAAGATACGGGGGGCAGGATCAACGTCGGAGCGCAATGATCAGCAATAGACTTTGAAAAATAGGTTGCGAGGATAAACGTTTCTACTCATGGTGCGACTACGATCATTCAGGAGAAATCGGTCGCATATTCGCGATTTAATCCGAAATATCCGCGAAATAAGCATCATCATACCGATCTTCCCGATAGCTTCAAAACGAAGGTCGACTCATGGCTAGTGCGTATTTGCGATTTACTTGCCGCCGCCATTCTCTACGATCGCAATCCGATCGGGCTGAATAGAAGTGCGCGTTTTTTTCGAAGCGTTCCCCGCCGCCATTCTCCAAGACCGCAATAATGTCGAAGCGCACGCGTTTCCGATTCGCTCTCCGCCGCCATTCTCCAAGACCGCAATTCGTCGGCGTGGGGCGCGAACGCTAGCGAGCGGCCGGTTTGAATACGAGCGTACAAACCTGTCGCCCAGATCCGCCATTCTCCAAGCCCGCAATCCGTAGTTCGCGATCCGCTTTGATCAAACGGCTTGATTATGAGCTCGAGTCTTTGCTCCTCCCCGCCGCCATTCTCCAAGCCCGCAATCCGCACTGTATGATCGTCGCTCGCCCCGGGAGCGGCTCCTAGAGCCATCAACCAGACTTTAGTGGCGCATGGTCCGAGATTGCCCCGGACCGCGTCTCCCAAAATAATCAATGAGTGATGCGTCGCTCGCCCCGGAACGCGGCGGCCCTAAAGCCTATCAGCATTAAGATTGAATTGCGTCGCTCGCCCCGGAGCGCGTCTCTCTAATGAGCGAGCTATTAGGCGCGTCGCTCGCCTCCGAAAAGCGGCGATTCTCAAACTCCTAGGCGATATAAGAGGAGTGGCGAAGCGGGCGCCGTGGACGATTTAGCACAGGTCCGGTACTCGTTTACGACTATCGGGTTTTGTTTTCGCGATCTGCGAAAACACGAGGCATTCGCCGGGATGTCCGTAGTCAGAACTGCGTAACGCCCAGAGCTGACTGCGCCGCATCGAGCACCTGCGGCGTTACAACGTTCTGTCACATCCCCAGAATGTGATCGTTTGATGAGATGCATCGCTTTTTGTTGTATAAACAGTTGACATGAAGATCCTCAAAAACGATCGATTCGCCGTGTTCTGTCCTGGTCTTGCCCTTCTCGCAACGTGGTCGGTACCCATTCTGATCGGATGCAGCCCTGCGCAGGCACCGCAGGCAATGAAGCCGAAATCGGCGGGTGTTCGGTCCGCGTCGGCAATCGACACGCAGGCCGTAACCCGCGCGCTCGGCGGACGACCGCCCTGGTTGGCGTTGACCTTTGAGGAGAAGCTGAGCGCAGAGGAGCGAGCCTACCTCGAACGACTCGAGCACGGTGCGCGCATCCAACTGACTGTGATTGTGATGAGGTACATTGCCCAGGCCGAGGGAGCCTGGAACGAAGGGACGGAATCTGAGGGAACTTCCGCCTGGTACGACGAGGTGAAGTTGCGTGTCACTGATCCGAGCGAGCACCAGGGCGCGTCGCTTACCCTGTCTCACGAAGGAACGCTGCCGGCGTCATCACCTTGGCGCAACGTTCGGGCTCGATATCGAATCACCGTCCCAAGCGCCGCGCTCGAACGTCGCGAGAGTCTGGGCTGGTTGGGCACGGGCATCGTCGAGAGCATAGAGCTTCTGGAGGGACCACGACCGTCGCGCGTGTGCGAGACGCCGACCCACGGAGTTCGGCAGCCAGCGAGCCAAGAGAGTCTATTGCGAGAGCTGGGCGCCGTCCTCGCATGGATCTCGCAGCTCTGCGCGAAGGAGGGCAGCATCTCGATGGAAAGTTGGTGTCAGTGGCAGGATGAGGTCGAACTCGGCATTCGGCTAGCATTGCCCAGCGAAGGTCCTCCGCCCGTGCGCGACCTTCCGGACGTGCGCTTAATAGTCGGTATGTCACGGAGTCAAGTCCGCGTAGCGCTCGGCGACCCCGTATGGGGATGCGAGCTTCTGTCCGCAAGGACGCAGGATCGGAAGGGCTACTCCGAAGTTAAGCGGCTGCAATACCCCTTCTACAAACTCGACGGAGTAGCCGGCGGAGGCCTCGAACTCTGGTTAGACTTCGACGCTTCGGATATGTGTACACAAGCCTCCTGGGTGCATACACAATGATGATGCAAGCCGCCGGCCCAGTAATTAATCACTATAAAATCTTTAAGGATGCCGGAAGAGTAGAATTGTGTGTCTGGGATGAAAACGGAAAGGCGACGGTAGGTAGGCGCCCGACTACGTCCGGGCATTGCTAGCCGACCGATCGGCAGGTTCGAGCATGCGAGTGCAAACCCGTCGCCTAGTCCCGCCACTCTCAATGACCGCACTCCGGTCGGTGGGGGCGGTGCGATCGGAACGACCATACCTGTGTATCGGTAAATCGTTCGAATGGTTGCTGAAAATCGCAATATGCTTCGATAGGAAGATTTCTGGAGGTTATTACTGGATGTCCACCTTTGTAGACTCACTCCATATCTAGATCTAGAAGTTTACGATTAAACTCTGTTGGTTCTAAAATCCTGTAACTAGGTTTCATAAAATAATTCAATTTTGAGAAATATCCTTCTTTATTATATAGCCATCTCCCGCCGCATTTTTCAGAAACTATATCAAACTTATGTGACCAACTATAATCGGGAGGTTTATCGATGTTTCCAGCGACTGCTAGAACGCTTTCTAGATATTCAATTTCTTCGTGCTTGAGTTCCTTCTTTTGTTTAGTCTTTATACTATTAATAGAAACTCTTGTTATTCTTTGTGGTACACAAGTCCCGCAGGATATATTTACGATTAGTATCAGGAGGAGTAACAAGGCGAAAAATGGATGTTTCATGGGGCCGAAGTAATACTACCAGGATCGAGAGACATTATTAAGAGTAAAGATCTAAAATCGCCTATAGACGCTCCGCGGGCGCGTCGTGCGGCGCGAACGTTGCGAGCGACTCGGTTTGAAGATTAGCGTGCGAACCTATCGCCCCGCCCCGCCATTTCCTACGACCGCCATCCAGTCGGTGGGCGCGAGCGAGGGCGAGCAACGGAATGTCGACGCTGAGAATACGGGCGCGCAACCCTATCGCCCGCCGCCATTCTCTTCGACCGCAACCCGGTCGGGGGGACGCGAGCCGTGCGAGCGGTTTGATCGTACCCTGTGCATCGATGGGCCCCCGGTCGCCGGGACGGATTTCGGGTTCGCAGCACGCACACGCGCACAGCGTGGTCAGGTCGGG
>JAFGIB010000288.1 GCA_016929805.1 Deltaproteobacteria bacterium | reverse complement strand
CGAGCGCGCCCGAAGGGCCGGCGAGGATGGTACTTGCTGTACCTGACAAGCCGGCCCGAGGACGAAAGCCGGTTTTACGGGATGAATCGGCCGCCGTCGTAGCCAAACAGCAGTACCTTCCTGAAAGGTTACGGCGAATCCGCCCATAAGCGATTCAAACGAGCATCCGGCAGCAAGCGAAAACGACCGAAAGGCGTTGACGAAAACAATCGTCTCTACCACGACTCCATCCAGTTGCCCCAGTAATCGCTATAATCGGAGTAGTCGGAGTAATCACTCCACGGCGAGTCGTACCAATCGGACCAGGACGGCGCGTTACTCCACTCAACCGAGCTGTCGTTCCACCGCGTACCGCCGTCATAACCGGCGTCGGTGCCGCCGTCGTCACTCGCGTTCGCGCGTTGCAGGGTAAAGGTGAATTCAACCGGATAGTCCTCGCCCAATACAGCGGAAAATAAGATCAAATCGCCGGAGCTGATGGCGAATGGCTCGCTCACCTCGGCGCGGTCCGTGTCGAAAGTATAGAGATCGCCTCCACTATCCTGCGGGCCAACAGTGCACATAAGCGGACCTCCGTCGTACCCCGAAATGCGAATCTCACCCGTTCCGTCCGAATCTCGGAATTTGAAATAGCAGATATCCTCGCCCTCTAGGCGCACGTTTTTATAGGTATCTCCCCATCCTATCGGCAGCGCTTTAGTGCTGCTAGTGCCCTGACCCTCTTGCCAGCTAATCGTAGAGCCCCCTTCTTCTGCGTCCGATTTACCACCGGTACATCCGCCCATCAACGCGTTCGTCGGCGCCGCGAGCACACCCGCCGCAAGCGCCGAGAACTTACCTATCCTCTGTAACAGCTCCCGTCTGGAAATGACATCGGGATCGACTTCTCGCTTCTTCTTGTTCTTATCCCCGCTCATCGCCACCTCGTTCTACTACTTCTCTAAATCGCGTCGTGAGACGCTTTCCACTGAAGCTCGCCTTGATCGAGTATAGTTGAAAACAATTCGAAGTAAACGGGGCAATAGTAGTCAGGTGTGTGCATATTCCCGTTCAATGCAAAGGCGCGGATTGGGCACCCGCCGTAACAGACCTGAAAGAAACGGCACTCGCCGCACTTGGTTTGGCTCGCGAGCAGCAACGCGCGATCGACGAAGGCGCGGCGGCTTTGGGCCTCTAAAAGCTCGCGCGCGGAATGAGTGAAGAGCGACCCGTAATTGTGCTCGGGAAAGGTGCAGACCCAACAATCACATTGCCCTACTTCGCCTCGCGGTCCCACGGCGATCAAGCTCTTCGCGCAGGAATAGGAAAAGCCGCACAGTATGGGGGTCGGACGATCGAGAATACGCTCTTCGAGCGCCTTGAATGGGCTAAGATTGAGGCTGCGCCCGCGCTCGATCCAGATTCGATATAGCTCGATGACAAAACGCGTCAGCGCATCGCGGTCCAAGGGGCGGGGCTCGACGTTGTAGCCTGGAAAGGGAAGGTTTATTTGAAGGTTTTTAACCCGGGCCTCGCGCTCGTAAAAGTCATAAAACCTACGGGCGCCGATTTCGAGCGTCCCTCGGTTTATCAGCGAAATCACGCTGACGGCAAAACCGTCCGCCTCGACCTCCGCCTTTTTTTTTAGCCATACCGCGTTGTACTGTTCCGGCCCGATGCCCGCCGTCTTTCGGTAAAGGTTGGGAAAATCAAGGGAGCTGCTGACCGTATTTACATCGAATAACCGCACGATATCGCGCCATCTCCGCGACTCGTACGGCATGAGGTTGGTCTGTAAATGCCGCTCGGTTTTGACACCGCTTCCGGCGAACACGCGTTGCTCCTCGTAAAGCGCGTTGCGCACGCTTTCGGGGCTCATACTCAGCACCTCGCCCCCCTGCCAGTAGATCCGCAGGGTATCGCACGCGACCTCGTTCGCGATCGCGCGCAGAGCCTCGAATACTTTTTCGTAGAGCGAATCATCCATCGACACCGCCGTTAGTTTCTCGAAACAGTGCGAGCAGGTGCAGTTACACCTCAGCGTCGGCATGAATACGATGGAGAAGAGCGAACGGCTTTTGGCGTCGTTCTGTCGGTCGTTCATGAGCTCTCGGGGATCAGGCGTCCGGCGTCGCATATATAACTCAACTCTTCACAAAACGATAAAATAGGGGCGCGCGGAACTCTTTTTGGACCGTGGCTTAGCGCCCCCTAAGTGAGGTTCAAAAAAAGCGAGCACGCCCTTAGTTCGCGCTGTTTTTCGCCAACGAAGCGCTTTACGCCGACCGAATTTTTGCAACGGTAAGGTCAATAGAAGCCGTTATGGAATATCGGCGACGCAGCCACTCGACCACGTGGCCGAACAGTCATAGATTTCACTACTAATCTCTACCAGACCTTCCGGCCAGGTTATGGTACCCGCCGTCCAAACGGATTGCGGCGCGAGGTTGTTCATTTTCGCGACCACAACCTGTCCGGCCACGTTAAAAATCACCTCGCCGTCGGATTCGGCGCTTCCGCCACCCCAATGCTCAACCATTACGGTATAGGTACCCGGCTCGGGATTGGCGAGCCAGATGTTTTCGGGTCCGTAGCTGTCGGTATCGTCGACGTCTGATTGTGAAATTAAGCGCACGCTCAAGTCAACGGCGGTTTCGACCAGATAATTGACGACCGCCTTGCCGGTCACCTCGATTTCTCGCCCCCGGCGCGATCGATCCGAACGAATCCTAATCATCCATCTATCTTCAAGGAACTCGTCGCACCTTCTCTTCAATTTCACCCGATCGCCTTACTTGGGCTACGTCGCCCTGCAGTCTGGTTACTTGCATCGGCCGTCGCTTTGGTGACAAATATGGGAAACCGGTAACCGAACCGGGCACGCAAAGAGAGGAACCAATGCCCGAATACATACTTTCCGTGGTGGCGCGTGACCGTTCCGGAATCATCGCGGAGATCAGCGCGGCTTTGTTCGAGTTGGGCGGCAACATTTTAAGCGCCACGCAAAGCGTTTTAGGCGACTATTTCGCGATGATGATCCTTTGCGCGACGCGAGCAGCGGTCGATCCGAAGGATATACGCGACAAGCTCGGCGAGCGCGTTCGCTCGGAGTTTGATCTCTTCGTAACCGAGCGACAACCGGCCTCAATAGAACCGATGGAAACCCAAACATTTGTCATCACCCTGATCGGCCCGGATAGACCGGGTATTCTACACGCGCTAACGAGTTATCTCGCATCCAAGCAGATCAACATCGACGACCTGCGCTGTCAGACCACCGAGGGCGAATTTTTAGTTATCTGCCAGGTATCGGTGCCGAATGAGCTCGATCTGAGCATGTTGCAGGCGGATCTCGAGGAGAGCGGTCGGGAGCTGCAATTTACCGCTCATATGCAACACGAAAACGTTTTTATTGCCACCAACGAGTTGCGTTTCGGCCGCGCGACCTAGACCTGTTATGAGTTTGTTATGCTGAGAACCGACGAGATTCTATCAACCGTAAGAATGTTACAAAGCGAGCATTTGGATGTGCGCGCGGT
Source organism: Deltaproteobacteria bacterium (assembly GCA_016929805.1). Lineage (GTDB taxonomy): Bacteria > Myxococcota_A > Polyangia > Polyangiales > JAFGIB01 > JAFGIB01. The sequence continues at coordinate 21,340 of JAFGIB010000288.1, read as the reverse complement.
AACAATGGGTATCGACATCAACGATTGCGCGGGACCCAACATCGACTTGGTGTGCCGCAAGGTTCGGCACAAGATCACGAGTCGCGCCGCCCGTTTGGTCGAGGTGTGCGACGAGATAGGCGCGAAATATCAGGTGCCCGTGGTAAATAAACGGCTGGCGCTGTCGCCGCTGAGCCTGCTGCTTGAAGGTCACGCTATGCCCGCGGCGATCGATCTCGCTCGAGCGGTCGACACCGCGGTTGAGAAGGTTGCCGTCGATTTCGCCGGCGGATTTACCGCGCTGGTCGAGCGCGGGGAAACCCCGGGGCAAAAAGTTCTGATCCGAGCGCTGCCGGAGGTGATGCAGGCGACTCGACGCGTATGCGCATCGCTCAACCTCGCGTCCAGCAAAGCTGGAATTAACATGAACGCGGTGGGCGAAGCCGGTCGTGTGCTTAGGGCCATAGCCGAACGGACAGCGGATCAAAACGGCTTCGGCTGCGCGAAGCTGGTCGTGTTCGCCAACATTCCGCCGGACAATCCCTTCATGGCGGGCGCTTATTTGGGAACGGGGCAAGGCGATGCAGTAATTAACATCGGGGTCAGCGGGCCTGGCGTGGTCAAGTCGGCGCTTCAGAGACTGCTATCCGGCGGGCCGGCGTCGCTTCACGAGATCGCCGAACAGATCAAGCTGACCGCGTTTCGCGTTACCCGCGTGGGAGAGCTCATCGGCCGCGAGGTCGCTTTAAAACTGCGGGTGCCGTTTGGAATTGTAGACCTCTCGTTAGCGCCGACTCCGGAAGTGGGCGATAGCGTGGGCGAAATTCTACAAGCGATGGGGATAAGCTCGGTGGGCGGGCCCGGAAGCACGGCGGCATTGGCGTTACTCAATGACGCGGTAAAAAAAGGAGGCTTGTTTGCCAGTAGCTCCGTCGGCGGATTGAGCGGCGCGTTTGTTCCCGTATCCGAGGACGCGCACCTGGCCCGCGCGGCGCGTGAAAAGGCGCTCAGCCTGGAGAAGCTAGAGGCGATGACGAGCGTTTGTAGCGTGGGAATCGACATGGTGCTTTTACCGGGAGATACGCCCGCCGAGACGCTGAGCGGCATCATCGCGGACGAGCTCGCCATCGGCGTTTTCAACAACAAAACCACGGCGGCTCGACTGATTCCGGTTCCCGGAAAGAAAGCGGGCGACGAGGTGGCTTTTGGAGGTCTTTTCGGCGGCGGCCCGGTTATGGCGATTCGCGGTACCGGAGAAAACAGCGACTTCATCCGCCAAGGCGGCCAAATCCCGGCACCGCTACACAGCCTTCGGAACTAAGAAGTCATCCGCGGTTGAAAAAGCTCGCTCGCTTTTGCGACACATAACGAGGTAGATGTTCATTGCTTTCCGTAAAAAACCAGCTTCCCCGGAATTACAAATTGATATGATCCGCACACGTCGTGGTCTTCGCAATAGTCCTCTTCTTGCTCGAGCCGGACGCGGAATGTCTTATCCTCGTCGCTGGCGATTTCTTCGAAAGTCAAGGAGTAGTTGAGCGACACAACGCCCGCTTTATCTCCAACCCGATAGGGCAGCTTCGCTACCTCTTTATCGTTAACGGTAACGAGCCAGATCATTAGGCTTTTTCCCTGTCCTGAAATATCGGTCTCATCTCTGATATCAAAGCTTAACTTCATTCCGGCTACCGAGGATAAGCCGTCCAGCGTGAAAGCCTCCTCGTAATAGGTGCCGCCCGCGATAAACCATCCGCCGTTACTATGCACGTGAAGGCCATCCAATTCGGAAGCGGCTGACGGGAACTCAACTTCGACGGAGTTCGCTCCCGAGCATATGGAACCTTGGCACGTTCCCCCAAGGCAATCCGAATCGCTCTGACACGCGCTGCCGTCGATACAGGGACGGCAAATACTTCCGCAATCGACATCGGTTTCGCTGCTATTTTTGATAAAATCATCACAAGCCGGTTCTTCGCACAAGTTCCCGATGCAGGTTTTCGTTACACAGTCGTCATTTACCAGGCATCTATCACCCACGGCGCACGGCTCACACTCGCGCCCACCACAATCGATATCGGTTTCGTACCCTCGCTTCACTCCGTCATTACACGGATCCGATTCGTCCGTTCCACTATCATTTCCGCAGGAATTGCAGAAAAAGGGCGCCGGTTCTTCCTCCTTACAGGAAATGAAAAGAGCTAGGAACGCCGCGCTTAGCGTTATACAATAACGATGATAATAGCTGGTCATAAACGATAGAATAATTTGTCACGCGCGCGGATACAATCCTTTTCAATACAAATCGTTTACGGCATACAGCGGCATCGCCCTAAAAGCATCAATTTCCTCGCCTCATGCCGGCCCGGTTCGGCTCCGGCGGACCCGTGTTACCCTGCCACGAGCAAACGGTTTTGCCCGACAGATCGCGTGTCGCGCGGCTCATTTCGATAACATTACGGATGCAATACAGGGGAATAGATGCCCAACTGCGAGGTCAATCCAATAACTTGTCTAATCCGCGCTCACCGGTAGCTCGCGAAGTTGCAGAATATCCCGCTCTCTACCGATCATCACGAGAACGTCCTTCGGCTCGATGACGTACTCGGGTCCGGGAAGAAATAAAAAAGCGGCGGCGTCGCTCTTCTTAATCGCTATTACAAACAAGCCGAAACGGTTGCGTATTTGCAGGCTGACCAGCGATTTGCCGTAAAACGCCGCGGGGGCGGCGAGATTCATCACGCGGTAGTCCTTGGCTAGCGGGATGAAATCCAAGAGATTGGGGGTAAGCATATGAAGAGCGAGTCGTTCAGCGCTCTCCTGCTCCGGGAAGACGATGTGCTGCACTCCGATGGACCTGAGAATCTCGGCGTGGTCCGCGCTGTCAGCCTTAGCGCGAATCACGCGCACGCCGATGCGTTTTAAGTGCAACGCGCAAAGAATGCTCGCTTCCAGGCTCTCGCCGATACTGACGACGGCCTCATCAAATTCCGAGGAGACCACCGACGACAGCGCCTCGAAATCCCGCGCGTCCAAACAGAGCGCGCGTTGGACCTCTTCCGAGATGGCGTTAACGCGTGAAATGTTATTGTCGATGGCGAGCACGTCGCAGCGCGGCGCGAGCGAGCGCGCCAGGCCCGCGCCGAAATGGCCGAGCCCGATGACACATATCTGCCTGCCGATCCTCTTCATCCGATCATAATCCTTCCCTCGGGGTAACGGACTCCCGGCGTCTTGCGGGAAAATGCCCATGACGCCATCGTAAGAGGCCCGAGCCTTCCTACGAACATCGTCGTAATAATCCATAGCTTTCCGGCGCCTGTAAGCTTGGGCGTTAGTCCGGTGGATAGCCCGACCGTGCCGAAGGCGGAGATCTGCTCGAAAAGCACGTCGTGCATGCCGACACCTGGGGTCTCTCGTTCGGTTGCGAGCAAGAACAGCAGACCGAACAGGTTCCACAGCACCGCGAGCCCAATCATCATCGAGGCACGCCGGGAGATCTCTCCGGGAATATGGCGACCGAAGATCCTTGCCCACTTCTCGCCGCGTAATAGGCTTAACAACCTGGCGACCCATAAGGCAAAGGTCGTCGTCTTTATACCACCCGCGCACGATCCAGGCGAGCCGCCGATAAACATCAGAAATACGAGAGCCATAAGCGAAGCCAAGGGTAAAGAGCCGACATTCACCGTATTAAACCCCGCGGTCCTCGCGGTTACGGACTGAAAGAACGCGGCAAACAGCCGAGTTGACCACGAGTGCTCGTGCGGCGTGAGCCCGAAAGCGAGCAACAAAACGAATCCGCCGAGGATGAGTCCCACGCTAGTCGACAGCGCGATCGAAGAGTTTAGAGTCAGTCGTTTCGGTCCGGCAGCCGCGTCGCTTTTCGGCGTCCCGATGATCCTCCAAAAGTCGACGGCCACGGGATGTCCAATACCGCCGAGCACGATAAGTAACGTGATCGTCACGATCACCAAAGGATTGTCGCGCAAGCCGACAAGGCTATCCGAATAGAGCGAAAAACCGGCGTTACAGAAGGCCGAAATCGAGTGAAACAGGGCCGAATAGGCCGCTCGTGCGGCTCCTTCCTGCGTCAGCATACCGAAAAAAAGCAAGATCGCGCCGATCGTTTCAATTATCAAAACGAAGCGGAGAATGCGCCAGAAGATACTCGCGAACTCACTCGCGATCTCTTTTTGGAACATCGCGCTATTCAGCGCCGCTCGGACGCTAAGCGACAACCGCCGACCTAATAGGTATAAGGCAATCGCGGCGAAAGCCATCACGCCGACTCCCCCGGCTTGAATCAGGATAATAATCATAACCTGCCCGAAGGTTGTATAAGCCGTGTTTGTATCGACGACGGTCAGTCCGGTAACGCAGACCGCGGAGGTCGCGGTAAAAAGAGCGTCTAAAAAGCCGACCGATCCGTGTTGGGATACAGGGAGCGCCAGTAGAATCGTCCCGATACCGATCACCAACGCGAAGCTGCCCACCAGAAGTTTTTCCGGAGAGCGCGTCGCGATCGTTTGGCTCACTCGTTTGATACGCTCGCGCAAGCCTCCTCCTAGTATCCTATCATTAAAAGGGTTAAATCGTGATTAAAGTAGCCAGAATAGTTTCGTCAAATACAGGGTTGATTTCGAAAACAAACCAAAACCGCGCGTAGCCATAACAGACCTATGATCGCTGATTCTCCGTATGTATTCCTTACTACAACGACGCCCTGTTATCAGCGCGATCAATACAGCCAAGATAGAATCACCCGGCGCGCTCGCTCTTTCGTTATCTGATTCTTCGCTCCTTCTTCGGATTGGGCTACGCTTACGACGCTTCGCGACAGACCACAACCCGGCGACACGTTAATTCCGTTCTTACCGCGTATGCCATAAAATTCGACTATTGAACGAGGCGGTAGCTCCCACATCGGGGGGCGAAAACAGCGAAAACTTCCCGTAATTCCTCTCGATTTGTGAGGATTTCGATAACAACGGATCTCGCGAGCTACTTTTGAGGCAACCTGCGCTCATGTTAGCCGATATCTATTACAGAAGTGATCGAGTCTTAGAGATCGAACGTTCTTTGTGGTATTGTCCTGGTTGATTCGCGATTTTTTTACCATGAACACCCCGATTAAACCTCCCGAAAGCACGCCTTTTTCGCAACCCGCCGAACAGGTTTCAGAGGTCAACGGTATTGAAAAAAGCTCCAAAACCTTCCAAGAGGTCATGGACGCATCGAATGCCGCGGAAGAAATAAAACGACCGGGCGGCGCCTCGTTCGATACGATCCAGACGGTTGTGGATCAACTTAAAAGCGGCGAGATCGATAGGGATAGAGCGATCGAAATATTGGTGGACAACGCTCTAGAAAGGTTATCACCAGGGGCGATGCCGCTTCAGGGTAGAAACGAGTTGGAAAAACTACTGCATACAGCCCTGCAGAACGACCCGAGCTTAATCGCGCTCACAAAGGGTCTTAAACCACGAGAACCGATCGAAAAGTAATCCATGGGTTGTGGCGAAGGTATTTTATTCGCGACGATTTTCTCGTTCGCCTTGTTTCTCGGATGCAACGATCAACCGACGGTTGAGGAAAAACGGCCGATTTTGCTCGACGATCCTACGCCATCTGAAAAGCCCCCGAATTGGGCCGGCGCGGTGCACGTCTTGGGTAGTGGTTCTCTCCCGCGTTCTTCGCCTAAAATCGATCGGGCGTTAATGGTCGATTTTGAATACAGCGGAACTCAATTGGAGACTATTCGGCGTGCTGTTTACCGAGTCATCTTTAGGACACCCCACATTTTTCGGGAAAACAAATCAAAGCTATCAGCCGCCGCGGGAGAACTATTCATAGATGTATCCCAGCATCGACTGCGAGCGCGATTTGTTGGTCCGGGTTGGCCCGTCTCAGGCGGAGCGGAGATAAGATTACGAGCTGACGCCCTTGGGACCTACGCCTTTGACCGCAACGGGGGTCAACACCTGGGTCCGGGAAAAATGGCTACTTGGTTCGAAGGTCGGCAAGAGGGAGATTCGCGTTCCTCCGTGCGCGTGAGAAAGGAACGTATGCAGGGTGGTCAGGGACCGGGGGAATTGATCTGCGCATTGCTAGCTGAATGGACCGCGCAAGAACGCGAGACCGTCATACGAAGATGTAGCTCGGGAAGCATACCAGCCTCATTCGGTTTCGGTCCCTGGCAAGCCGAGCTTACGGCGCTTGTGCCGATGGAAATCGAAAGGCATCAACTGAGAGCGGACGAAAAGCAGCCCCCGGAAACGGTCGAGAAGGACGATAATCAAACCTTCCTCGCTCCCGTAGAATGCGCACGGATCGCCCCGTATAAGCGTACTCTAGGCGCGGATGACGGAAGCACCGACGGGGAGTTGCGGTTTATTAACCGCACGTCGACAAAAGTGGTTGTTATTCTCGAGGGTATTGCCGTCGGATGGGTCGATGCCCGTAGCAGCTATCGTTTTGCCGGATTTCGTCCGGGCCGGTACCGAATCGGAGCGGTCCGTCCATTTGGAACACAGATTTTTGCGCCTAAACCTGTCGATCTGCCCGGAGAGATTACTATCGGTAGGCCGAATGAAAGCGTTGCCGCGCTCCACTCCGAAAACGCGCCGACCGACTAAAAAACGATATCCAAAACGCTCGTATCGTTTGAAACCATTGACTGCGTCAGGCTGCGATTTTCAGGAAGCAAATTAACCGTAAAAAAGCGCGAAGTCGTAAGCTTCGCGTCGAGGAATGCCGCCTCTTCGTTTTCCTTCAACAGCGCGGCTTTCTCCTCGCCCGTTTTTGCGCCTTTTTCAGCATAAAGCGCCTTAAGCCTTTTCGCGGCAACCATCGCCTGTTCTCCCAGCAACCAAGACATTATCATATTTCCCATAAAACGCAGGAAAGGCGCGGAATATTGCAGCACGTAAAGCACGTCGCCCTTCATGTTCTTTTCCATAAAGGTCATCGCCAACGTCTGAATATCCGTAATAGATTGTTCAAACTCTCCCACGTAATCCTTGGTCACCTCGTTTTCCTTGGCCTTGGCCAAGTAAGCCTGAAGCTCGGCAAGAAAACTCATGAACACCATTCCGCCCTTGGAGCCGAGTTTTCGACCGACTAAATCCATTGATTGAATGCCGTTGGTTCCCTCGTAGATCGACAGGATCCGACAGTCGCGCATGTACTGCTCGACGGGATACTCGGAAATATACCCGTAGCCGCCGAAAGTCTGCATCGCCAGTCGGGTTACCTCTAAGCCTTGGTCCGTAACGTAGGCTTTAGCAATCGGCGTCAATAAGTCGAGCATATCCTTGGCTTTCTCTTTGACCTCGCCTTCAGCGTGCGTAGAATAATCAATATAACTCGCGACTTTATATATCAAAGCGCGGCAACCGTGGACATACGCGCGTTGCGTCAATAGCATACGGCGTACATCCGGGTGCTCGATAATCGCTACCCTCGGCGCGTTCGGGTCCTTGAAATTGCGCATGTCAACGCCCTGTATCCTCTCGCGCGCGTAGTCCAAAGCCTCGTTATACGCGGCAGCCGCGACGGCAAGACCCTGCAGCCCCACGCCGAGACGCGCCTCGTTCATCATATGAAACATGATCTGAATCCCGTCCCCCTCGTTGCCGATCAGCCATCCTTCACAATCGTCATTGTCTCCGAACTCCAAGGTGCAGGTCGCGGAGCCTTTGATTCCCATCTTATGCTCGACATTGGCGCATACCACATCGTTGAATTTTCCCAGGCTACCGTCCTCGTTCACCCGGTATTTCGGAACGATAAAAATCGATAGACCTTTGATTCCAACCGGAGCGTTAGGCGTGCGCGCCAACACCAGATGGATGTTGTTCTCCGTCATGTTATGGTCGCCGGAAGAAATGAAAATCTTTTGACCTTTTATTTTGTACCAGCCTTCGCGAATCTTAGTGGCCATCGCTCGGCTGTCGCCGACCGCGCTACCCGCTCCCGCTTCGGTCAGGCACATGGTGCCGCCCCACGTTCCGTTGAGCATCTTCTCGACGAACATCTGTTTCTGTTCCTCCGACCCTTCATCGATGATCAGCGACGCCGCACCTCGGGTTAAGCCGGGATACATGGTAAACGCGGTCGAGGCTGAAGCCGACGCTTCGCCGGACGCGATACCGACGAGCGACGGCGCTCCGGTGCCTCCGAATTCCACGGGAGAAGAAATCGAAATCCAACCGTCCGCGCCGTAGGACTCATAAGCTTGTTTATATCCTTCCGGTACGGTAACATTCCCATTTTTATCGATCTTACAACCTTCTTTGTCTCCCGGCTGATTTAATGGAGCTATTACTTCTTTGGCGACCTTGAAGGCGTTGCTCAACAAAATCTCGATGGTATCCCGATCCAGATCCGCGAACGCGGGCAGCTTTAAAAGAGAATCGAGATCGAGGTAATCAAAAAGGTTGAACCGAATGTCTCTTTCTTCAATTCGAAACATAGACTGCTCCTTTGAAAATTGCCTAGCTGAAAAGCTAGTAATCCCCTACAGATTTACGATCTGTCGGGAAAGATTTGTTATCATCGGTTAGCGAGCCGTAAGTAGCTCTGCGCGATTTGTCGCAGGCACCTACGAAACGCCAGTTTGCCAATACCGGCCTGCTCTTTTTAACAAAACAGAAATCATCGCCCGCCGCAAGTGCTTTCTTAACTCTTGTAACGAAAACGGGTCAACGCGCCCGCTCCCATCTCGTAATCGGCGGCGCGCTGGCGGCATGAACCAATCCTATTGGCTTTATAACATAAAGGCGTTGAACGTACGAAGACGATACCGTCCAATCGTTCGGTACTCAAAGACCCCGGCGAGACGTCTTGTCAAATCACTTTTTTTTCGGCAGAACAAAGCTCTGCGTGTCGAGTCCTACGTGGATACGGTAGCGGAATCGGTAATTTTATTTCCCCAACGCGCCAAGAAACTGCCGCACCGCGCGATTTCTTTCTATAAAAGGTCAAATCCTGTCTACAATAAAGGTCCTTTTATTACCATTATTCCATATAATCTACTTGGGGCGAAGCGTTGGCCCGTAATTCATTAATCTACCCTCTGAACGAAGAGCTCTTCTGGTACTGATCGCCGCGGTTCAAAAAAAACAGATCGACGGGGTTACGACATCGATTGCTCTTGTGGGACAAACACTCGACGAAACCGCAACAGCAGTCAGCGGAGTCGCGATAAAAGGCTTTCTCATTATCCTTCCCAGTCCCCGTCAAGCGAATTTATTCGTTTGAAAATGATAGGACTATAGAAACCCCTTGCGAAGCTCAATCACGATATTCTCGACGGTCTGAGGCGTCGCCCCTAGTCTATCGTAGGCGCTCTGCGCCGCCCGCATCCTTTCTTGATCTTCCATATCTCTTACTCCGCGAAAGACTCCAATTCCGCGTCCAAGAAAATAGAGGGCCCGGAGATTCGGTTCCAGAGCCAAAAAACTATCTAGTCGCTCTATCATTCGGGGCTTGTCGGCTGGAAGCTTTCCTTCGACGTCTTCAAGCAAATTATTCATATGATCGCTCTTAAAAACGCTCGTAATCCGATCGAGCTTCTCGACCAGCATTTTGATTTCTCCTACTATTTCGTATTCAGAGCATTTTTGAAAAAGTCCCGCTTCGAGCTGATTGTAGAGCTCAATACCCTCAAAAACGCGGATCGTTCTCAGTCGAATAAAGTCGGGGTTAATCCCGTTAAGAACATCCGCCGTTTCACACGCGTGTTCATCCGAAAGCGCGACCCCTCCTAAGCCCGGCATAATGTATTCGGACAGCTCAATACCGGCTTGTTTCACCTTTATTCCCGCATCGATGTGCTCTTGTTTGGTCACCCCTTTTTTAACCATTTCGAGCACGCGATCCGATCCCGACTCCAGCCCGACATGAATGCGATTGAGGCCGGCTTCTCCTATCCTGCGTAGATCGTCCTCGTGCATTCGAGCGAGGGTACGCGAACGCGCGTATGAAGTTATTCTAGCTATCCAAGGAAACCGTGTTCTGAGATGACGCAGTATCTCTACCAGCTCGTCCGGCTTCATCACCAAGCTATTCGCGTCCTGGATAAACACCGATTGCATACCTTCAGAAGCCCAACGAACAGCGGCGGAAAAAGCTTCGATTTCTTCTTGCGGCACCATCGACGCCGCCGAAACAAGTTGTGCTCGATCGATAATCCCATCTTGATCAGAAAGTCGGCGAAGCGTCTCTACATGACGATAAACCATATCAATATCGCGTTTGATATTGTCGACGTGACGCAACGAAAACACTTGACCTTTATACACGGGACAAAAGGTGCAGCGATTCCACGGACAATTTCTAGTGACCCGTATCAACAGACTATACGCTTCGCTCGGCGGTCTGATCGGTCCCTGTTCGAATCCTCTGTATGATGCAGGCGTCTCACGAGCCATAAAAGACCTCTTGAAGTAAATCTAACACCTCTCTCACGGCCGGCAAATCCAGAAGTTCCCACAATTCACGCCGCGATTCGAAGCAGAGTCGGGCGAATCCGCCGAGCCAAAAACTCGGCTTCGCTGAAAACCGACAGAACGGTATTAGCTGAAAAGATCAATTAAAACGCACCGGCGGTACAGGGAGGCCGTAAAGATCCCCGTATCGCCGGTGTTACGGCATTAAACCGTCGCTGACAGTTCGACTGTCCGCTCGTTCGACTCGATTACGACTTGGGAACGCAAAGCCCGACGGTCTCATCCATCGACGCTTCGCCGATTAGCTCTCCCGTGCACCTGCCATCCGGCTCGCAAGGATCCGAGTCGGCGGTCAGGTCGCAAAAGCTGGTACAAGCAGGCGCCTCTTCGTTGATGCTATAGCAACCGAGACCCGGCTTGCAGTCGTTAGCCGAATCGCAGGCGTCGCCTTCTTCTTTTTTTTCACTGCTAACTAGACATAAACGACACCCGGTATCCTTATCACTGCTGGGAATGGGATAGCAGCCCTGTCCGGCTTCGCAGCCCTCGGCAGTTAGCGGATTGCAGTCAACGCATTCATCACAGAGGTAGACGCCGGTACTTTTTTGATCCTGGCCTAACACTTCTATAACGCATGCCTGATCGGTAGGACATTGGACCGTCGAACCGAGCGTACAGCAGTATTTGTGACAGAAACCTCCGTTACAATCAAAGCCCGCGGCACATAGATTATCGTCGTCACAGGCCTCGCCCGCTTGGCCCTCTCCCACGTCAACGCATTGAGCAAAAGGGTCCTCGTCCCCGCTCGACGGTGTTAAAAATTGACAACCCTTACCTTCTCCGCAGCTTTCGTCGTCGAGTAAATCGCACTCCGCCTCGTCGCCCCCACACTCATAAACAGGTGTCTCCGTCCCCGTGTCAGCAGCGGCGTCTTTTTCGCTCACTCCTGTATTCTTGGCATCCGCCGTCGCATCCGTACCGACCTCGGCATCTTCCTCTGCCACCGCCGAATCATCAGCTTCCCCGTTCGCGTCCGCGCCGCTCTTGTCTCCGTTTTCATCGTCGTCGTCATCGCAGCCGCAGCCGATAACGAATAGCGCATTGGCCGAAACGAGCAATGCAACCAGGCCGAAATAAGTAAGTCTTTTCATAACCATTCCTCCTTAATGTATGTCAAGACAGAGTTGCCGGGTAAATTACCCCCGATTACGAAACGCTGTCTAGACCGTTGTTGTAACGGCTACCCGCGGGTGAGACAAATGCCGATAGCCGTATATTCACGATATGTACCTCGTCGCCCCTTTTTAATAAAGTTCGCTTCAAGATCGTCGCCATTATAAGAGTAACTTCCCTCTAATAGACAACTTTTTTCGCTCGCCGTTATATTAGATTCTTCATGAACGCGCGTTACCCCTCCAATGAACACGGCCGCAAGCTGGTACAAATAGCGAACAAAGTGGAAAAACCGAAAAGATAACGCGGTTCTAAAGGCAAAGTAATTGCTCGATTACTCATTTCATTCGCATCGAAAGATGCGCTAAGACGATACTCACGCTGATCGAAGTAGCGACGAATACCCTACGATTAATCGCTTTCAACCGTATAGACGCCTTTTTCGATAAAAATCTTTACGAGATCGAGGTCCAGATAGCCTGCTTGAGCTTCCGATTCAATAATGCCGAGCGCTTTCTCTCTCGGCAATGCTTTCTTATATGTTCGATCCGCAGCGGTTAGAGCGTCGTAGATATCGACGATCGCCATAATCTTAGATAATAGGGGTATTTGATCAGATGAAATTCCATTCGGGTATCCGCTTCCGTCAAGCCTCTCATGATGGGCGCTAGCTATCTTCGGAATCCGAGCCATAGACTTGCCCCACGGTATTTTTGACAAGAAATTGTAGGTATGAACCACGTGCGAGCGAATTTCGTTAACTTCAGAATGGTTTAAAGAACCGCGCGAAATCGCCAGCGCCGCGATTTCTTCCTCCGTTAGCAGCGCGTGTTGTCTTTCCCGACCGTCAACGTATGTGATTTCCCGAAGCTCGGATAGTGAGGCCGATGCGCCCTTTACGAGCGTCGGCTCATCAGCGCGTCGGATAAACTCCCAAGCCTTTTCGAGCGATTTCTTCCGCTCGATAAGGGCGTTTTCAAGCGCGCTGATTTTCTTCTCATCTACACGCTTTTGCAGCAGATCCGTCTTTCTTCTTAAAAATTCCGTTTCTGCGCTCTTAATCGCCAGGTCGATCCGTAGACGAATGTTTTCGAGCTGGTGCGGATATAACTTTGTGGCTTTCAGGAGCACCTGTTCGCGGACGCCTATCTTGCCGAAATCGTGCAGCAAACAGGCGTAATTGAGCTCTCGCATATCTCGAGCGTTGATTCGGGTATCTTTATAAAAACCGGTGGTCGCTTTATCGACCTCTCTCGCAAGCGCACATGCGAGTATGCTGACGCGCATCGAGTGGCCGCTTGTGCTTGGATCTCTCTGCTCGATAGCTTGAACGCTGGCGCGCACGAAGCCTTCGAAAATTCTCTGGATTTCATCATAGAGTAAAGCGTTCTCCAACGCGATTCCCGCTTGCGCGGCAAACGTAGCCAAGAGCTCTTCGCTTCTTTTATCAAACGACACGACCCCGTCGTGAACGTCTTTTTCGCTCTTTAGTTTCTGTTCGGGGTTTCCTTTTTTGTTTATTAGTTGAATAACACCGATCACGTCGTCTTGAGCCGAAATCAACGGCACGGTCAACATCGAGCGAGAACGGTAGCCCGATCGACTGTCAAAGCTGCTGTCGAACTCGTATGATACCGACGAATCTAGATCATACACGTCGGGGATATTAATCGGCTCGCGAAGCAAAACCGCTGATCCGACGATCGAACGGTTGGAAACCGGCATCACGAATTCCTTGGAATGGAAATCGACCGAATCGTTTTGTGAAAGCTTAAAGCGAAGCCTATGCTTCTGCTCGTCTTGGTCATCGGTTTCCACGACGTAAATACTTCCCGCGTCCGCTCCGGTAATAAACCGGCTCTTTTCTAGAATCAATCCCAGAAGCTTATCCAGATCGCGTTCTTGGGTTATCGCGCGCGCGATCGCGATCATCTCGTCCAGTTCGTATCGGTAACGCCCGATGAGCGCGTCCGCGGCCGCTTTGTCTCGTCTCAACAGGAGCTGCTCATGGAGTGTTTTTATCGCTAAATACAGGGCGTTCTTGTCACTTCCATCTTCTAACCAGCGATAATCCTTCGCTCGTATGAAATCGAGGAAAGCGTCATTTGGAAACGGTCCAATGATCAGCAGCCCCATCTGTTCTTGCGTAAGCTCTTCGGACAATTCCTCTTTGTCGCTCAATCGGTGGGAATCCAGGATCGCAATCCGACAGTCGCCCACAGCAACCTGAATTCCGCACGCGACGCGTTCGACGCTTGCATTCGACAGACTTGAATCCTCGCATAATACTTTTCTTAAGTCCGTAATAAAATCGGAATTGAAGCCATCTACTCTAGCGCTTTTCATGATTGTTGTCAGCTTCTTTGTCTCGTCGAGCGTCGCGCCAATCGTAAGCTTCTACAATTCGCTGTACAATCGGATGGCGAACGACATCAGCCTCGGAAAAGTAGCAACATCGTATCCCATCGACGTCTTTAAGCAGCTCAACCGCGTCAAGCAGTCCGCTCCTTACCGATTTATCGAGATCGACCTGGGTCACGTCGCCGGCGATGACCGCTTTTGAGCACACTCCTAGACGAGTTAAAAACATTTTCATCTGCGCAATAGTCGTATTTTGCGCCTCGTCGAGAATTACGAAACAGTCGTTTAACGTGCGTCCCCGCATAAACGCTAAAGGCGCTACTTCGATCGTGCCCCTTTCGATCAAAGAATAGACTTTCTCAACAGGCATCATATCGTGCAGGGCGTCGTATAACGGACGAAGGTAAGGATTGACCTTTTCTGCCAAGTCGCCCGGCAAAAAACCGAGCTTTTCGCCGGCTTCGACCGCCGGTCGGGTAAGTATAATGCGCGAAACCCGTCGCTCTTGGAAAGCCGCGACCGCCATTCCCATCGCCAAATAGGTTTTTCCCGTGCCTGCCGGCCCGACTCCGAACACGACGTCGTAGTCGCGGATCGCCTGAATGTACCTCTTTTGAGCCATTCCTTTTGGAGTGATCTGGCGACCGCGACTCGCGGTTACAACAACGTGCTCGAACAAGTCACGCAACTTCACCTCGGGGTGACTCCGAAGCGTCCGAATACTGTACAAAACGTCGAGATCGGCCAAATCGGCGCCGCGCTTTATCACATCCATAAGCTCATCGAAAACGCGTTGCGCGAGCGCGACGTCGACCTCGGGTCCTTGAAGCCGAATCGTATGTCCTCTCAGACCGACGGAAATACCTAACTCGCGTCCGATTAACGCCAATCTTTCCGACCCCGCGCCGGTCAGAGCCAAGAGCAGATCGGTTCCGACAACTTCGATATCGAGCGTCGCCAGCTCAGAGTTAATAACCTTCAATGGGAGTTCTGAATCGATACGATGCGTGTCGGTCGGCGCCATAGGGAATTCGCGGCGATATGCCGGTTAAGATTATATCACTGTCCGAGTGCTATTCCCAATTGACGACGTAACTCGAAGTATTCGTCCGACACGCAGAATCGCATAAGTTCGTTGATTCGTTCCTTTTGCGGAATCGCCGATGTATCTTCCGGACTCGCATCGATAACGGCATTCGCCAGTTTCAAATCATTCGCGAGGATAAAACCGATTCGATCAGCGGTCAGATCGACCCCCGTTATCCAACGCTTCATGTCCAGCTCCGGTGCTGTTTCCAAAAGGTTACGCGCCATGCTCCGCAGAACGTCTCGCTGGGGGCCTACAAGGTGCCTTTCAAGAGCGGAACCGTATTCCTGGACCTGCGATTGCAGGTTAGGAGGTACGGGGAACTTGGGCGAAACCGTACGAATGGCGGCGAGCAACCACGCTCGTAAACCCGTTCCGGTCGGTACCATCTGCCTCAGATAATGGCCGCTTCGAAAATAACTCAGGTGTCTCGCGGCTACAAACGCCAACGCTTGTTGCGGTCCACCCGCTCGCGCCCCTTCGCCGATGCCGATCGCCGGCGGCGAGGAAAACAGAAAAGACAAGCCACCGGCGTCATCCGTCCGATGGTAGACGTTGGGCAGCGCTATCATCGCGGACTTAGAAACGTAGTCCAGCATGCGACCGATGACCGTCGCATCGGTTTCCGGGTCCGTCCGATATTCGGGGTTGACGCCGAAAGTCGACAGAGCCTGTGATTGAGACATGATAACCGCCGGAGTAATAACGGCGAAAATCGCCGTTAGATTCGCGGGTTGCGTCGGATGAATGACGAAATCAAGCCACATCTCCTCGCTGATCGGAACCTTGATGCGAGGAAGCTGTTGAAGTCGATATTTTTGAAAGAATTTTTCTTCATCCGGGTCGCACATGTTTAGATAATGTAAAACTTGGCAGACACACCAGGATTCATCCGGTCGCTTGACCTTGGTATAGGTCTTGCGCATCGCTTTATATGAGTCGACTCGGCGCGGATCGGTCTGCAACATATCACGGTTTATTTGTATGCTCTGCTTGAAAAACCGCTTTGGTTCCTTGGTGTAAATCTCGTTGAGCTTTTCCTTGCGACTATGATTCTCAGGATCAAAGGCTTGCGCTTGTTCGTAGACTTGAATCGCCTCCTCAAGGCGTCCGATACGATGCTGCAAAATCTCTCCACACGCGTCGAGCAACGCCGCGATCTCTTCATTCGGGGCGCTTTCGGTCTTTGCTAATATCTGGTTCTGATACGCGCTTACCAAGCGCTCCCAATCCTGATTCTGCGTCAAACATTCTATCAGACCGGTAAACGCGACCTCGTTTTGCGGTTCGTTTACCAGGGATTTCTCATAATAGTTCGCGGCTTCGTCATAGCGGCCCAACTCATGGTGGGCGATCGCCGCGACGGTTCTCTGATACTTGGCAAGCTGGGTCTTATCATCCACCATAGACGCAATACGTAAAACGATCTCGATGAGCCGCGGCCAATCCTTGGTGTCCGAGTACACCGCCATCAGCTTCGATAACAGGTTTCGATTGTTGGGATCAATCTCAAGAGCCGCCGAGTAGGCCTGTACCGCGGCTCGCCTATCTTGCAGCTTCTCAAGAAAAACGTCGCCTATCTGAACCAACAATTTATAGGCTTCCTCTTTGTCCGAGCTCAAGCGCGAACGCAATTGCAGGATACTGATCATTTCTTGCCATTCGTTCGCAACTTCATAAGCGCGGCTAAGCGCCTCAAGCACCTGTGGGTTATCCGGCGATAGCTCGTACGCCGCCCTGAAAGTATCGACGGCGCGTTTTGCGTGGTTGGCGCTCAACTGCGCTTCACCGAGCGCAAGGGTCAATTCTAGCTTTTTCGCGCCCGGGATATCTTCTGCAAATTTTCGAAGGATCCGGTCGTAAAGCCTTTCCGCCTCGCTCGCATCGCCGAGCTCCATGACGAGCAACGCAAGCTTTTCGTTTATCTCGAGATCATCGCGTGCTAATTCGCGAGCCCTCTTAAAAACATCGCGAGCTCTTTCGGAATCACCGGTTTTCAAAAAGCACTCTCCGGCGACTAAACAGAGCTTACTCGCATCACCGGCCTCCAGAGTATCCACGCGATTTAGTATCAACTCGAAGAATTGAGTCGCTTCATTGAAGTTCCCACCGTCATAAGCGATTTCACCCAAACCGATGATCGCTTCCGTACAAGTCCGGTCCAACTCCAGGGCCTGTTGAAACGCCAAATATGCCTGATCCAGCTCATTGAGATATCGATAAAAGACCGATCCTAGCTCAGCTAAAAGTTTCGCCCTCTCGAGATCACCGGTTACGGTATTGAGCTCCTTACGCAGCATTTCAACGGTGGCGTGGTAGTCGCCACGTTCCGAGTAGATACGACGCAACGCCGCTGCCGCGTCGATCGTCGTGTTATCGCAATCCAATGCTTTTTTATAGCGGGTGACGGCGGCATCGCTATCGCCGTTATCCTCTAAAAGCCTCGCGGCGCGGGTATAAAGCTCCGCCTGTCGCTTTTTGTCCGCTTCACGCTCGGCGAGTGCTTCCAAGGCCTCGATCGCCGCCGGCACATCGCCGACCTCGGATCTCAGTCGCGCTAACAATTCCAAGGCTTCCGATTGTTGCTCGTCGATCGCAAGCGCCCGTTCGCACACGACCATGGCGCGGTCCGGCGCGCGAAGCTCATTCATCAACACCCGTACGCTTTGAAGGTACAATGCGATCTTCTGTCTTTCGTCCTGAGTGCTTCTGGCGTGCCGGTCAAGCGTTTCAACCATATCTTCGTAGCGTTCTAGTACCCGATATAGACGCGCTAGCGCCGCGTTCGCGCCCTCATGCGCTGGATCGATTGCGACAATCTGCTCAAAGCTGGCCGCAGCTTCCGCGTGGTCGACGAATTCCTCTTCCTGAATCAGGCCGATCCGTTCGAGCAACAGAATAGTCTGTTTCGGTGTCGATACCACATCGAGCTGACTTTGCAGGTTCGCCAGCAGTCGCTCAAAATCGTTCTGTTGCGCGTATAGCCGCTCGAGCCCCTTAAGCGCGGTTAGGTTCTTTGGATCTACCTCGAGTATCGCTTCGTATTTCCGCGTTGCTTCCTGGGATTTGGCGAGTCGATGCTCGTATATTTCCGCCGCTTCGCTCAGCGATTCGAGATAATCATCACCTTCGAGGAATCCCAAGCGTTTTTCCAGCAAATCGACCAGGGCCTGCCAATCATGACGTTCAATCAATATTTGGCGCATGGAGCGATAAGCGGCTTGGTGGCTCGGGTCCTGATCGAGAACCATCTGGTAGTAACGCAGCGCCGTCTGCTGGTCGTTGAGATTCCGCGCGAGTATATCCGCCGCCTCGGCGCGGCAATCGCGCGCCTTAATCGGGTTTTTAGTCTGCTCGGCGAACTGCAATAGGACCTGCGCTAACTCGTTCCATGACTGCGCGCTCCGATATACCTCTACGGCACCGTCAAAAGCGGGCTCATAAACCGGATCCACGGACAAGGCTTGGGTGAAGCAAGGAAGCGCTTGCTCAGGACGGTGCAACTTCTCCGAGTACCAGCGTCCCATGAGAACGGAGATTTGCAGTAATTCCTGCGTTTGGCGTTCTCGTTGTTCGGACAGCTCGAATTCGTCCAGTTTGCCCTCTGCCGCATCCATCACCGCCTGAGCGGCGTATTCCTCCGCCGTATGGACGGCCCGAACCGTTGCGGCGGCAGCGTTATATAGATCATTCGCCTCGGTTACATCGATCTCGAGCTCCTGCGCTCTCTCCCAAGCCGCTGAGGCCTCATCAGCCGTACCGCGAGCCTGTCTTTCGGCTTCATCCGCCGCTGCAACCGCTCTCTCCGCCTCCTTTCCCAGCCTTTCGACCTCAGTTCGTCGCTGCTCGAAAGTAGCCCTATCCCCCCGTTGCCGCCCCGCGTTTTCAAACGCATCGATCGACCTTTCGGATACGTCATGCGCGCTTCGCGCTTGATCCGAGTACTGGTCAGCGAGCCGAGTCAACTCCTCCGCATTGCGGACAGCTTGATCGTATTGCGCTTTGATATAGGTCAATTTCTGCGCTTCGACTTCAAGCTTTTGTTCGGCATCCGCGCGTTCTCGTCTGGCTTCGTCCAAACGCATCTGCAATTCAGCCATCTTCCGCTCGACGCGCTCTCTCTCAGCGGTCTCATCCGGATATAGCTGCGCGATGATCTGCTGCGCCATCGCTGCCAGCGTCTCTAACGCTTCCGGCCAACGCTCCGACGACGGAGCAGCAAGTCTCTCGACCTGTCTTACGATATCTTCGTCGCGCGGCTGCTCGGCCAGCGCTTGGACCCACGCCGTAAAAGCATTTGCGGGATCGCGCCTATTTTTCTCGTATATAGTCGCTATCTCACGCAAGATCTTAACCCGCTGCCCCGAATCTGGAGCACGTTCCACCTTATCGAGTAATACATCCAGTAGACCGTCGAAATCGCCGCTATGACGCAAGCTCAATTCGAGTCCCTCTCGCGCCGATTGGTTATCGGGATCGAGTTCTAAAACGCGTCTATAAGCCGCTTGAGCGCGTTGATCATCTCGCAAGTCGGTCTCGATAATCCGGGCCGCGCGCAACAACAACGCTAGCTTAGTAATGCCATCGTCGGCCCTTTCGGAGATCTCTTCAAAGATAGAGACGGCTTCCTGCGCTTGTTCGGCTTCACGAGCCTGCTGTTCGATCAGATCACTGGTTCGCTCGTCGGAGGGATTCGCCCGCAAGGCGGATACCAGTTGTTCAAAAGCTTCCAGGTCGAGGATCACGACTTTTTTAGACGGATCGCTAACGCGATCTAACGCCGCGAGCATCTCGATCGAATTCTGGAAACGATCCTTCGGATTTTTCGCCAACGCTTTTCCAACCAAGTCGTCTATCTCTTTCGGGATCCAACCCTGTCGAGAGCGTAACGAAGGCCTTTCTATCGGGAATGACAGGTGTCGAGCAATCACGTCGATGGCGCTGTCCGCCTCGAAGGGAGGCCGGCCCGTCAATACTTCATACATCAAAATACCCATCGCATAGATGTCGCTACGAAGATCAAAATCGACTCCGCGCGCCTGTTCGGGCGCTAGCGATCTCGCGGTCCCAAGCACGGAATATAACCCGCTGGTCCTGGCATCTATCTTGCTCGGCAAAGCCAGTCGATTGATACAACCGTCGACTAAAACCGCTACAGCTCCCGTGCGCTTATCGC
The DNA here is from genome assembly GCA_016929805.1 of Deltaproteobacteria bacterium. Lineage (GTDB taxonomy): Bacteria > Myxococcota_A > Polyangia > Polyangiales > JAFGIB01 > JAFGIB01. Next base: position 1,113 of record JAFGIB010000288.1, on the reverse strand, counting down.
TCGAGTCCGCCCCCTCGATAATAAAAACATTTTCGGTTTTAAGGTTTCCGTGTACCAAGCCTCGTTCGTGCAGCGCTTGAAGCGCCTCGAGTATATTGCGAAACAACGGTTTGGCTTCCCTCAACCGAATGCTACCTTTCTGCTTTATACGTTCCGCAAGGGTCTGTCCCGCTATATACTCTTCCGCAACCCAGGGCCGACCGTCCTCGAGTTGTCCAACGCCGTACACGGAAGCCACGCCGGAGCTACGAATCGATTGCATGATGCGCGCCGCGGTCTTGTAGCGATTGACGGCCGACCGATCGAGCGACACTTCAGGACGAAATACCTTGAGAGCGACACGAGTCGATTCTATTCCCTCCTGTTCAGACATCTCCGCGAGGTAGACCGTTCCAACCCCACCCTCGCCGATTTTCCGTAACACGCGCGTGGACCCGACTTGAGCCCCCGGCTGGACATCGTTGCCATAACCGTTATAGCTCAGCTCCCTGAGACGGGAATCCGCATCGCTTGAGGAAAACAAAATCGCATCGCTTAAAGCTTGTAGCGCGTTTTGGGCCGCGCACCGATCGACGAGCAAACGCGCCAGTGCGCCTTTACCTTTCGTTGGTCCGACGTCCTTTAAGTCGATACCGAGTAAATCAGCGCTGAGGCGCACCATCGCTTCTTGTTCAAAGAGTCGCTCGAGTTCTCTTCGCAAAAAAATGATAGACGAATCCATGTGCAGCTTGCCTTGAGTCAGAGTTTCTTATTCTATTTCTTACTTTTTTATTCTAATATATTACAAAAATACTAAAATATTTTACCCGACAGCGGCTACCATGTAGTATATATCAATAAACGTCGTTGTATATACTCGACGAAAAAGATTCTAAAGGCTCAAAAAGATAGTCCATAGCATATAAGCGAACTTAAGCTTGGTTTCTAAAGAAAAAGCTCGCTTGTCCAGACACGACCCGGCGTACGATTCTAGTCTAGCGGAATAAAAAACCGCTAAGGGCTCGCGCAAAAACAACTTTACTTTTGGCATCCCATCTCGGGGCCAACTGTCTCATCTCCTCAATCGCGGAATCCTCGAAATAGCGCTGCTATTGCTGCGGTTCCGCTCAGTCG
>JAFGIB010000287.1 GCA_016929805.1 Deltaproteobacteria bacterium | reverse complement strand
GCTCAAAATTCCTATCGAAATCGACTAGGTTTACAGTGTTACGATCGAGTTATAGTGTGGTGACCAAAATATGAGGGGATCTCTCAGCAAGCCACCCCTAGACGCCGCTTTACACTCTTATCAGCGAACGCTGACAATTCCTATCCTTTGGGGACCGAGGGCTGTCCGAAGTGTAAGGTTTTCGGTTTTCGAAGCTCGTGACGCGACCTTATAGTATTGATCGCGCTAGCTCGATGATGCGAACGGTCTCGCGGCTGTGCGCGAGGTACCGATCGCGCTGGGACGAATCGTAAAGCGACGCGGCTTGTTTCATAAGGTAATCATACGCGCATCGTAACGCCTCCGCGGCTTCTTGGTTTCTCCCGCTGGCTGTGAGCGCTTGCGATAGGGTCAGGCGAAGCATGGGCTCGAAGATGCAATTCAGCCCCCCGCCTTCGCTCATCCTAAGCGCTTCCTTACAATGCTCGATCGCGTTTTCGAACCTATTGAGGCCGAGCTCGATTCGCGCCGAGACCACTAAAGCTTGGGTTTGGACGGTGGGAAAGATCGAAGAGCTCTGTAAAGCAAGTTCCAAGTCCCGCGCTGCCTCGATGCCGTCGCCTTGTTGAAACAGAGCGAGCGAACGATAGATTCGCGCCAAGAAGGTGCTCAAGGTGTCCGAGCTTTCCAATAGCGGCCGTAAGGTGGAGAGCGCGGCTTGCGCTTGTTCCCGTATAAGTTGTCCGCTCGCGAGCACCAGCGTCAGCTTGTTTTTCGCCCATGCGAAATCGATATTTCGAGCGCGGTCCAAACCGGTTCGGCATGTCTCCTCTCCGGTTGCGTGTTCCCCGATCGCGATTTGCGCCCATCCTAAAAGGTATAACGCCAGACATTGGCCGATCTTATCTTGCGCCTCTTCAAAGAGTTGCAGCGCGCGCGTCGCGTTGGGCAGCGCATCGCCGAGGTGGTTGAAACCGAAGAGCGCAGAGAAAGAGCGCGCCACGCACAGGTATCCGGTGAAAGCCGGATCGGGTGGCCCGATTTGTTCCTCTTCGTTTTCCAATCGATCTAGTAAGCGCTGCGCCGTATCGCCTTGTCCTCCGTGAACTAGACAACCGTACAACACCCAGGACGCGAGCCCGGCGGGTCCGGTGGCGGGGACCGGCCCCTTATGACTCTGGTACGCTTCCAAAGCTCGCATCGTGGATACAATATTTCCCTCAAAGGACCCGACCAGGCTGAGCACCGCGACAGCGTCAAACCAAGGCGCGCTGCCTTTTGCGAGAAGCGTCAGCGCCTCCGAGGCGAGCTCGGGCGCCTTGCAGAGCTCGTCGCTCACCGCGTATCGTTTCGCCATTAGCATAAGAAGCCCACCACGCTCTTCGCCCTGCGCACCGCAGTTGAGACCCCGTTCCGCGATGGGAAAGATGGCCTTGAAGTTCCCGCCGTCGTAGGCGGCTTGGGCGGCCTGTAGAAAATATCGAATCGCTCGTCGTTTCTCTCCGCCTTGCTCGAAGTGGTCCGCCAAGACCAAGGCGTCCTTTTCACCCGCTTTCTCCAGCCACTGAGCCGACAACCGGTGCCCGAGAATCCGGTCGCTTTCGGTGAGCATGGCGTGAGCAGCCTCGCGGAAAAGATCGTGCCTGAACTCAAACGCTCGCTCGGATGTAAACTTTTGCAAGCGATGTGGCATTAAAAATTCCTGCTCGACCAATACATCCAGCCAGCGAGAGACGGTCGCGAGCGGCATCGAATCACCCAGCAGCGCGCCGACGCCGCCTTCCCAAAAAACCTCCCCGAATACGCTCGCGGCGCGAAGAATTTTTCTCGCCTCGCGGTCCAGCCCTTCGAGGCGCGACTGGACCATCGCCACCACGGTCTCTGGGAGATTCGACTCAATGCCTTTTGCCACGTGCCGGATCAGCTCCTCCAGGAAAAAGGCGTTACCATCGGCTTGCTCGACGATACGGTTGATGGTGGTCTCCGATACCTCGTCGCCGAGCACGCGACGCGCGAGCCGTTCGGCCGCTCTGCGTTTGAGCGATTGAAGCTGAATCTCTTGCACGCCGAAATTGGACCAGAGCTTCGGGAAGACGTCGGCGATCTCGGGCCGCGCCAGGGCGAGCACCATGATCGGCGCCTCCGTGTGCTTTTTAAGGGCGCTTTCGATAAAGGTTACGGTGGGCAAATCGCCCCAGTGAAGGTCCTCTAGCACCAATAACAACGCGCCCCTTTTTCGGCAAATCGCTCCCAACCAGTCCTCGAATGCATTGTGTAATTGTTCGTTCATAATCGCCGGGTCGTTGCGAGCCGCGATGAGTTGAGGGCTCGGCGCATCCGTCGCTGGTACCCGTAATATCTCGGCTAAAAACTCGACCATTTGTCTCAGGGTTTGTTCGTCGAAAAGCTTTTGTAGATGCGCTTTAAGCGTTGCGAGTTGTTTTTCTTCCGGCTCGCCTTCGGCTAGCTGCGTCGCGTGCCGAATGAGCTGCGATGCGAGGACAAAAGCGGACCCTGAATAGACCGGGTCCCCGCGCGCGGTTAGGATGTGTACCCGGTCTCCACGCGCCGTGACGCGTTCGATGAATTCGTGGCGCAGCCTCGATTTGCCGACGCCGGGGGGCGAGATTATCAACACCGCTTTTGCTTCCGGTTCCTCGATGCACTCTTCTAGGATGCTATCCAAGAAAGCGAGCTCCGTCTGTCGGCCGACGCACGGGGTCGGCTTGCCTAATAGCCTTCGAGCGCTTTGTAACGAAGCACGCTCGCCCAGCAGCAACCGGACCGGACCTTCGCCGCTGATCTCATACCGCCCTTCGATGAGCCCCGCCGTCGCCTCGTCGATAAATATCGCTTCCTCCGAGCTTTTGGCCGCCTCTTCCAATAGCTCAGCGGCGCGGTCGATCACCTGGCCCACCGGCCACTGCCCGGCGATTTCGGCTCTTCCCGTCGCGAGCGCTACCCGCGAGCCCGGGGTGGCCGCGTGCATGCTTAGCGAGTAGGCCGCCGCGTAAATCGCCTGGTCCGCGGCGTTGCCGTAACCCTTGAGCATGATCATGGCGCAGTCGTTGGTTAACAACGCGAACTCACCCTCCAAGGGTCTAACGATAGTGCGTAAAGTAGCGAGGGTAACCCGGGTGTCTTCTTCGGATATATGGGCTAAAGAGATCAATGCCACCGATAGTAACCTCTGCTCGTTCGAGGTCAGTACCTCCGCCGTATACGACACCGAGGGCGGCCCGAGGCTTGTCACCGGGTGAATATCGTCGAGCAGCACAAGCAATTCAGAGGCGTTTTTGGGCCGTTTTTCGCGGTTTTTGGCCAGCATGCGCGCTACCAGCTCCGAAAGCGGCTTTGAAACCTCCGGTCTTAGCTCTCTTACCTCCGGGACCTCCTCGTAGAGCACCTTGGCGAGAACCGCGGCGAAATTGGTTCCGGGGAAGGCGGGTTTCCCGGTAAGACACTCGAAAAATACGCAACCGAGAGCGAAGATATCGACTCGCGCGTCGATGCTCTGGTCGCCTCGCGCTTGTTCCGGCGCCATGTAGCCAATGGTTCCCAGCACAATGCCGGTCGTGGTCATGGCTTGTGTGGCGAGCAATTGCCTCGCGATTCCGAAGTCTAAAACCACGACCTGCTCAGGGTCGCTGTTGAGCAAGAAAAGGTTGCTCGGCTTGATATCGCGGTGGATTACGGCGTTGTCGTGAGCGGCGGCCAACGCTTGTGCCGCGCGCCGTATCAGATTAACGCTTTGCTCCACGCTGAGTCGTTCTCGGATCAACCTCGAGCACAGATCTTCCCCTTCCAGCCAATCCATCGCCAAGAACATACCCCCGTCCGCCGTCGTGCCGTGAGCCAGGTAACGGACGATAGCCGGATGGGTAAACTTCGAAAGCAGCTTCGCTTCGCGGAGAAAACGCGCTTTTTCCGTCTCGGGGTGGTGTTGTAATACCTTGATCGCGACCTTGCGGTTGTTGATAAGATCTCGGCATTGATAAACCGTTCCGATACCACCTTGTCCCGCGAAGCGTTGAACCTCGAAACGGTCGGCGATGACATCTCCTGGATGCATTGTCTCCTCCTCAAACCCGATACTCACACCGACGCCGGACTTACGAGTTTATGTTAGTCCGCTATCTTATATAGGAAGGGAACCCGCTGTTACAATATATCAAGGTGAAGAGGGATGGTATCTCTCTCAATTACATTAGAATTGTAACAATTCACGCGAGTTCTCGTTCGACGCTATACGCGTGCTTTAACGACCGTTCTGGCGTCTACTCGCCGAAGCGCACGGTCGAGCTCAGCGATAATATCGTCCGGGTCCTCGACTCCGAGCGCGAGCCGGCACAGTTGGTCCGTGATTCCGAGCTGGTATCTCTGCTTTCTGGTATTTCGGTAGTAGGTAATCGTGGCGGGGTGTGACAACAGACTCTCGGTGCCGCCCAGCGTCGGCCCCACCGCGATCAACTCGAGCGCGTCTAGAAACCTGTTGACCTGTTTGAGATCGCCATTGACCCAAAAAGAGACAACCCCTCCGAAACCTGTCATCTGAGCTTTAGCGATTTCGTGGTGAGGGTGGCTGGCTAGCCCGGGGTAAAAAACTCTTTTTACTTTCTTATGACGTTGCAGAAAATCGGCGACTCGTTGCGCCGACTGGTTTTGGTGCTGCATTCTTAAGGCAAAGGTCTTGAGCCCGCGAATTAGTAAATAACAACTCAAAGGGCTTAATATGGAACCGACGGTCCTTTGGTATTCCCGTATTCGATCGACCAGCTCGCGCGAGCCCAAGACGGCGCCGGCGAGCAAATCATTATGCCCGGCCAAATACTTGGTGGCGCTGTGTACCACCAAGTCGATGCCCCATTCGAGCGGTCTCTGATTGAAGGGAGTCGCGAAGGTTGAATCGATGATCATCAATCCTTTAAATTTCCTACGCAGCCTTTGCATCTGCGCCAAATCGATGACGTTTAGATAGGGATTCGTGGGGGATTCAGAAAAAATGACCTTGGTGTTTTTCCGAATCGCCGATTCGATCTGCTTATAGTCGAAGGTTTTGGCGATCGTTACCTCGATACCAAATCGCTTTAGATAGTTGGTGCAGAATCGGAGCGTCTGTCCGTAGACATCGTCGGTAATAATGATGTGGTCGCCCTGCTTGATAAAGACTTGAATAGTCGACGTAACCGCGGACATCCCCGAATCAAACAGCAGACAGTCTTCAGCACCTTCGAGGTCGCAAAGCTTTTTTTCAGCCACGGTTTGCGTCGGATTTCCATAGCGACCGTATTCGTAACGAGGGTGTTTCCCCGAGGTATACGCTTTGATTTCCTCGCTGCCGTGAAATACAAAGGTCGATGTCTGCGAAATCGGTGTTGTAATAGCGTCTCCGTATTTGACGCCCTCTTCGCCGGAATGCACCGCGCGAGTAAAAATGCTGGTGCCTCTGCTTGTTTTACTTAGGTTTTTTTTCATCGCTACTGCTTTTATCCCTTCTTTTTTGATGGCTTCGGACATGCTCGTCCCAACAGTTACCTCAGACTCGCGCTAACGCAAGCTCGTTGCATTGCTGCCGACGTTGCGCCGCGATTTCTCCAATGCTAGTAGTTACTAATGACTGCGAGCGGCTTTGGCCAGACGAACGAACCTTTCCCATCGATCGTCGTAAGACGTAATTCGTTAGAGCCCCGAGGCGCCTACGCGGAATCACTCGCTACCCATTTAACCCCAAACGCGGAAAAAGTAGCCGAGCTTAAGGGTTTGCTCGCCCAAAAAAACATCGGTGTCGTCGCCCATTTTTACATGGATCCCGAGCTTCAAGCGGTCATTGCAGCGTGCGATTGGCCGCACATCTATATAGCGGATTCGTTGGTGATGGCGGGCCGAGCCGTGGAGATGGTCAAAGCGGGGGTCAGGGCGATCGTTGTGTTGGGGGTCGATTTCATGTCTGAAAACGCGCGCGCGCTGATCGACGCTGCTGGTTTTGAAGAGGTTCCGGTCTACCGCGTGGCCCATCAGAGAATCAGTTGTTCGCTCGCGGATGCGGCGGCGTCGCCGGATTACCATAGTTATCTAGAACAGGCAGCCGAAACCCTGAATTCCCTGCACGTAATTTATGTAAATACCGGGCTGGACGCGAAAGCGCGGGCGCATTGTCTGCTGCCCACCATCACCTGTACCTCTTCCAACGTGGTGCGGCTGATTCTACAAGCAGCCGCACAGATACCCGAGGTCAACATCTGGTTCGGCCCGGACACCTATATGGGCGAAAACCTCTATCGGCTTTTCGCATCTTTGTTGAAAACCAGCGAGCACCAAATCCGGGAACTTCATCGGACGCACACCCACGAGAGTATTCAGCGATTGCTCAACCATTATCACTACTACAAAAAGGGCGCGTGCATCGTACACGAGTTGTTCGGGCAAGAGGTGGTCGAGCGGATCGGTCGCGACTACCCTGACGCGTTGGTCGCGGCCCATTTGGAAGTGCCGGGCGAGACGTTCGGTCTCGCGCTAGAAGCGCAGCGCATCGGTACAGGTGTCGTCGGTTCGACCTCAAACATCCTCCAGTTTGTCTCCACCGTGGCGAAAGAAGCGGCGCTGGTAAAAGGAACGAGTCGTTTGCAGCTCGTTCTGGGAACCGAGACCGGGATGATCACCTCGGTTGTACGGCGTATCCAAACCATTCTACGCGAAAACGCCGGCAGAAAATCCGACGTCGCTATCGAAATCGTTTTTCCCGTGGCGCCGCGAGCCATCGCCGCTACATCCGATAGCGACTTAAGAACCGTGCCCGGCGTACCGGGAGGCGAAGGTTGCTCGCTCGCGGGCGGATGCGCGGTTTGCCCCTATATGAAGATGAATTCGCTCGATGCTTTGTTCGGTTTATTGAAGCTTATCGACCGCGTTGACGCGAGAGAGCTATCGCGCTTCGAGCCCAGGAGTTACGATCAAGAGACTAACGGTAGTAGCGTGGCTCGAATCGGTGGAGAAACTATTTTATATATGCAAGCCTTTCAGCAAACCAATAGCTTACCCGGCGAGCTTGTCAGGGATGTTCGCTCGCGCAATCGCTAACGATTACGCGTGTCGGCACACGCGCGCCTGCCTCTGGCCGAAATTTTAGGAGTCATACCGTCCGAAAGGCGCATGCGAGGCATTTAATGGGAATGACCCTGCTCCTCTAGAAAATGGGAAGCTTCGATCGCCGCCATACAGCCGGTTCCGGCCGCGGTGACAGCCTGTCGAAATACGGAGTCTTGAACGTCTCCTGCAGCGAATACGCCCTTAACGCTCGTTGCGGTGCTGTCCGGAGCCGTGACGATATACCCCTTTTCGTCCAGCTCGATTTGTCCGTCGAGGAATTCCGTATTGGGACGATGGCCGATCGCGATGAACACGCCGTCGACCTGAATCTGTTCTGATTCGCCGTTGCGCGGATCTTTCAACCTGAGCCCTGTCACCCCTCTATCGTCCCCGAGCACTTCGTCCAGCACTCTGAACCAGATCGGCCGTATTTTTGGGTTCCCGAGGGTTCTTTCCGCCATGATATTCGAAGCGCGGAGCTGGTCGCGGCGGTGAATCAGCACGACTTGCGAGGCATGGTTCGTCAGGTAATTCGCCTCCTCGCAGGCGCTATCGCCCCCTCCGATGACGGCCACTTTTTGGTTTCGAAAGAAAAATCCGTCGCAAGTCGCGCAAGCCGAAACGCCGCGGCCGCGATATTTCTGCTCCGAGGGAATTCCCAGCCATCTCGCCTCGGCGCCGGTGGCGATTACCAAGCTTTTCGTCGGGATTTCAGTTGAAGAGAGTCGGATTACAAACGGACGCGACGCCAGGTCAACGCTTTCCACAACGTCGCTGACTATCTCCGCCCCCACGCGCTCGGCTTGCGCGCGCATATTCGCCATCAGCTCCGGACCGGCCACCGGTTCCCGAAAACCGGGAAAATTCTCGACGTCGGTTGTTATGGTCAATTGACCTCCCGGTTGTAGTCCCTCGAACAACAGAGGGTTCAATCCCGCTCGGGCGGCATAGATCGCGGCGGTATAACCAGCCGGACCAGACCCGACGATAACGACGTTTCGGATCGTATCCTTCAACATATCTTTTCCTCCAAAGTGCGGTAAAAACCGGCTTTGTAAACAACACCCGTTCAGTTTGGTCTAGATAACCGACTATTATGCGCGATTTGACCCGAGCAGACCTTTCAAATAAGAAAACGGGTCCGATCGCGGCCGGTTCAGCGTTATAGATCTACCCGTTGTTTTATCGAATTCCTTCTCGGATTCTAATGGGGCGCGAACGATGATAGAGCGACACCGATACTTTGAAAAATCTTCTCCATCATATATGCCGACTACCGCTTCTTTCTATGCTACGCGCGTCGGCATAGTCGGAGCAGGGGGGCTCGGCTCGAATCTCGCGATCCTACTCTGCCGTATGGGATTTAGCCGTCTGGTCATCGCTGACTACGATATCGTCGAACCGAGCAACCTCAATCGCCAGGTTTATCTATATAAACAAGTCGGGCGGCCCAAGGTCGAAGCGCTTGCGCAGATTGTGCTCGATTTGCTTCCCGAAATCGAGCTTCTCACCCATTTTCAGAAGATAGACGAGCGTAATATCGCGCGACCCTTCGAAAACTGCGGCGTTTTCGTTGATTGTACCGACAGCGCTCAAAATAAGTCGCGAATCGTCGAGGCCGCGCTAACCGTGCTTGACTGTCCGGTGGTTTCGGCGTCGGGAATAGGAGGGCGTTTAACGCCTGCAAAGATCAGTTGCAGTCATAGGTTCGGGGGCCGGCTATGGGTTATTGGCGATCAGCAGAGCAGCGATTGCCTCGGAGTCGCGGCGCCCGCGGTAATAGCGGCGGCGAGTGCTTTGGCTGAAGCAGTGTACGACATCTGCCGATTACGCCAGGAGTCTCCATGAAAGTAGAAATGAACGGCGAAGTTATCGATCTCGTTGCCGGCAGTACCTTGGACGATCTTTGCCGATTATTGGCGCTTCCGAAAAAAAGCGCCGTCATTTCGGTCAATGGTGAGGTGGTGCGAAAGAGCGAATATGGTAGTTATGTGGTACCAGATTCCTCAAAAATTGAAGTCATGGTTTTCGTCGGCGGCGGATGATGACGGGAAAAGAGAGAGAAGATTTATTGGTTCTCGCGGACCGCAGCTTTAGCTCTCGACTGCTGGTTGGGACCGGAAAGTACGCGTCGAACGACGCCATGGTCGGAGCGGTAAAGGCGTCCGGAACGCAGTTAGTGACGCTGGCGTTACGACGCTTCAATCCCCGACAACCGCACGATGATCTATTAACGCCTCTGGCCGAGGCGGGCGTCAATCTAATGCCCAATACCTCGGGAGCGCGTAATGCCGACGAGGCGGTGCGAGCCGCGCTGATCGCCGGGGAAGCCTCGGGATCGCGCTTTATCAAGTTGGAAATCCACCCCAACCCGTACCACCTGATGCCCGACCCGATTGAGACATTTAGCGCGGCGGATCAGCTTGTGAAGCGAGGGTTCGCGGTGTTGCCCTATATCAACGCCGATCCTGTCCTAGCCAAGCGATTGGAGGAGATCGGTTGCGCCGCGGTTATGCCGCTCGGCGCGGCAATCGGTTCCGGTCAGGGAATCGCGACCCGAGAGCTGATCGAAATCATTATCGACGAGGCTAAAATTCCCGTGATCATCGACGCCGGCCTGCGCTCTCCCGCGGATGCCGCGTACGCGATGGAAATGGGCGCCGACGCGGTATTGGTTAATACCGCTATCGCCGTTGCCGGTAATCCAATCGCCATGGCGGAAGCCTTTAAATTGGCGGTTCAAGCCGGTCGCAAGGCGTATCTTGCCGGGATTATGCAGCGAAAACGCGGGGCCGAGCCCACTAGCCCTCTAACCTCTTTCTTAGATCCGGAGTAACGATGTTCTTAAAGCCCCTCATTGAGCCCGAGAGGTTGCGCGTGTTGTTTGAGATATCGCGAGGTCGCGCCGGCGATCCGAGGATGGCGAAGCGAATCGAGCGGGCGTTTTCGGTTCGAAGGCCTGATTTAGAAGACCTCGCCGCGCTGCTGTCGCCCGCTGCTTCTCCCTTTTTAGAGCAGATGGCGAATCAGGCCCAACGGCTCACGCGCCAACACTTCGGCAAGATTATCGAGCTATTTATCCCCCTCTACCTCTCCAACCACTGCGTCAGCGGATGTAGCTATTGCGGATTCGCCTCGGACCGGCCGATCGAGCGCAAAAGGCTGACCCTGGAAGAGATCGATCAAGAGGTCCTGACCCTCGCCCAAGAGGGCTATGACGAAATTCTGCTGTTGACCGGCGAGAGTTGCGGCGCCGAGGATTTTCTCTATTTGCTGGAAGCGATAAAAAGATGCCGAAGGTTTTTTAACCGCGTAACCGTTGAAGCTTTTCCGATGGAGCTCGGGAACTATCGCCGCTTGGTCGAGGCCGGTCTGTTCAGCGTGACGGTCTACCAGGAAACCTATCAAAGAGAGCTGTACGAGAAGGTTCACCGGTGGGGAAAGAAACAGGATTTCGGCTACCGGCTGGACACGCCGGAACGCGCGTTAGAGGCCGGATCGCGCGGTGTTGGGTTGGGAGTGCTGCTCGGCTTGGGAGAGCCGAGAGAAGATTTGATCTGTTTAGCAGCTCATCTTCAGTGGCTTTACCAGCGTCATTGGGATGCCCTTTTTTCTGTATCCTTTCCCCGCCTGCGGCCGGAAGTCGGAGGCTTCAGCGGCACCTACGCGGTTACTAACCGAGAACAGGCTCAGTTCATCTACGCCTTTCGAATCGTTTTCCCCAAGTTTCACCTGGTGCTCTCGACGCGCGAGACAGAGGCGATGCGCGATAATCTGGCGGGCGTCGGAATCAGCAAGATGAGCGTCGGCTCGAGGACCACGGTTGGCGGTTACCATCAAGCGAGCGGCGGCGCCTGTCAGTTCGAAATCGCGGATCATCGATCTCGAGAAGCGTTTTGCGCCGCCTTGGCGCAACGCGGATTGATGGGCGTTTACAAAAATTGGGACCGCTCGCTGCGGTAATCTCGATATGGACAAACACGCGAGTAGGATGGAGCGGTTTATGGCAGCCGGTCTATATTTCGTAACAGGCGAGGCCTATTCCCATGGGCGCTCCACCCTGGAGGTCGTTCGACTGGCGTTAGACGGCGGCGTGCGGCTGATCCAACTCAGAGAAAAAGAAAAAACCACCAGAGAGTTGTTGCAGCTTGCCGCTGCGGTTCGCGAGCTGTGCGACCGGTATGACGCTTTACTTATTATTAACGATCGAGTCGATATCGCTCTGGCCGTGGATGCAGATGGCGTGCATTTGGGAAACGACGACCTCGCGCCCGCGCACGCGCGAAGGCTTTTTCCGGAAGGTATCATCGGAGTATCCACCCACTGCGAGGCGGAGGCGACGGGTTTAGAGAATCGCGGCGCTTCTTACTTCAATATCGGGCCGGTTTTTCCCACCCGGACCAAAAGCTGGGACGAGGCCTTTTTGGGGGTCGATCGAATCTCCTCTATCGCTGCCTGCTGCTCGCTTCCCTTCAGTGTGATGGGAGGCATTGATCTAGGCAATGTCAAGCAGGTGGTCGACGCCGGAGCGCGAACCGTCGCGGTGGTCACCGCGATCACGCGCGCTCCGGACCCGAAGCTTGTATGCCAGCGTCTCTTGCGAATCATTCGAGCGGAATAGCCAACCTTAACGTTGCAAAAAACGTCGAGCGGAAACGCGAAAAAAAGCGATGAAATAAGGGCGCGCGGAACTTTTTTTTGACCCGAGCTTAAGTGAGGTTCAAAAAAAGTGAGCACGCCCTTGGTTTGCGCTATTTTCGCGAGCGAAGTGGTTTACGCCGACGGATTTTTTTCAACGTTAAGGTCAACGCTCGGATCGGCGCGTGAGCTCGGAAGGGCGATTCACGCGAGGAAATTAAAAAGATCGATCGCGCTCTGAGTCGCCATTTCCGTGCCGACGCCTTTGCTGCAGACATCGGCACCGACTTGGTACAGCCCCTTAATCGGCGAGGCCGACGGGGGCGTTAGCTCTCCGACTTGTTCGACCGTCTGCGCCACGCCCATCGCGTCTCCCAAGATCCGGCCGTTTTCACGCGCCAACGCGTCCGGCGAAGTGGCCTGACAAAAGATCGTATGCCGCGAGAGTCCGGGCACAAATTCCTCTACTTGCCGCTTGACGCTTTCGATCCAAGGGCTCCAATCGATCTTTCCGGCCCGCACCGCGGGGCAGTGGGCCGTGACGAGTAAAACCTGCTTACCTCTCGGCGCCAGGAGCGGATCGATATTCGAGGTGCAGATTAACACCATCATGGTTTGCTCGGGCAAGCGGCCGTCGTAAGAGTCGCGGATATTTCGATAAAAGGCACTTGGAACCTTGAATCCGACGTGGAAATCGACGATCGGCCTGTCCAGAGCATAACCCAGACTGATGGCGCCGCTCGAATAGCTGAGCTTTTCCAAATATTCGATATAGGTTTGATCAAAATAACTTCTTCCCACCAAATGAAACGCCGTCTCTTTTATCCCGGCGTTGCTAATCACGATATCTGAACGGACGAGCTTTCCCCCGACGCTTACCCCCCGGACCGCGCCCTGTTTTACCACGACGCGCTCGACCGGCGCCTCCAGAGCGATAGTAGCTCCGTAGCGCTCGGCCGCGCGCAGCAACGAATTCGGGATGGCGGAGATTCCCTCTCCATTAACCGGGTATCCGACGCTATCGTCTCGTATGATATCTTGAGTGGTTCGGATCCACTCCCCGCAGGATGCCTGATCGGAAAGCACCCCGAAACAACCGCAAGTCAGAGCGGCCAGCCCGATATCGATCACTTCGTTATCCGTATATTCGAGAAGCAAGGATCTCGCAGATACCCGATCCAACCCTTTCCAGTTATCGTTTTCGCGTATCGCTCTCAGCTTGAGCTGGACCGAAAGCAACGCCAGGGCCGGGATCTCCGCGATCGAAAGCGTGCTTCGCTGAATGTTTCGCCGTAGCGAGCGAAAACCTCGCTTATCGCTTTGCTTCGAATGCTCCCAGACCTGTCCCAAGAACATGGTTCGATACGAAAGATCTTTAAGCAGAGCGTATTTAGGTATGAGATCCTCGCATTTGATCGATTTAAGAACCAAAGCGTGAGGGCCTTTGTCGCCCCTGAGAACGATGTGTCCGTGGTCCAGCTTGAACCCCTGTATATCGCGGGTGCAGGCTCTTCCTCCCACCAGGTTGTTTTTTTCTAATAACAGAGTCCGATATCCGTTAAAGCTCGCGAGCGCGGCGGCCGCCGAGCCTCCGCAACCGGAACCGATGATGATCACGTCGTATTTTTCCGACAACGCGCTATTAAATTTCATTCTGCCGCTTACTTTCCGCAACGTTTGGCTCAACCAGGACCGAACAGAAGCCGACGGGCGGTCGAAATATAATCTCCCTTGATAAACGAGTGAAGATAAGTTGTAACCCGGCGGCAACTGAACGAATAATCACCCTAACCGATTCGTACTCTTCGAGCTAGACTACTCGTCGTTACGTCGAGCGGAGCGGGAATCATTCCGGGCTCAAGGAAGGTATCGGGCGATTGAACGGAGCTTGGTGACCACCCGGGTGATGTCTAGAGTTTTCTTCCAGTCGTTGCTATGGTGCTCTATTGTTCGAGGGTAAAGGCATAGGCGCGGGGTAACTTATCTATAAGGGAGGGGACAAAGTTGAGCGAGGAATCCAAAAAGATATCGTTTGAGTCACTCGCCGTCGTGGCGGACCTCGCGAATATGGGCCTGACGATTAGCTCTTTCGACGAAAAGGGCGAGCCCAGGGTGATTTTCGTGAACCGGCGAATGCAAGCGCTACTTGGTAGAAGCGCCGACGAGATGCGGGCGAGCTCGGTGTGGACCCATATCGCGGAGGAAGAGCTGCCGCGATTGTTAGCGAGTCGAGAAAAGCGTCTGCGCACCGAGGTAGCTCCGTTTTTTACAGAGACCGTGGTGCGCAATCGCGACGGACGCCGGATTCCGGTAGAGATGTTTCACAACGAGACGACGATAGAGGGACGTCCGGTAGTGATTTCGTTCACTCGTGAGATAACCGATCGAAAGGCGGCCGAGGAGGAGCTGCGACGTTCGGAAAGACGTTTTCGCACCGTGGTAGAATCCGCTCCGTACGGCGTCGCGATCCTAAAGGGATTGCAGATCGCGTACCTTAATTCGGTCGCGGCTAGGTTACTGGGCGCGAGAGAACCGAGCGAAGTAGAGGGCAAGTCAATAACCGATTTCCTCCGCCCGACCGATGCACAACGGGTGCGCGAACGCTTGAGCGAGATACGCGATATGAGTGTTGCGCCGAAAGAGTCGTCGATATATCAATCCACGTATCACTCCACCGACATGGAGGGACGTGATCGAACCGTGGAGGTGACTGCTATTCCCATCGAGTACCAGGACGAACCGGCGGTGCTCGGGTTCGCTCGCGACGTGACCGAGAGGATCGAGATACAGAACCGCATTGTCCAAGCGGAGAAGCTAGCGGCGCTGGGCACGCTGGCGGCCGGCATCGCTCACGAGATCAACAATCCGTTGGCCTACGTTCTGATAAGCTTGATCCGCGCTAAAAAGAAGCTTGCTGAAATCGGGGATTTCGACGCCTCCGAGATCTGCCGGATTCTCGATGACGCGCACGAGGGTGTGGAACGTATCAGCCGTATCGTCCGGGATGTGCAGCGTTACACCCATCCCTCTGACGAAGAGAGGGGTAAGGTCTCGGTTCGAGAAGCGATGGATCACGCGCTTAGCCTGGTCGGACACGCGATCGGGCACAATACGCGCGTGATTCGCCGCTATGTTGATACGCCCTACATCATGGGCAACATCGCGCGAATCGAGCAACTTTTTCTGAATCTCGTCATCAACGCGACTCAAGCGTTGGAAGGTTCCGGCGATCGCGAGAAGCAGATCGAAATATCGATCGCGCTCGCGGGCGAGGACGTGGTCGTGGAGGTCGCGGACAGCGGATGCGGGATGAGCCGCGAAACGATAGAGCGGATTTTTAGTCCCTTTTTTACCACTAAACCAACGGGCAAGGGCACCGGGCTCGGGCTTGCCATTTGCAGGTCGATTGTCGACGATCTCGGCGGAGAGATCCGAGTATCGAGCGAGCTCGGACAGGGATCGCGTTTTTGCGTGGTTTTACCCGTGTATGATAAGAATAGCAGCGGCGCAATCAGCTCGACGATTCCCAACCGCAACTCCATCGACGCTCCTCCGGCGATTGCCGCGGGCGTTGAAGGCGGACCGTCGATAGGCAAGCGCGCGAGACTGCTGCTGGTCGACGATGAGCCCAAGGTCGCGGAGATGCTTAAGGCTTGGCTTGACGTCGATTTTGACGTGTATATTATCCCGAGTGGTACGGAAGCCATCGAAGCGATAAAAGAAGGAGCGCGCTTCGACGTCGTTTTATGCGATTTCCGTATGCCGAGAATGAACGGCGTCGAGTTTCTCGAAAAGCTACGAGAGCTTGATGCAAAACTAGCCGAGAGCGCCGTTATGATGACGGGAATGCTCGACTCGGAAGCGCTACAACATTTCTCTATAGACTACGGGTGTCCGGTGCTACAAAAACCCTTTCATCCGGAAAAAGCGCGCAGTATTTTGTTACAGGTCATGAAAAAAGAACAGAGCTGAAAGCGCGGCATCTTTGGATTTTCGTTCGAAGCTTAGCCGCTCGCGTGGTCGTTTTGTCGGATAGGAAGATAGAACAAGTGCGGTATCGCTGTGGCGAATTCGGTCGATAAAGGCAAAGCCGGGATTCGACGCCTCGGCGTAGCCCTGTTTTCCGTCGTTATTGGATTCGGCGTGATTATTCTCTCGTCGAGAGAAACGCGGCTGATCCGGCAATCCGGCCGAATATCTTCCGTTGATAACGGCGAAGCCAGCGGTTCAGTCGCTCCCATCATACCGGAAGAAACCGCGGACGTAGAGGCGCTGATGGAACTTGTCGACTGGAATCGAATGCCGGTCTTTCGAGACGGCCTTTATCGACAGCAATCGAGCGCGGAGAAAAAAGCCACGGCGCGACCGACGAGCGCGTACGAGTCGGCTGACGGAAATCGCGACATGAACAATTTTATATGCGCCAGCGCGAACGCCGATTACCAGGGGCGAGGGCGGTTTCCGTTTATTATGGAACTGGAGAGTTGTCCGGAAGATTACGTCAAAGGCTTCGTATTGGCGCGTTTTACCGGCTCCGGACGATTCGTCCGTCTTTGGCTGACCACCAGCTCGTTGTTCAAGCTGCAATACAGCGATGAAATTCTACGTTTCTACCTCGATGATTGTAAGAAACCGATAATTCAGCTTCCGCTTATCGACGCCATCTCGGCCAAGCGCTACCCGATTTTCGCGCCGCCTTTCGGCGCCGGCGGCCGCTACCATCTCGCTTGGTACTATCCCGTGGTTTTTGAGTCTAAACTCATCATCACGCTCGATCGGCTGCGTCTTTCAGAGAGCTATTATCATCAAACCGATGTGGTATTGGACCGAGAGGCTAGGCGCCGTAAGGCGTCGGGGAAGCGACTAGATTTAAGACGAGTAGCAGCGGCGACGCTTGCGGCCGAGAACGGTTCCGATGCCGGCCGTCAAATTACAACACTGCGGCTGCGACCCGGCGATCGGCAAATCGTTTTCGATTTGAAAGGCCCGCAAACCGTCGACCGAATCGCGCTTAATAGCGATACAAGGGAGAATCTCGCCTCGCTTTGGCTTCGCGTGTTCTGGGACGAAATGTCCGATCCCGCGGTCGATCTACCTCTTTTAGCGTTGTTCGCCTCTGAGTTCGCGTTACCCGAGAAAAACAGTTTAGTGCTCGGCGCGAAGCGCAATTCGGGCGGCAGCGAAATCTGGCTGAGATTGCCCATGCCGTTTCGCTCGCGCGCCTTGTGGACCCTCGAAAACCGAGGCGATCGCGAGAGCGATCTTTCGCTAAGCGTCGAGACAACCAGAGGAGTACCGAAAGGCGAGTGGGGATACTTTCGCGTACAGCGCTTTGAAACCAGAGGCCCGACGCGGGCGCGCGCGCATTCACTGGTGAAAGCGAAAGGCAGAGGCCGACTGGTCGGCGTCTGTATTACCATGGAAGGGCTCGGTCTAGACCCGGACGAGAAGGGCGCTCACCCGCTGAATTTTCTAGAAGGCGACGAGACGGGGACCATCGACGGAACGCTCGCGATAACGGGCACAGGAACCGAGGACTACTTCAATAACTCTTTTTATTTCGCCGACGGAGCCTACGCGACCGCATTCGCTCAAGCTCAGAAAAGCGAGTCTGAAAGCGGCGGCGCGGTTGTCGCTTGCAGATGGCATATTCTGAGCGACGCTATAGACTTTATAACAAGCCTAGATTTCGACCTTGAAATAGGCGCGGACAATTCGTCGATGCTCGATCGCTACCGGAGCGTCGCGTTTTTGTATAAGAGCCTATCCCGGTAGGCCGCAGGCGACAAGGCCTAAAAGAAAGGGTTACGGGGTTAGGCGAGTCAACATCCTGGGAAACGGGCTTGTTTCCCGAACGTGCTTCAGCCCGCAAATCCAACAAACCGTGCGCTCGAGCCCAAGGCCGAAACCGGCATGAGGAAAAGAGCCGTAGCGTCTTAAGTCTAGATACCACGCGAAAGCGTCCTCAGGTAGATGGTGTTGATCAATCGACCGGCTCAGGCGAGCCAAATCATCCTCGCGCTGGCCGCCACCCACGATTTCGCCGTAACCTTCCGGCGCTAGAATATCCATATTAAGGGCCAAGGACTCGTCGGCGCTATCGCGCTTGAAATAAAAGGCTTTTTGCTCGATCGGATAATGGGTAACGACCACGGGGCGGTCAAAGTGGTTGGAAACGATGGTTTCGTCATCTCCGCCGAGGTCTTGACCGTACTCGGTTGGTTGGCCGGCCTGCTCGAGGATCTGAATCGCTTGACCGTAGCGAATGCGCGGAAAGGGTTTTTGAACGCGTTCGAGATAAGACAAATCACGTTCTAGGAATTCCAGCTCTGATTTTCGTTTTTCCAGAACCCGAGAGACGATTGCGACGATGAAATCCTCCGCCAGGTCGATGTCTTGCTCTAGGTCGATAAAAGACACCTCTGGCTCGACCATCCAAAATTCAGCTAGATGACGCCGGGTTTTAGATTTTTCAGCGCGAAAAGTAGGCCCAAAACAGTAGACCTTACCGAACGCCGCGGCCGCGGCTTCCATATAGAGCTGGCCGCTTTGGGTGAGATAAGCCTTTTTATCGTGGTAGTCGGTTTCGAAAAGGGTCGAGGTTCCCTCGCAAGCGTTTGGAGTTAAGATCGGGGCGTCGATAAGGGTAAATCCGTGATTATCAAAATAATCCCGAATCGCTTTGGAGATTTCGGCTCGGATTTTGAGGATCGCGTGTTGTCTCAGAGAACGCAGCCATAGATGGCGATTATCCATCAAGAAATCTACCCCGTGCTCTTTTGGTGAAATCGGATAATCGTGAACCGGACGGTGAAGGACGGTTAGATCTAAGACTCCGATTTCATACTCGCCTTTGTGCCGCTGATGTTCTCGAACGAGACCGGTGACGGATAAAGAGGATTCCTGAGCGCAAGAGTCGGCGAGGGAAAAAATCTCGGCGGTTACCTCGGGTTTAAAAACGACGCATTGAACGATGCCGACGCCGTCTCTTATCTGTAAAAAAATGAGTTTTCCGGAAGACCTTTTGGCGTAGAGCCAACCCTTTATAGTCACCTGTTCATCGAGATGATCCCGAAGCTGATCGAAAAAGATTCGTTTAGGCATGTTTCAAATAGAGATAGGGGAAAAGAGACCTAAATAAATTACGGTGAAATTTTCCCGCAAATGAAAAGGTGAAAAACGAGCTAAAGCGATTTTAGCTATGATTTTAAGTTATAGTAATATAATTTAATAAGAATTAGGGCAAAATATAGAGATCGTTACTATTGGTAAAAGATCTCATTTTATCTTTTTTTTTGCGAATTATTGAGGCATTTACCGAGAAAAAAATAGATTTACGTATCGCTATTTTAAGAAAAAATTAATATAAATAAATAGAAAATAAAGAAAAGGGGGAATAAGCAAAAAGCGATCATTTGAAAAAAAACGAGAATTAATAGCAAAAAACTTCGATATTTTTTATAAAAGGGGGTATCTTTTATTTTCTGAGTTTAGAATAAATTATTTATAAAAAAATTTTTTGACATGAATATATTCAATGGAATATATTAAAAAGTAAATACTCAAACGAATATTATGGTGAAATACACGCCAATATTCGCTTTGACTCATACGAGTCGTCAAGAAGAGGTTAGTTTGACAGAAGCGGAACTCACCGAATTCGAAAAATCAAATCCAGACGGCATCACCACCCAGCAAATCGTCGATATTTTTGCTGCTAAGGGCGAACGGATAACCGAAGCGACATTCCGCAAATACGTTCAACTCGGATTACTTCCGCGAAGTGTTCGTATCGGTAGGAAGGGCAGGCATCGCGGTTCTCAGGGGATATATCCCGCGACCATTATTCGGCGAATCGATCTTGTTCGTAGCTTGATGGCGCAAGGGCTGACGATCGACGAAATTCAACGCGACTTTCCGTTTCTAGCCGGTGATATCGAAGATCTCTCACATCGCTTCAAGAGAGTCTTTTCCAGTATTGAGCTCGCGGTTGCTAAAGAAGTTCAAAGCAGTACCAGCGACCAGGTCGTTCTTCGGGCGCTTAACGAGGCGCGTGCTGCGGCCGAGGATTTACTAAACAAATTACGTTCTATCGAGGGGCGATTGCTAATGCGCGCGCGCATGGCGAGGGCGGCGGTTTAGCCGTGTCCGCTTTCAATCGAGATCAGGAGGGAATCATGTCGGCTGAATCAGCGGTTCGAGAAAACGAAACGGTAGAGGTTGGCGAATCAACGGCGTCGAACGTTAGCGTAGCCTTGGTCCACGGTTCTTTGGCGCTCGCTGTAGACTCCCAACCCGAGGTTCCGGTTGAGCCCGAAGAGCAAGGTGGCCGCCGTCGACGGCGCTCGCACGCGAGAGCAAAAACAATTTCGATTCGGCGGCTTAGCAAGGCGGAAATAAACCTAGGCCGCAAACTCTATCCGGAACAAGACTACTGGAAGCCCGTTTCGCGAGGCCAATGCGCGCAAATGGAGCGACCCTGTCCCTTTGTTTCCTGCAAATACCATCTTTATCTCGATGTCCATCCCGTTCGAGGTTCTATCAAGGTCAACTTTCCGGACCAAGAAGTGTGGGAAATGACCGAGAGTTGCGCGTTGGACGTTGCGGATAGAGGCGGCATTACCCTTGAAGAAGTCGGAGTTATTATGAATCTTACCCGCGAGCGCGTCCGACAGTTGGAAACGCTCGGCTTGAGTAAGATGAAGACGAATGAAGATATCTGTAAGTTAGCTGAATATCTCGGCTAATTCTCGATATCACCGAGCGGCAATTCATCGCGCGTTACCGCGCCGCTTGCGAGTTCGCCTACTAGCGGCTATCAATATTGAGTCGGAGCGGCTCAGGTGATCGCTCGCTTTTTTTTAAAAGCGGGAGGAAAGTCCGAGCTTCACAGGGCAGAATGTCAGCTAACGGCTGGTGGGGGCAACCCCGAGGAAAGTGCAACAGAAAGTAAACCGCCACGCCGCTTTCGACGGCGTCGAAGGCCGCGTGGTAAGGGTGAAACGGCGAGGTAAGAGCTCACCGGATCGGCGGTAACGTCGATCGCACGGCAAACCCCATTCGAAGCAAGACGAAATAGAAAGGCGTTTGAGAATGGCCCGTTCGAGCCTTTGGGTTGCGTCGCTTGAGGCGTGTAGCGATACACGTCCTAGAGGAATGATCACCGCTCATCGTCCGGCAACAGAGATGAGAACAGAACTCGGCTTATGAGCTCTCCGGCCGCAGAACCCCGTGAATTCTTTGCGGGGTTCTGTGTATTGATATTCACCTGTCCGACGAGGGACGCTATGATTCGGTTTGTTTTGGTTGGTAAACCGAAGCGATAGTCCCTTCAGACCACCCCGCTCGTTCGTTTGACGCATATATTGCAAAAACTCGGTCGCCTCAGATTGCATCGCTCGCCAAGTGCCACACGAAGTCGGGACCTGCTCGCGTTTTCAAACAGCAGAGCTACGCCGATTCTACAATTTGTATTTTGTATTTTGTGGTTTGCCGGCCCCGCCCGCGCGTATGATGTGGCGCTTGACGTCGACACCTCGTTTCAGGCCTACGAGGTCAGGTCGCCGGCCGCCGGCGTGTTTTGGGCTCGACGACGACTTGTCGATTCACTCGCTCTTCGATTTATTCAACCGCTTGAGGAGCGGAAAAATCCCGCTCTTGGCCCGAAACTCGAGGCTCAGCTTCAACTGCGTCTCTTTCAGGATTTCGGCGATACCTGTTTTGTCTCGGAAGATCTCTGTGTGGACGCAACTGAGGTCGAACAGCGCGGCGTCTATCAGCCGCTGGCGAGAAATAGTTTAATCGATGCGCCAACGGCCTATCTCGAAGTAAGCCGATTGTTCGAGAAGTTGCGGGTGCGATTGGGTCGACAGTTGTATTGGGATCGAACAGGTTTCGCGCGCGTTGACGGCATCCGCGTGCAGAGCGAAACATGGCGGTGGCTGACTATCGATACGCTCGGCGGGGTGTTGGTTCGCGACACCAGCGTCGCGGGCTCGTCCGCGTTTGTCCCGCAAGGTATACCGAGATTGCGCTTGAACAGCGAACAACAAAGCAGAGCGCCGTTTGTCGAAAAACCGACCACGACCTATTTCATCGGCGCGAATCTCGACGCCGGAGAGATACGAATCTTACGCGCGGGGGTCGCTTATCGATCGCTTCTCGAAAATGATGGCTCGGCGACTAGGCTGGTGGGCGCGGGAGCGGTTTCTCAGGTATTCGATCCGGTTTTGCTCGATGTCAACGCGGTCATGGACCTCTTCGACGCAGCGCTGGTCGAAAGCAGAGCTTCTTCCCAGCTTGAGTTGGATGCAACGACTTGGGCGCTTTCGCTTCAGCGACACGTGCCGCGTTTTGACTGGGCGACGATATGGGCATATTTCGCGTCCGCACCCGTATGGGAGGAGTCTTTTTCGCTGTCGTGGCGCGCGACTTCAAAAATTGAGGTCGGTGGTTCCTTAGGTAGTCGCCACGCCCGAATCGATGACCAGACCGACCACGATATGGGCTTGGATGGCCACGTTTCGGTCGGTATAGGCGGCTACCGGTTTGACCTGTCGGCTTTCGGCTGGACGGGCAGTTTGGGACCGGTTTGGGGGGGCGACTTGAGCGGGGAGCGACGCTTGCTTTCCTGGCTAAACATCGAAGCGTTGCTCTCCCTATGGAGCGTCGAGCAATCTCTGCGTTCGGAAATTCAAGGGATTTCGATTTCGGAAACGCTAAGCGCGAAATTCCGAGTCACTGAAAACACATCTTTTCTTTCGGAGCTGACTCACGCGCACAGCGACGAAATCGGGCATCGTTTTTCCTTTTACGCGTTCCTGCACATGGAAGTTTGGCGATAATCATGAATCGGCTTATCAAAATAACTGTTTTACAGGTCATCGCTTTGCTTCTGGTCGCGTTCGGCTTTCTTGGGAGAGGTCGAGGAGAACCGGGCGATGATCTTTCGTCGATCATATATCCAAAGCGTGACCATAGACTTCGGGTGAATCACCTGCATCCGGAGCATCGTTCGCTTCGCTGCGAACGGTGTCATATATCTGCACGTCGTAGCAGTTCCGCCGCTGATAGGCTCATACCGCCGGAGTCGGCGTGTGAGCCGTGTCATGCCGAGCGCATCGATCGCGATCAGAACAGCGCTTATAATTGCGGATTCTGTCACCACGGATACGATCCGGCGGTTTCGAGCGCGCTGCCGATCTCAAATCTGCCTCGCCCGCGCATTCACTTTTCGCACGCGAAGCACGCAAACCGTCATACCGAATGCACGCGTTGCCATCACCCTATCGAGAAAGAGAAAGAGGTGGGGCGATACGCGTTACCCGATATGCGCAGTTGCCTGACATGCCATGAGCCATTGCAAGGCACCGGCTGCGCCATGTGCCATCTAGCGGATCCAGCGGGTCGATTGAGGTTACGATTTCCACAAGGACAACTAAAACCGCCGGGCTGGTTGCTCGGGATGCGGCACGATCGCGATTGGACGGTGCGCCATCGATGGGTCGGCGCTGACAATGGAGACTTCTGTTCAGCATGCCATCGAGAAAACGACTGTTTGAGGTGTCACGATGGACGCAGACGTCCTTCTGGTATCCATCCCAACGATTGGCTGACTCTGCATTCTCAGAGATCGCGCCGAAGGACGCCGCGCTGCACGAGTTGCCATACCACGCAAACGTTCTGCGCCGAATGCCACGCTCGTCTAGGCATCACCCCGAGCGCATCACCGAACGTTCGTTCAGAACGAAGATTACATCCGCCTAAAAGCGAGTGGATTCAAGGGGCGACGCGGCATGCTCGAGAGGCTAAGCGTTCTCTTGCTTCTTGTACCGGCTGCCATGTGGAACGTGATTGCGTGATTTGTCACGGTTCTCGCGGCCTAAAACGAGGAGTTTCCCCTCATCAAAAGGGTTTCGACAAAGTTTGCGGGACATTATTGGAGAAAAACAGTCGCGCCTGCAAGGTATGTCACCAGGATCCGAGCTCCCTAGTCGATCGGTGTAGACCCAGATAGAAAGGGAAAAAAAAGGATTATTATCAAAATATGTGCGCGATTTTGCTCAAGAGGGTGGTCAATTTCAGTAACCTTGACAACGAATACGCTTTTATCTTGCACCGTATCGTTTCGGGGGTCTAAAACAGCTTAACGCTTTTGAAAGGGAGGTCCCCGTGAGGGAGCTTGTTCGTTATCTTCTCGCAAATGTCTACGTTGATTTTCAGGGTGATATCTCGATGGAGAAGGTCCGCGAATTTTTGCGTGAAGATGATAGTCGCGAAGCTCGTTCTCTATTGTCCAAGCTCATCGACGATAAAGGGGTTGACGATTTGTTGATTACCATTGCCGATTGCCTAAGAGACCATATCGCGGAGGGAATTACGGAGGAGACGATTCGAGAGCAACTCACGATGTACAGTGAGTCATAGCCTTTCGCTCGGGTTGATCGCTAAACTAGAGTGGCGTCGCGGTCGTCGAAGGGATTCAGAACGGTAACGATAAAGGGATATACCTAGCGATGAATCGGCGTTTTTGCCTTCCTCTCGCGCTACTTATGCTCGTCGCTGAAGCGTGTGACGTACCGCACGAAAGCAGCAGTTCCGATAGCGAATGGGTGGTTTCTTCATTCCCGGCGGACGGAGATCGCGATGTTTCCAGGTTGGAAAGAATGGAGGTTGAGCTTGATAGACGCGTTCATCCGAATAGCGTGCATCGTGGCTCGGTTGAAATTTCATCCGGCGTAAACTTTTCTTGGCTCTCTGCATATTTCGATCTGGTAACCCAAAAAATCGTTATCGGTTTGAATCCCGATTATCCACTTAGACCGTACGTCACATACCGACTCTCGATACGAGAGTTGGTCGATTTGGATGGCAATACCCAGCCCGAAAGTCACCAAGTCATTTTTCGTACCGGGTCTAGAACAGACGTATCAATAGCCTGGCCTCGGGTCGAATGGTCGGAAGTACAGCGGATTTTTTCGAAATCTTGCTCCGGCGCTTCTTGTCACGGTGGATCGACTCCGGCGATGGGGCTTGATTTGTCGAACGCGACGCGAATCGAACAAACTGCAATCGGCGCTTTCTCTCGGGAGCTGCCGACACACATGGTTTCGGCCGAAGGCGCCCGCGGAAGCTATTCCTTGTTGGCATTTCGAATTATCGACGTAGGAGTTATCAACGGCCGGCCGGCGAGTAGTTATATGATGTACAAGTTGTTGGACGATTCGCATATCGTTGGCAACGCCATGCCGCATCCTGACGCGAAAACCGGTCAGCTCGAGCGCGAAAAGCTCGAAGCCATATCGACTTGGATTCTATTCGGAGCCGTCATGCAGCCCGAGAGCGAGTAGCGGTTCGGTAACTGTTCAGGGGGGTACTGCTGTTAGGCTACGACGGCGTCCGATTCATCCCGTAAAACCGGCTTTCGTCCTCGCGCCGGCTCGTCAGGTACAGCAAGTACCATCCTCGCCGGCCCTTCGGGCGCGCTCG
>JAFGIB010000286.1 GCA_016929805.1 Deltaproteobacteria bacterium | reverse complement strand
CGCCTGGCACGACCATGCGCGGGAGGCTCATGCAACAGTTATCGGCCATTGTGCGCGCCGGTTGCATGATATTCGCGAAAAATCTACCCTGGGTACGTAACTCCCCCTGGGTACGTAACTCGGATTTCCAGCCGTGCCAGATTTTGGAGAGAACGACCCAAAAGATATGATCAAAGGTTTTTAGCATCGGTCGCTTTTTTTTCTCAAACAGACGCCAAGTTGCTGTCGCAATGCAAGATTCTCAAAAACGAGCTCCCGCTTGCCCTTGAATATCGCCATGCAGAATGCCCAGAAGGTCGAAAATAGCGTCGCCATTTGGTGATTATCGCATTATCTGGAAAGCTCAATGATTTCGCGGACGATAGAGTTTTCGCGGAGCACGACCGTCGAGGTACCCGGGTTTTCGAGCTTCACGAAGTGTGGTAGTAGCATTACGAACAAGAAGGCATAAAAAATGATAAGTCGTATGCGTTGGTTCTTGGCTGCTATATTCTTGAATTTGGCCCTAGTCGTCTCGTGCGGTGAAGACGATAGTCACAACGGAAATATAACCAATGGCGGTACCGGCGATCCGATCTCGGCCGGCGCGAGCGGCGCGAACGGAAGCTCCGGATCGGGTGGAATGGGTTACACCGGGGGAACCGACAATACGATCGGGGCAAGCGGAGCAAATGATGGTATTACGCGCGGTGGATTCGACGGTGGTTTGAGCAACGAAGGCGGTAGTGTACCGTTCGATATCGATGCCAGCGCGGGTATCGGTGGGGGTTTCGTACCGGAAATCGACTCAAGCGCGGGTATCGGTGGGGGTTTCGTACCGGAAATCGACTCAAGCGCGGGTATCGGTGTTGGTGGAACATCTGGGACCGACGGCGGTGCGTCAGGTTCTCCTCCACCACCGTCCTGCTCTAAACCGTATGAACCCGGATTAACCAATCGCAGCCTCACCGCGGCAGGTAGCGCCCGTATCTATTGGCTCTTTGTACCAGCTGCTTATGACGGAAGGTCTCACATTCCTGTCGTCTTCAACCTTCACGGTCGTCTTTCCAACGCAACTCAACAAATATCGGTCAGCGGTTTAAACACCAAGGGAGAGCGCGAAGGCTTTATTGTGGTGTCGCCCGAATGCATTGGTACAGCCTGGAACGTCGACCTCGATCCGAGCGGCCCAGATGACGTGGCTTTTATCAACGCCATGATAGACGAGCTAGAACAGGACCTGTGCATTGATGCCAAGCGGATATATTCTACAGGATATTCAGCCGGCGGCCGGATGTCCAGCCGGCTCGCTTGCGAGATCCCTCACCGCATCGCTTCCGTCGCACCAGTGGGTGGTGTGCGATACCCACAACCGTGCCGAGCGGATAGGCCGGTAGCGCTGATCACCTTTCACGGCACTTCTGACACCATTAATCCCTACGAAGGCGGGGGTGAGACCTATTGGGGCACGGGTGTTGAACATGCCATGCAAGGATGGGCGGATCATAACGGTTGCTCGACCACACCGGTTATCTCCGGCGTGAGCGGCTTGGTCGAAGAACTTCGATACAACGACTGCGATGCGGGGGTGGCGCTTATTCTCTACCGGATAGACGGAGGCGGCCACACTTGGCCAGGTTCACCCAATCCCCCATCGGCATTGCTGTTTGGTACCACAACCCAAGAAATCTCCGCTAACGATCTCATGTGGGAATTTTTTCAGGCCCATCCATTACCGTAATCCACTTTACTAGAGTGGAATCAGAAGGAAACGCCGATTCCATTCTGTTGGAACTCTTCGCACTCGGAAATGGCGACCATCTCAATGGCTTTGTTCTTTAAGGTTTAGAACCTGGTTTGTGTCGCCGCGACCAACAGTACGTTCTGCAGCAGACCGAGCCGTGGAAACAGCAGTATCGTATTCGAAGCGGCATTGAGGGCACGACGTCCGAAGCCAAGAGAAGTCACGGTCTTGGGCGTTTACGCGTTCGTAGACGCTCCCAAGTCACTTTGGCTGTCGCATGCACGCTGACCGCGCGCAATATCAAGCGGTGGTTGAGTGCGGTATTGGCCGTACCAGGCCACCTTTTGGCGGCGATACGCTTTTTATTGGGGCTTTTTGTATCGTTTTTGTCGTTCAAGGTCGGCGGTTTGACGATTTTATCAAAAACAATGACCCGTGATTTAGACGCGGCATAAAACGCACCGTTACTTCTCACGAATTCTCGATTTGCCTCCGTCCCCTCTTCCGCCGGCGGGTTTTTTGTAACGCTAAGGCTAATTATTAATCACCGGCAAGGTGATCGACGACGCGTGGGTGGCATCGCGGTAGATCGCTACCGTGGGCGCCGGAGTGAGAACGGGCGTCGCGGTCGCGGCAAAATTGATGACCAACCGAATGCTGTGGCCTGATTTGATTATCATAGAAATAGGCAATAGATCGAAAGCGAGCTGCGTCGGCTCACCGGGTACGAGCGGAGTGACATCCGCTTCGTAAAAGCGATGCCAGGGCAGGCCGAGGTTATTGTAAGGCGCTTCCTCTAACTTGCGAAGCGAGGCCCGAAGCCGCCCGTGGACGTTATACGATACCGCCGTGCCGTCCGGAGCCACGTCCTGAAGCGTGGCGACGAAGTCGCCGTCGGTAGCAGAGGACGAGACCCATAGGTCGATGGTGGGATGGCCTGTAATCTCTAGGTCCGCGGTCAGCGGTTCGGTCACGTAAACGAGACCCTTGGTCGTCATGTTATCAGCCGTAACGTCGTAGGCGACCGTGGTTTCGTCTTTCTGATCGGCCTCGGTCGGCGCGCTCGCGCTCAAGGCTCCCAGTGCCAGGTAGTACTTGGTTCTCGTTTCGTTGGGCAGCGGCCACTGCTTGGCGGAGCGCCATTCCGAACCGCTCGGAGCATTGTAGGTATAATAATAGATGGGGTCCTCCGTCATCACGCCGTTTTCGATCCCCTTGAGCCAGTAATCGAAGAAACGGCGCTCCTCGATGGTGATATCGAAGCCCGTCTCCCTTTGAACCGTAAACCAGGCGCAGTGAGTGCCGGGACCGACGATCAACTTAACGGGGTTGGTCACGTTATTATAGGTAAAAAACGCGCCGTACTTGGTGGCGGCTTCATCCCAGTTAGCGGCCGCGTAAATCGCGATACCCGAGGTCTTAATCGCCTCTAAATAGGTATGCGGGCTGCTCTTTATCCACCATTGTTTAACGGCTTCATCGGTAACGGTATCCGAGAGGCTGTCTCGAAACGGTACGTAACCCGCGTTTTCAATCGTACCGGCGTGCTGGGCGATCGCTTGATTCAACAACGTCTTGTCCGTATCCGCGTCGACGGGCTGCGCCACCGCGTCGCGGCTCGCCTGCGTCGTCTGCTCTCCCGGCGGTACGCTCGTGGGAGTACCCGCGGGCGGCGCCATGCCGCCGGGCACGCCGAACGGATAGGCATCGAACTCGCAGCTCATCGGGAATATCGCCTTCAGGCTGGGGGGCGCGGTGGTGGCCGCTTGCAGTTGACTTCCTCCGGTGGCCGAACAGCCCCACATGCCGATCTTGCCGTTGCTCCACGGTTGAATGGCCAACCACTCGGTGATGTCGTACGCATCCTTTTGCGCGGCGGAGATCCATTCGCCCCGATTGTAGGCGACATTGTGGCCGAACGAGGCGTATAAGCCGCGAAAATCGACTATGGCGACCACGTACCCGTACTTGACTAGTGTAGCCGCCGAGCCCGGGTAACCTATGCCCGTTAGGATGGTGTTCCCGCCGTAATCGAAGTTTCTGCGATTATAAGGCGTATGCATCCACAACACCGGAAGCTTGTCCGTGATCACCTCACCGGTGGTCTTATCTTTCGGACGGTATAGATCCAAGGCCAGCCGCGTGCCGTCGCTTACCGTGACGTACTGAGAGGTGAGCTCGTACTCGTCGGAATAGATCGCCTCGCTGTAGCCGTTATATTCGCCGGGTTTGGATACCTTGGTTGCCGCGGGACCGTCGCCGGTCGCGTCCGCTATTCCCGCTTCCGTGTCCACCCCGGAGCTTCCATCCGCTGTTGCCACATCCGGGCTCATGTCGGAATCGGGTAACGCGACGTCCGCGATTGCGGCATCCTCGCTTACGGCGCTATCCGGCAGGACGGTGCTATCCGTTCCGGCCTGAGCGCCATCGCCTTCATTCTGTTTCTTATCTTCATCACACCCAGATACGAGCGATAACCCGCATAGGATGATGCTTACAAATAACCCATATCGTTTCATGATTTACTCCACCCTTTTTAGAACAATATTATGAAAACGTTTTAAGTGTCTTTCTTTTACCATCTCATCCGCCCGCCGAACAAACGAAAATGACGAAAATGAGCTTTTTTACTATTGATAAAGATATGAATAATCTGAAAAGAGTGGACTTTTGTAGTATGGTTGGTAACCGTTCAGGGGGGTACTGCTGTTTGGCTACGACGGCGGCCAATTCATCCCGGAAAACCGGCTTTCGTCCTCGCGCCGGCTCGTCAGGTACAGCAAGTACCATCCTCGCCGGCCCTGCGGGCGCGCTCG
>JAFGIB010000285.1 GCA_016929805.1 Deltaproteobacteria bacterium | reverse complement strand
CGAGCGCGCCCGCAGTGCCGGCGAGGATGGTACTTGCTGTACCTGACGAGCCGGCGCGAGGACGAAAGCCGGTTTTACGGGATGAATGGGCCGCCGTCGTAGTCAAACAGCAGTACCCCCCTGAACGGTTACCTCGAATACATCAATGCTCAACGGCTCTTCGATAACGCCGCCGAGTACGCTACTAAATTTAGAAACTTGATTTTCGGTGGAAACGAGTTTCGGATCATCACCATTTCCAATGGTATTGCGAACGGAGCGCCTTCAAATTTGGTACGCGCTTTCGAGCTACACGACCACTACTGTCCGGGCGTCACTTCAGGCGTTGTGCTTGCCGAATACCTGCAGAAAGCCTTTCCGTTCGTACCCGGCGGGAGCCATTTTATACACAGTGTGCAAGCGTGGTGCAAAGAAGACGCCATTATCGCAACTCTCAATACGACTCCAGGTAAAAGCGGTTACGCGGTTTCTTATTCAACGCCGGAAGACCGTACGAAATGGCTTCCCGATGTTCAAAATGCCGCTGACATCGTCTATCGCTACAACCCGGAAACAAAAGTTTGGGACGGCATCGTTATCAGTTTTGACTTCGGTACGACTGATTGTCCCGCCTACGGCAACAGCGTGATCGATAAACTGTGCTCGGATCTATGGTACCTGGACCGCTTGGATCAGCCCGAGCAATTCATCCAGGTACTTTATCAGTTTACCCTTCCGGCCGGCGTTGAGCCCAAGTCATACGCTCGACCCGGAATCGATCCGATGCAAATGCTCGGTTTGACCCAATAAGTCTAGGTGGTTTAGATAATCAATATCTCGATCCACCGCAACCCATACTTCATTGCAGTCGACGCTGAAATAGCCGTGAATGACCGCGTTACGCATGCCGATAATATCCCGCCACGGCGTCGCGGTATAGCGACCGCGAAGCTCCGTAGACAATCCCGCTACGGCCTCACCGATCACCGTTCGATAATGTAGACACCATCCCGTATAAGCTCATCCGCGTCGAACATGCCGCGGTCTTTTCCCACGCGTCGCCGGATGGCCGCGATAGCCTCTAATATGTCTCGCAGCCGTTCCTCGTCCCTTCTCATAACGCAACTGCTTCCTTCATTAATCGCGCTCGTATCCTTTCCCGTAAACCGCGCGCGCTTAGCACATCGACCTTGCAACCCAAAAACTCTTCGAGGTCGGCGATCAGCCCGCCGTGATCAAAAAGACTGCGTCCGGGCTCGAAGTCCACGACCAAGTCGATATCACTCGATTCTCTAGCTTCACCCCGTGCGACCGATCCGACCACGCGCAAATTCGAGGCACCGCGTCGCGCGGCAATCGAGACTATTGCCGCGCGTCGTGCTCTGAGCCTTTCTATCGTCCACGGTTGCATGGGTTTACCTCGGGAGTGTCTCTTCCGATAACTTCGCCGTGTTGCTTTGTCCTAACGACCTTATATTCTAGCTCGATTTCCCATCCGCGTCGCGCCCGTCTCAATCGAACGCGCCTCAATCGGACTCGGTCATCACGCTGCATACTGGACCTTAACGTTGCAAAAACTCCGTCGGCGTAAACCGCTTTCGCTCGCGAAAAATAGCGCGAACTAAGGGCGTATTCACTTTTTTTGAACCTCACTTAGGGTGCACTGAGCTGCGGCCCAAAAAAAAGTTCCGCGCGCCCTTATTTCATCGCTTTTTTTGCGTTTCCGCTCGACGTTATTTGCTACGTTAAGGTTCATACAGCAAGAAAGCGAGTGTAATGTCAGAACGATAACCTTGTTTTTGCTCCCGCCCGTTACGCCCCATGATTCAAATCAGCTCTTAGTATTTCTTAGATCTTGGAATTCAAAAGGTGATGGATAAATCCTACGTTTACATAATTCCACTTTTTCGTCGTCGTGGCGGGAGGTGACTCAACAGGACACGTAAGCACGTTGCCGAGTATGCGGACGATGAATCGTCGGATGGCGTGCACGGCCGCGGCATTGGAGATTCGAACGATGTCTAACAAGGTGCGTTGGTTCGCGCGAATCACGTTGAAGTACGTTGTAGGGGGCGTCGTAGTGATCGCACTCGGGAGCTGTACTTCCGAAAACGCGGAGGATGACGCATTTGCGTCTGGCGGAACCACCGCCGTTCCCGGCACCGGGGGCGACGGCACGACCAACACTGGCGGAGCAGCCACTGGTGGCGTTTTTACGGGAGGCTCGTCGACTGCTGGCCTAGCCACTGGCGGCCGGGAGACCGGAGGCTCGTCTTCGGGCGGCGCAGTGGCCGGTGGCGCAGCGACCGGCGGTGCCGCCGGGACCGGTGCGGATGCGGGCGCTTCGGGCTGGGCGGGCGCGGCCGGCGGCGCGGGCGGAGCGCCCCACGACGTATACGAGCCACCGCCGGTTCGCCGAACCAAGATCCCTCTCGACACCGATTGGCGCTTCTTGCGAAGCGACGCTTCCGACGCGAACGACACGGGATTTGACGACTCGAGCTGGAAGACGGTGTCGGTACCCCACACCTGGAACGCGATGGACGGCCAAGACGGCGGCAACGACTACTATCGAGGCATCGGTTGGTATAGGCGTCACTTCGTGTTGCCGGCGGACGCGGCCGGCAAGCGCGTATATATCCAGTTCGACGGCGGCAGTATCGTCACCGACGTTTGGGTCAACGGCACCTCGCTTGGCCAGCACCGCGGTGGCTTTGCGCGCTTCCGGTTCGACGCGACCG
Source organism: Deltaproteobacteria bacterium (assembly GCA_016929805.1). Taxonomy (GTDB): domain Bacteria; phylum Myxococcota_A; class Polyangia; order Polyangiales; family JAFGIB01; genus JAFGIB01. Next base: position 11,945 of record JAFGIB010000285.1, on the reverse strand, counting down.
CCGCGCTGAACACAGGCGCCGACAATGTTGTCGCAGTTCGGATCGACAACTCGCTCGTCGCGGACGTGCCGCCGATCTCGGGCGACTTCACCGTCTTTGGCGGGCTCTACCGGTCGGTGAGCTTGCTGGTTACCGATCGGGTTCACATCGACACGCAGGACTTCGCCTCGTCTGGCGTCTACCTGGAGACGACGAATGTCAGCGAAGCATCCGCCGACCTGCGCGCCCGCGTCCGCGTGAAGAACGACGAGCCGGGCGCCCAGGACGTGACCGTGAGCACCATTGTCGTCCGGCCCGACGGCGGCGTCGAGGCCCGCCTGACGGCGTCGGGAACGGTCGGTTCCGGCGCCACCGAGGAACTGGTGGCGACGACGACGCTACCCAATCCGCATCTGTGGGATGGGCTCACGGACCCCTTCGTTTACAGCGCCTACGTCGAACTTGCAGTGCAAGGCGAGGTCCGCGACTGGCTTGTCGAACCGCTCGGCTTCCGTTCCTACGCGGTCGATCCCGAAGAGGGCTTCTTACTTAACGGCCGCTACGTCGATCTGCACGGCGTCAACCGCCACCAGGATCGCTTGGACATGGGTTGGGCGATCACCGAGCGCGAGCACGACGAGGACATGGCGCTCATCCGTGAGGTCGGCGCAAACATTATCCGGCTCTCGCACTATCAACAGTCGAAGTACTTCCACGAGCTCGCCGACCAAACCGGCATGGTGCTCTGGACTGAAATCCCGCTCATCAACGAAATCACCCATTCGAACGAGCACACGGCGAACGCCCGCCAACAGCTCCAAGAGCTCATCCGCCAGAACTTCAACCACCCTTCGATTCTGTTCTGGGGCATCGGCAACGAGCAACGGACCGACGACAGCGCCACCAACACGCTGCTCGGAGACCTGGCGGATCTGGCCGCAGTCGAGGACCCGGGGCGGCTCTCGACCTACGCACACTGCTGCGCACCCGACACGGGTGGGTTGCCCTCACACTCCAATCTCGTCGGTTACAACACTTACTTCGGCTGGTACGACAACTTCGGGACGTACGACCAGTTTGGAGACTGGGCCGACGCCCTGCACGCGGCGCGACCGACTTGGCGTATCGGGATCGGCGAGTACGGAGCAGGCGCCGCCCTCTCGCAGCACCAGATCCCACCGATGCAACCGGAGCCGTACGGCTCCTTTCACCCCGAAGAGTGGCAGAGCCTGATACACGACGAGCAATGGCGGCAAATGAATACGCGGCGCTACCTCTGGGCCAAGATCGTCTGGTGCATGTTCGACTTCGCCTCCGACGGCAGGAGCGAAGGCGAGACGGCCGGACGCAACGACAAGGGCCTCGTCAGCTACGATCGCCAAACGAGGAAGGACGCGTTCTTTTTCTACAAGGCGAGCTGGACGGCGACACCCACCGTCCACATCGCTTCGCGACGCTACACCAACCGGACTACGGCCACCGTTGTCGTCACGGTATACTCGAACGCCGATCAGGTAACGCTGCGCGTGAATGGAACGACAGTCGGCACCGAGCTGGGCACGAACCACACCTTCGAGTGGGCGAGCGTTCCGCTCTGCATGGGGAGTAACACGCTGGAGGCAAGTGCCACTATCGGTGGCGTGGACACAACGGACACGGTGACGTTGACGAGAATCTAGGCTTTCGTTTCCCTTACGGAGCGCCCGAAGGCACCCGGACTCGTATTGCGAAAGCGACGGAACACCTTTCCGAAGTGATCGGCGTTGGTGAAGCCACAGCGTTGGGAGATCTCCTGCGGAGGCAGCTTCGTGGTGGCGAGCGGGCGCGCCGCCTCGGCAACCCTTTGCTCGGTCGTATAACGTGCTTCGTATCCAGCCATCGCGTTCCGATCTCTACCCCCCTTTGATCATGTTAGGAAGGTGTACCGCGAGGCACACTGACGCTGGTGCGGGCTTGGGATGTCGGAAGAAGCAAATGCCGTGCTGTAATGGTACGGATATGGGTTTAGACCTTACCCGACACGAAAGTGGGCCCACGTCCGACTGGTCCTTGTTCACAAGATAGTTCGCAGAACCGTTGAAATAAGGAAAGGCAAATGACAACAGTGAACTCATCGCCGATCGGTGCGTTTTCAACAGATTTGACGTGGGATGCCATCGACTGGCAGAGCATTTATAAATCTGTACGACGGCTGCACATGCGGTTTGCGAAGGCTACAGACATGTAGACCGGGTCAGGCAACCGACCTTACAAAAAGGCTTGAGCGGTGTAAGGGAAACTTTCACGCACCGTTTTTAGGCTAGAGTTTCGCCATTTTTCGTAGCGAGGCCGAGGATAATGGGCGCGTAGCAAGGAACATCGGCGATTTTTCGCGGAGGCGTAGTTCGACCTACGTCGAGCGAAAAATCGGTGGTGTGACGCGGCTACGCGCTCATTATACGGGCCGCAGTAGAAAAATGGCGAAACTCTAGCTTAGGGCTCGCGCAAGAATAAATTTACATTTTTTCGCCCAGATTGGGATGGAGTGTCATATTACCGATTGAGCGAAACCGCAGGAATATTAGGCATATTTTGAGGATTTCGCGATTGAGGAAATGTGACAATCCGCCCAATATGGGATGAAGAAAGTGAAGTTATTTTTGCGCGAGCCCTTAGGATTTCGGTACAAAAACGTCACAGGGAAAGGAGATAGTCGGTGTTACATCGACGCGGTTCTTATAGGTCTCACACGCGTCGCCTTGTAGCTCAATAGCTTGCGAACCGGACACCAACCACCCATCCGGACCGCAAGGAATAGAAACACCGTCAATCAAAACTCTACCTCTATTATCCCTACAAGACGCCAGATCTTCATCGATTTCATACTCGATTTGACCATCGCTGATGTCGAGCCTGATCCTGCAGGAAACCGTTCCCATGAGCTCTTCCAAATCCCGACGAAGCGCTGCAGGATTTTGCGGTTGGTAAACCACGGCGTCGTCCCGCTCAGAACCGATATCGGCCATTTTCTGCAAGTGCTCTTGATCCAAATCGTCGGCTAGGCTGAGCGGAAGAACCATAATACCTCTGTCGACGCAGTATCGCGCCGCGGATTCCGCTGATTCGAAATCGTTCGGCGGTTCTACCTCGGAAAAATCGATTTCCGGGCATCCATTGGGATTACCGTCGGTCGCCAGCACGATGTAATGAGTTCCCAAACCTCTGTTGGTGGCCACGGCTAGCGAAGGCAAAGAGCCGCACACTTGGTAGAGCGCTCGACCTGTAGGCGTGTAGCTCACTCCCGGAAACATTGAAGCGGGATAGGCGCTTTCGATTCGAGAGTAGTTGTTAATAGTCGCAAGCACGTATTCATATTTCGTTTCAAAGGGGCAACCGAAATCGACCGAACCGCCGAAGAAAACCAACCCAAATTTGATCTTTCCTTCAAGCGGTTTCACCAATCCTGTATCGGGGTTTAGCAACGCGTTTCGAAGAGCTCCCCAACGGCTATCTTCCGTTCCGCGAAACGGATCTTGCATCGTATACGAACTGTCGATCAATATAATCACCGTCGGACTATCAGTCGGCATGCGTACTTGTACCGTAGGACATTGCAGTACTTCGGCATCATGTTCGGCTATATCTTTATAAGGCTGATTACTCTCGGCGTCCTCAACGCGCGCGAGTCCGCCGTCTGGCGCGGCCGGCTTTTCATCCCTATCCGGTGTATCGCCTATCCTATAGGAGATATAACAAGACGGCATCAATGTAAGCAACGCAAAAAGTCCGGCGAATAATCCCCACCCGCGAATCAATATTGAAAATTGTGAAGGCATAATGCTTGTGCTCTCAACCTCTCAAGCTGCGATATGACCGCTGATCATCCTATCTTAGCCGGCAAAAATTGTCTATATGAGCGTAAGCGGGGTACCGCTTCACAGTTTTACAGTTATTAGTATTTTGCATTCTGTTGCGCACCACGACCTTGGCGTGCCGATAAATAGGTATGCCTCGTGTGATTCATAAAGCTTTCGTCGACGTTGTTGAGCGCTTCATCAACCGTTTCGTTAACGGTGCCCACCTTATGAATAGCGACGAAATCCGTGGTCAGTACCTTGCCCGTCTAGGTAACCTTAACGTTGCAAAAAATCCGTCGGCGTAAAGCGATTCGCTCGCGAAAAGCAGCGCGAACTAAGAGCGTGCTCACTTTTTTTGGACCTCACTTAGGGTGCACTTAGCTGCGGCCCAAAAGAAGTTCCGCGCGTCCTTGTTTTATCGCTTTTTTCGCGTTTCCGCTCGACGTTTTCTGCAACGTTAAGGTTCACTAGATGCGCTCTAGGTACCTGAGCGAAAAGTATTTGTCGGGTATGTTCTTGCTGAGTTTGTGTTTCTTGATCTCCATAATGCTTTTGCGTCCGTTTTGCTTGTTGACCATGGTCATTTTCAACGAAAGGAAACGATGATCTGAGGGGTCAACCTCCGTAACGCGTGTCGCATTGAATTCCTTGAGCAGTTTACCTTGCAAGTCGTAATAGATGCCTTTACGAACCACATAGTCTTTTTGGCCTACCCAGACTACTTTTGCCGACTATCTGTTTCAATTGCGCGTCTTTGGCCGCCTCTTTTCGACGGTAGTCGGACACAAAGCCGATCACCTTGCTCTGCTTCTTTGTGCTTTGCGTGTTTATCCTGGCGGTCAGAATCGCGTTGCGGTACTTGAAATCCACCAGGCGATCAAAATCATCGGGATCGCCGCTATTCTCGTAGATCAATAAAAGCTCGGCTACACCGCGGCGCGTTTCGGGAATGCGGTCAAACTTCGGATCATCACCATTCATTACCTCATTCATTTTTCTTATAATCTTGGCCAGCGAACTCACCTGTTCGACCTGAGGCAGTTCCACCAGGCGTTTTTCTAAATCGGTCAATCGATTAAGCGTGTCGGGATGTTTTACGTCGCCGTTGATAACTACATTAAAAGGCGTAGACCCACCAAGATGCTTGTCTACTATCTTGGAGGCCCTGACCAGCGGTGAATTAGCGGGGAAATAATTCAGACTGTTCGTATCGATATTGACCTTTGCTGTGCCGAGCGAAATCACAACGAAGACGATGGCGCAGACAGCCAATACGGCTTTCGGGCGGTCTGACACAACGTGAGCCAGTAGTTCTAGAGTCCGCTCCAATACACCTTTCTTTTCACTACCCTCCCCGGTAACAACCAACGGTTTGGCCTTTGGCAGCAGGGCCAATACAGCGGGGATGAAAAGCAGGCTTCCTATCAGTGCAAAGGCCACTCCCAAGGAAGAAAGCACACCCATTTGTTCGGCGGGGACAATCACGTGCACCATTAGACAGAGCAGTCCTGCAATTGTTGTAATTCCCGTCAAGAGCACCGGACTAGCGAGTTTTAAGAATACTTGGCTGGCTAATTCCTGCTTGCTAAGGGTGTTGCCCGGTGCGTTGAGCTCCTGGTACCTGGCTACGATGTGAATACCGTAGTTGTTGGAAATCGCTATCAGGATTACCGGCAACAGCACCGTAATCATGTGAATCTTCCAACCGAGAATCGGAATGAGGCCCATCGTGACGAGGATCGACATGGGGATACCTAAAAGCAGCCTCACCGCGAATTCCGATGGGTCCGGCGACAGTGGAGAAATCAGCGCCCACCACATATGGTAATTGCGTCTTCTTCTACTGTAAAGGCAAGTGAACGCGGTCGATACCAACGAGTTCTATAGAGAGGTAACGAAAGCGATCAGTAGCAGCCTCAAGATCGATTTTGCCCTTCAACGCCTTGTTGCCTACTTGCGGACTGTCATGCCAGCGGACGAACTTTTCCTGGGACTTTACGACTCGAAAGGGGGAGCAAATCGAATTATCGCCAGCGCCTCCAAGACTGGCGGCGAGATTCTCGACAAGGTCGTACCACTCTCGAAGGAAGCTGTTGAATCTATTGAGGGGATCCTCATGTCCACCGCTGCTCCGATAGCGTTCATTGTTCGTGACCTTGATGCCAACCCCGTCGGACGAGTGATGACCGCCGCGTTGAAGAGAAACGCACACTCGACACTAAGCAAGATTCTCGAAATCGAAGGAAAGCAAGTGGCTACGCTGGTAATAACGACGGAAGGAACTGAACGATTCACTCGAGAGCACGCGCAGCTGCTCGACGTGGTGAACGACCCTTTATCCATAGCAGTCAGCAACGCGCTCCATTTTCAGGAACTCGTACGGATTAAGGATTTGCTGGAGGATGACAACCGCCTCCTTCGTAACGAGATGCACCGACTGGTCGGAGACGAGGTTGTGGGAGCACAGTTCGGGTTAAGGGGTGTCATGGATCTCGTAAGAATGGTCGCGCCGTTGGACAGTTCCGTTCTCCTTTTGGGAGAGACGGGGTCGGGTAAGGGCGTAATTGGTAATGCTATCCATCGTCTGTCCGCGTGGCATCGAAAGCCTTTTATCAAGGTTAACTGCGGCGCAATTCCTGCTTCATTAATCGATAGCGAACTATTCGGGCATAAGCGTGGCGCCTTTACCGGTGCGATAGCCCAGCGGCGTGGTTTTTTTTGAAAGAGCAAATCATGGAACGTTGTTTCTGGACGAAATTGCCGAGCTGCCTATCGAAGTCCAAGCTCGGCTGTTGCGCGTGTTGCAGACCGGCGAGTTTGAGGTCGTGGGAGGATCGACCCCTATGCGCGTCGACGTACGCCTTATCGTCGCTACGAATCGTAACCTTCGGCAGATGATCGAGAACGGTCAATTCCGCGAGGATCTCTGGTATCGGTTGAGCGTCTTCCCAATCGCGATTCCGGCGTTGCGCGAACGTTTGGACGATCTCCCCTCACTTGTGCACTACTTTCTGAAGAAGAAAAGCAGTGAGCACCGGCTGGCTACCATACCATCACTCGCGCGAGGGGCTTTGACACAGCTACTCGAATATTCTTGGCCAGGCAACGTGTGCGAGCTGCAAAATGTTATCGAGCGTGCTCTCATCCTGTCGCCGAAAGGTCCACTCGATTTCGGCAATCTGCTCCCGCACAAGACAGAAGGCGATTTAGCGAGCGGCACGACGCTAAGTAAGAAAGTGGTCACACCAATGACGCTCGGCGATGTGGAAAAGCAGCATATTCAACGGGTCCTCGAACAAGCGGAAGGGCCGATTAACGGCAAAGGCGGGGCCGCGGAGTTACTCGCGATCCATCCAAACACATTGCGGCATAGAATGCGAAAGCTAGGTATCGATTTTGGTCGCCACGCTGCGGCCTCAAAAAATACGGGAGGCCGCTATTCTTAATATCCGTTCGTGATCGTCGCGCTCTATTCGGCGTCCCATTTCTTTATCCGGCGTAGCGCAATGCCTACCATCGTTCGCGAAGCTTCTGCCCTGTGGCCGTGCTGAGGAAGCTGTCGTCGACGCTCGATTCCGTCTCGAGATATAAAGAGTACGGCATGGTGAAGGAGAGAAGCTCTCTAGCGATCTTGCCGCGCCGCGAAATGTCGAAGAAACCTATGACTCCGCGCGGACTATCGCTCTCGGCCTCCGCATGGGCGAACAGGATCGACTGACATGCGGCTCCCCATGGCGACACAGTCGTGTTGATCACCCCGCGACGAAACCCGGCCGGCGTCATCAGTGCGGAGACCTGGTCCGGATTGGCGAACATAAAGACCAGCGAGACACCCTCTCCCTCCGCTACCTGATCGAGAGGCTTAAAGACGATAAACTCGGTCGGCACATCGCGGTATGGGAGTGCCCTCGCCGAGCGAGCGGCTACCTCGAGGCTCTCGAAAATGCGCTCGCCCTCGTAAGCGTTCAGGGGTCAAACAAGTCGGCCGCCGTCGTAGCCAAACAGCAGTACCCCCCTGAACAGTTACTCGCCCTCGCCCATGTCGAAGGTGTGGCCGTTCGCGAGATCGACCTTTCCTCCGGTCGAGAGTAGATGATCGATCGGGAAGCCGACGTAGCAGTTCCCAAACCCAAGCCCTGTTCCTCCTCCTGGACATCCGTGGGTCTTTTGATCGAAGACTACTGTCCGGCCTTTGGCGGCTGCCTGCAACATGGCGGCGACGCAGCCCCAACTACCGTTTTTGAACTGTGTAGCGCGTTCCGGCTTGGCGTTGGTCAATAGAACGGCCGCGGGTGAGTGCTTCAACGCCAGGGCTTCTGCGGTTCGGCTACGCATATGAACTCCTTCGGCACGCCTTCCCGAAGACCCTCGGGACATTTTGATGCATGCTGTCCCGCGATGTGTCCGGATCTCTATACGGGAGAATGATGTTGTTCTTCATAGGGCTACCGGCGTTCTCGGTACCTTCTCAAAAAGAGGTGGCGAAACAACCCGGGAACGTGGCCGTATAGGTTCGCGCCTTGGTAGTATCAATATAAAAAACTTGCCCCTGCCCCTGCCCCTGTCCGTGCTCAAGTAACTCAAAAATGAGAAAAGTATTGACTTCAACACGATTGCACCACGTAAGGTTAGTTCTCCCGGTAAAAGAAACAGGCAAGGGCATGGGCACGGGCAGGGGCAGGTTGGGCTACTTTCAGGTATCTTCATCTGCTCGCCACGACTTTTTGAGAACGTACGCGACCCCAGCGGGATTTGAACCCTTGAAAACGCTTCACCCAAAACCGGTGGCATTTCGCGAACTTGCTAGGATTGTGAAGTAATTTCGATGGGTTCGCGCTATCTAAGTCTTTCCGTCTAGAGCCGTTAGGAACCAGCGAAAACCGCCCGATTCCATTCTGTCGTGGCAACGTGGTGGCAACGGCCCCGCGACTCGACTTGGCGGGATGTGTGTGGCACTCTTACTGTTAATGAGCCTGATTATAGACATCGATCGAGAGCCCAACGGTGAGTGGCTCGCCTCGGTACGCGAGCTTAAAGGGGTAAGTGCGCGTGACCGTACGCGCGAAGGGGCGCTTCGATCGGCGCAGGTTCTGGCGTTGCGCGCTTTGGCTGACCAGTTGCAGCGCGAGGAACGCGCTCCCTTCGCCGCTTTTTCGGTAACGGCAGTTGAGGGTCCGGCAATACTCGCGGTCCGTGAGCGGGCACAACAAGCCATGCGTTCACTTCAAGACCAGGCGCAAACCTCGGGAGCGAGTGACTTAAGCGAGACCGAAATCGAAGATGAGATTCGAGCCGCGCGGAACGAACGAAAAACGCGTACCATCAGTGACCCGCCGCCCCGAGACGCGAGCGGCCGTTAGCCGGTATTCGATAGCGTGCGCGTCGTTTTCGACACCAACGTACTGGTATCCGCGCTGCTCAAGCGAGGCAGTGTCTCCGCCGAGGCCGTCGAACTTGCCCTGATCGGACGCGTTCGACCTCTCTTTGATAACCGGATGATCGCGGAATACCAAGAGGTTCTGAAGCGACCGAGATTTAGATTCGTCGCCGAAGTTGTTCAGAGCTTTCTAGAAGATTTCCAGGCCGTAGGAGAGATGATTCTCGAACCCGAGCAATACGCTCGCCCCGTGCCGGATCGTTCCGATTTACCTTTTATCGAGGTCGCGATATCCGGCGGCGCAAATGCGATAATAACGGGTAACCAAAGCCATTATCCCCGAGAGATCGACGTCCCTGTTTTGTCGCCTTCCGAATTGATTCGGCGATTGTCGCAACTCGGGTATTAGTCGGTACGAAACGAATGCATTTACAGACTGGATCTTTCAACGCGCGTTTTCTTCGCATTAGTTGAGTAGCTTTCTCGAGCATTCCGTAAAAAGTCTTCGTCTTTGCAGATTCTCTCAACAGCTGTGTCGATTGCTCGCTGCGAATACCACCGCCTTCTAACGTCTTTCAAGTGGTGGTGAAATTCGTTGTTCGAGTTTCGCCATCCTTCCTTCGCTACGATCGCTTGAAAATCGTGCAAGATGAATGCTGGAGAACCACCAACTCTAGCCACCAAACGACGTTCCAATTGCGTCGTTGTCAGTTCGGATCGAAGGTTTTGGTCGACCATTTGAGCTGCCTTATTTGGCAGATACGGATGGGTGTGCTCCCTATCGCGGACCTTCTCGATGACGGCCAAAGGCCTCGAATCTACAGCGTCCTGAGCGATTTTGGTGAGCGAAAAGTCAGCCAAACCGCCTTTATCGGAAAAAACCAAATGATAACTAATCGGTATAGCGTATTCCCACGATGTTTCGCTATCTATGCACTTCGACAGACGGTCTATCAGATTTTGAACCTCTTCACCGGTTTTAAGACCATAGGCCGCTCGAAGGTTGATAACGGTCGACTCGTCGGCATCTAGCACCAAAGTTAGAAGACCGACCGAACTGGGTGGAATAAAGGGTTCACCAGCAAACCCGCGGAAGTACCTCGCGAAGTTGAAGACACCGGCTTGGAACAGACGCGCCGCAATTGGCTGTAATTGCGGTACGAGAAGATGTACGGCGCGGTCCCGAAGATCGCTAATCTCCTCTAGATTGCGGCGCATAGGCGAAGGCGAAGAAAAAACACGGGAGATGCATTCCGCTAAGCTAATCGAGCGCCTGACTTGGCCCTGTTTTTCTTTTCTAAATATCGAATCTTCGCCGTCGCGTTCTATAAGTTGCGCCTTAAGCAATTGCTCCCAGGCCGCGCAGAAAAGGGTGACGAAACCGTCTAAACGATTAGCCAGCGAAGGGCGGTTATATAGCTCAAGGGCGAGCAACATATTATCTCGCGACCGGGATATTAGCGATCCGGCAAGTGGATTTGCTAGACCATACGCAAATGATTGAACGCGCTTGCTTTGCGAAATCCGCGCATGAAACTCGCGTTCTGTTAGCTTAAGTACGCCGAGCGCTCGAAACAGGTCCCTTCCTTCTTTGGCAATGATTCGGTGCCAATGTCCTTCGCTCAGATTAGTACGAACCGAGTCCGGCTTCCAACTCGTCGCCGAAACGATATCTCGTGTCGAAAATCGATCGGCCGCTCTTTCTTTTCGTTTTAGGAACTCGAAAAACCGTTTCTGGCGGGAGTTCAAGCCTATCTTCTTAGTTGGGGGCATGAGCTTTTCGTTTTGCACGAGAGAGAACGGCAATGACTGATTTTCTCATATAATCAATAGAATGTCTTCCAGTCCCTTTTCAATTTGGGGTACATCAACCTGCGTTCGGGAAATCCTGATATCGATTTCCTTGGATAAGGAACGCTAGGTTCCTCGCATGTTAAGCTCTCTTACGTAAACGACAGTATTACCTTCGTAAACTTTTACCGCAGAAATCGGTACACGCACCTTCCGTATTAGATCATCAACATAAGGCAGATAATCGGTGCCACTCGGAAGAACATCGGTCAATTTCTCTTTTCCTGAATGAACATAGAAAAGCTTGACTAATTTCGGATCATTTTGATCTGCGCCTGAATGGATGAGGGTCATATTCGAACCATTCCGTCTACCCGAATCCCATCCTCGATCATCGTTATCCTGAATCCAAATAGGCACCCTACGATTAACATGTCGATAAATCGCGCTAATAGCTTCTCTGACAATATCGATAGATTCGTCTGCTACAGTTGCGTCCGGAAAATAGTCATCTTCCGAAATGAACCGATGCGCTAAACCGTTTCGTTTCTTATGAAGATCTAAAACACGCTGCCAAATCCCACAACCCCATTGAAGGCTACGAAAGCCTTTATTTTGTATCGCTGAGTCTAGGTTTTCCTTAAATCTTCTGGAAATATCAGGTTTTCCTAAAGCTTCTTGACAAGCGATTTCTAGTACCGTCCAAGATGTGGCTACAGCCCACCTGACATATGTTCCTCTATCCCATTTATTATTTGCTTGTCGTGCTAAAGCACGAGCGTGCAGAGCATCTGTCCAAAGATGATAATGAGGATCTTCTACAACTTTTGGATGTTCCATCGCTTTATTCATTATTCACGAAAGTTCTTATCCGTAAATAGTACGGCACGTCACCTAAGCGACCGAAACAGCTTCTCGGTCTCCTGGCGCTGTCGTTCCAATGCTGCTTCTTGCTTTTTTCG
>JAFGIB010000284.1 GCA_016929805.1 Deltaproteobacteria bacterium | reverse complement strand
TAAGCTGCGGTCCAAAAAAAGTTCCGCGCGCCCTTGTTTCATACGCTTTTTCGCGTTTCCGCTCGACGTTTTTTGCAACGTTAAGGTAGATAAACCGTGCGCCAAAGAAACCTTGCCATCCACCGCTACCAAGGAGCGTTTGCCCTCTTTCCCCGTACAACTCGCCAGCTCGTCCTTTTTGATATATTTCATAAATCCTCTGCATTCGCTTCTATCGATCGTCTGAACGCAAACATACTTGGTCTAGTCCAGAAATCGGTCTAAGCGCGAACCGTACCAAACTACGAGTCCGTATCACTCGGTCGGAATTGGACCATATCCACACAATTGACTTCGAAACGACTCTTAAACGTCACGCGTAAAAAATACAAGAGCCATTTTGATCGAAGTTCGTCCGGTATAACGGGAAAGTGTCCTGCGGAGCAGTACAAAACTTCTATCGTGTAGAGCGCTGTTGGCAGTCTGAGCGAATAACCTATAAGTCGGCACTTTCATACCTTTGGCATGAAAGTTGCTTATTTTCGCCAAAACCAACAGTGATCCATGCGGATGACGTATCGTCAACGAAATGAGATTCATCGGCCAAATCTGCTCGAGTCACGAGTCATAGAAACGTCGCTCCGAACTCGTGTAGGTTAAATAGAATCGCGCATTATGGAACAGAGCAACAATGAATGAACTTAACATAAAAATCGGTGGAGCGGCTGGGCAGGGACTTCAGAGCGCCGGCTTTTTACTTGGAAAAAGCTTCGTACGAGCGGGACACTTCGTCTTCGCCATACAGGACGCGATGTCGCGGATTCGTGGCGGCCATAACTTCTTTCAACTACGGGTGAGTGACCAGCCGATCGCGGCGATGACCGCCAGACCGGATATCGTGATTGCGCTGGATAGAGAAAGCGTCGAGGAACACGAACCGGAATTGGTTTCGGGTGGTATCTTGTTATTCGACGCAGAAGCTTCGCGTCGGACCGGGGAAGCAACCCATAGATTCTACGTGCCTTTTAAAGAACTAGCTGCTGAAAGCGGGGGTAGAGCAGTGCACGCCAATTCCGTGGCTTTAGGCGCGGTTTTCGGTTTGCTCGACTTTGATTTGAATATCGCTAGGAAACTGATCCGGGAACTGTTCGCCGGACAAGACGCCGTGCAGACCAATATTAAGGCTTTGGATGCCGGATACAACTACGCGCGGGACAAACGCCCAAACGGTTTCTCGAGGCGAATAGCCGTGATTGAGGCTACGCGTCGAATGTTTCTAACCGGAAGCGAGGCCATCGCGCTCGGGGCCATCGCGGCGAATTGCCGCTTTATGAGCGCCTATCCGATGTCTCCCTCGACCTCGATCATCACCTATCTCGCCAATCAAGAAGCGCAGGCCGATATCGTTACCGAACAGGCCGAGGACGAAATCGCGGCGGTCAACATGGCATTTGGCGCGTCCCTGGCGGGCGTGCGCTCGATGACCGCGACCTCGGGTGGCGGGCTCGCCCTGATGGTCGAAACGCTTTCCTTGCTGGGCGCTTCGGAAGTCCCGTTGGTGATCGTCGACTGCCAGCGGCCGGGTCCGGCTACGGGTCTTCCCACCCGTACCGAACAGTCCGATTTATTCTTCGTGATTCACGCCGGGCACGGTGAATTCGCACGGGTTGTGCTGGCGCCGGGCAATGCCGAGCAGGCCTTCTACGATATGGTACGCGCTTTTAATCTAGCCGACCGATTCCAGGTGCCTGTGGTCGTTCTATCCGACCAGTATCTCTGCGACTCCTATTTCACCGTGGATCCGTTTGACCTCAGCAAGGTCGCTTACGAAACCTCTCTCCTTGCAACAGACCAGCTCGAACGAGCCGAGTCTTATCTTCGTTATCAGGATACCGATACGGGTGTCTCTCCCAGAGCATACCCCAATCAAAGCGATCACATCGTGATGACCGACAGTCACGAGCACGACGAAAGCGGGTTCATGGCCGACGACGCGGCGACTCGGGTCAAGATGCATCAGAAGCGTTTGCGAAAGATCGAGCGCATTCGAGCGACAAATCCCGGACCGGAATCGTTCTCGCAAGGTGAGTGTAAACGTACAATCGTCGGATGGGGTTCTACGCGGGAAATCCTCTTTGAGACCGCGCACAGGCTTTCGCTCGAAGGAGATAATACAGCGGTTGTGCACTTCGACGAAATATGGCCGTTTCCGCAGCAAGCCGCGAAACTGCTTCTAAAGGACAAAACCAATACCGTTGTGGTGGAGAACAATGCGACCGGTCAGCTCGCCAAGCTGATCGCGGCGTATACGGGATATAACGAAACGAAACGGATTTTACGCTATGACGGCCGTCCGTTTATGGTGGATGAGTTGGTCGAGCAGATAAAAGGGAACTTACGTCCATGACTAATGGTAATGAATATGAAAAACGAACGACGGCGTGGTGTCCGGGTTGTGGAAACTTCGCGATTTTGGACTCGGTGAAGGAGAGCCTGGAAGCGATGAACAAAAAGCCGCGCGAAGTACTGCTGATAGGCGGAATCGGTCAAGCGTCCAAGCTTCCCCAATACCTATCGGCAAACAGTCTTTGCACCCTACACGGTAGAGCGCTTCCCGCCGCCACGGGCGCCAAGATCGGCAACACTTCCTTGACCGTGGTAGCGTTCTGCGGGGATGGTGACTGTTACGGCGAGGGTGGCAATCACTTCATCCACGCGATAAGGCGTAATATCGACATTACCGTATTGGTACATAATAACCAGGTTTATGGGTTGACACAGGGCCAAGCATCTCCATCCAGCGACATGGGTTTCACCACCAAGGTACAACCTCAGGGCGTGCGATCGACTCCGCTGAGCGGACCGGCGCTGGCGGTTGCGTTGGGCTGCGGATTCGTGGCGCGCGGTTTTGCCGGAAATAAAGCGCAACTGATCTCCTTGATTCAAGAAGGTATAAGGCATCGCGGATTCAGCTTAATCGAAGTAATACAACCGTGCCCGAGCATGAATCGGCATAATACTTTCGGATGGTATAAAGAACGGATACGCGATTTGCAGAGTGAGTGGAAACACGATTCGAGTAATCGAACCGCCGCGTTCGAGCGTGCCCTTTTATGGGGTGAGACTATCCCGGTCGGTATCTTTTATCGATCCGAGGAAGGAAGGACATTTGAATCGCGTATACCAATCCTCAATAATGGACCGCTGGTCAAGAGGCCTTTGAGAAGACGCGAGGTAACGGAAAAACTAATCGAGGCGTTCATCTGAACTTTTATTCGCGTTTAGCCGAGCGCGCACAATGTTCACGAGTCCACCCGCCAGTACCATTTCGGTCTGACGGTCGGAAAGAACGTGACGCAGGCGAAGGATAACGTTTCGCGTTTCATTTTTAAGCTCAATCGATTGACCGCCTGTTAGTTGCGCGCCGAGGTTTTCGATACGCAATTGGTCCCCCTGCTGAAGGTTGTCATAGTCCGACTCGGATTCGAAGGTCAGCGGAATAACACCCCAGTTGATCAGGTTTTGCCAATGGATGCGGGCAAAGGATTTGGCTAGCACAACGCGCAAGCCGAGAAAGCGAGGCGCCAAGGCCGCGTGCTCTCGGCTGGAACCTTGGCCGTAGTTCAATCCGCCAACGACTGCGTGTCCCCCAGCGTCGCGAGCTTCAAGCGCACGGCTATGATAAGTCGAATCGATCGCGCTAAAGGCGAATTCGCTGATTTTGGGTATGTTACTACGGAAGGGAAGGACGCGCGCGCCGGCAGGTAAGATTTCATCTGTCGATACATTATCGCCCATTTTGAGAAGAACGGGTAATCCGAAAAGATCCGGTGGCGGTTCGAAATCGGGCAGCGGAGAGATATTCGGACCGCGTACCAGCTCGACGTCTCGCGCTTCCGACGGGCTCAAAGGCTTTAGGAACATCTTTTCGCCAACGGTGATCGGTTTTTCTGGTTCGCGCACATCCGGGTAGGGCATATCCAGAGTACGAGGGTCGGTGATTACACCGGTCAACGCAGAAGCCGCGGCGGTTTCGGGACTCACCAAATATATCTTGTCTCCTTGCGTACCGGAACGACCGGGAAAATTCCGGGGTACCGTGCGCAGGCTGATCGAACCGCTCGCCGGCGCTTGTCCCATGCCGATACACCCGTTGCAACCCGCTTGATGAATTCGAGCGCCGGAACTTATCAAAGCGAAAACACGGTTATCGAGCGCAAGGTTTTCGAGTACCTGCCGCGAGGTTGGGTTGATATCGAACGAGACAGCGTGCTGAACACGCCGGCCTTTAACGATCTCCGCCGCTATCGCGAAGTCGCGATAGCCGGGATTCGCCGACGAACCGATATACGCTTGACCTATTTTCTGTCCTTCGACTTGTTCGACCGGTACGACGTTATCCGGGCTTGAAGGCATAGCGATCAAGGGTACGAGCTTCGACAAGTCGATGGTTTCGCGATGGACGTACGCCGCATCCGAGTCTGCTATAAGCTCTTTGAAATCCGCCTCTCGCCCCTGGGAAACGAAAAACTCTCGCACCTTGCCGTCCGAAGGAAAAACCGAGCTCGTGGCGCCCAGCTCGGCGCCCATATTGGCTATCACGTGTCGATCCATCGCGGATAGGCAATTCAATCCGTCTCCATAGTATTCAATGATCCGGCCGATACCGCCCTTTACACCGTGTCTTCGAAGCATTTCCAGGATTACGTCCTTGGCGCTGATCCATGGCGGCAGTGAACCTATCAACTCCACCCCCCAAACCTCGGGCATTTTGAAATAAAACGGTTCCCCGCTCATGGCCAGCGCGACCTCCAGTCCGCCCGCGCCGATGGCCAGCATTCCGATTGCTCCCGCAGCGGGAGTATGGCTGTCCGATCCGAGCATCGTGGCGCCCGGCTTGCCGAATCGCTCTTGGTGCACCGGATGGCTGACGCCGTTACCCGGGCGGCTGTACCAGAGTCCGAAGCGTTGACACGCCGACCACAGAAAGAGGTGATCATCGGCGTTCTTATTGTCGACTTGTAGAAGATTATGGTCGACGTATTGAACGCTGATATCCGTTTTTACACGGTCTAACCCCATGGACTCCAGCGCCAACATGACCATCGTTCCGGTCGCGTCCTGAGTCAAGGTTTGATCGATTCGAATGCCGATCTCTTCGCCGACTCTCATCTCTCCGCTGACGAGATGCGACTCGATCAGTTTCATTGTCACGGACTTACCCATATCTTGCCTTCCGTCTAATATGTCACTCGGGACTTGATCAATCTGTTTGTTTCCGCGTAATCAATTCGCTTAATACGCGTCTAAAAAGAACAGCTACTTACGTTTCACGTACTCCGATATACCGTCGCGAAATTTGACCGGGTCGATTCCGAATGCGGTCATATATGGTTTTTCGTCGCAGGTATTGCTCATCAGCAACATTTTTAGCTGGTCTGTGGTTATTGGAAAGAAGGAGTATCTTTCCAACATCGCTATCGAAGGACGCATTATCACCAGCGGGAAGTGAACCTTCAATGCCTTGATCTTACCCAGCGCGCGGGCGATTTCGTCCAGAATACGATTGTAAGAAAAGGTCTGCAGTCCTCCAACCTCGTAGCTTTTAGTTTCTGTTTCAACCATCGACAGCGCTTTTACGACACCCGTTGCCACGTCTTTTACATGCACCGGTTGAAGCTCGTAATTTCCGTCGCCTATTACAGGAACTACCGGTAAAGTCCTCACTTGCGACGCTAACATATTGACGAATCCGTCGCCCAGTCCATACACCACCGAGGGTTTGATGATGGTCCAAACGAGAGACGAGTTCTTTACGGCTTTTTCCGCTTCCAGTTTGGTTCTGAAATAGTCCGATTCTCCGCGTTCCGAACCCAGCGCCGATAATTGTATCAAACGTTTAACCCCCGTTGATGTCATGGCGCGGATAATGTTTTTCGTGCTATCGACGTGCAGTTTCTGAAAGGTAATGCCCCAATCCTTGATTTCTCGAATGATACCTACAAGGTTGACGACCGCGTCTACTCCCTCGAGGTGTTTGTCGATATCCGTGTCGAAAATATCGCCATCAACCCGAATGGCGGCGTCGGGAAGATGCGACGAGCCGTGAGCGCCGTTTCGCCGAACCAAGACGCGCACCTCATGACCCGCTGAGACAAGGCTTTTTACCACCTCGGTGCCGATAAATCCGGTTCCACCCGTGACAAAGACTTTCATCGCCTCTCCTTTCTATCTCCATCAGCAGTGATTGCAAAAACCGGACCATCTCGAATGACACCTTGGAGTAGTCAGTTCGTGCGACGCTATCCGGAATGATTCTTGCTTTCAAATACGGCTGCATTCATTGCAGTGGTTGGAATAGCAATCAATCCGACCGCATATCACCAGTACTTCGTAGTTATTTCGCACGGGATATTCCCCATACTTACCAAACGCACGATTTGAGGATGCATCGAGCAAGTGTAGACCGTCTGCCTCGATGAATGTCCACGCGCCTTTTGCTCCTGTTGGGTGTACACTAAAGTGGCAAAGCCGAGTACCAAAACGAATGCGATTAACAGCGGTGTAGACCAGATATTTCCTTTCTTTCGAAGCATTACAGTTTCCTTCCTATCAGTTGCTCGACGCGAGTCTTAGCCAAGAGTCCTTGAACGGCCGCGACGCGAATCGTCCGTTCGAAGCTTAAGAGTTCCACTTCCGCCTCGTACAACGAAGAAAAATCAGCCCGGTCGACTTGATAATTGGAAAAGGTCGCTTCAAGCGCTTTGTGAGCTTGGGGAACCAATTGGTCTTTATATCGATTAAGTTGATCAAATGCCCGCAGCCAGCTCGCATGGGCTTCGCCGAGGCCACCGGAAATGGCATCCACCAGCGCCTTTTGTTGAGCGTCCGCGGCCCGTGCGGAGGCTTTGGCTTCTTCAGCCCGTGTGCCGTAGCGGGCACCGTAAAACAGCGGCAAGGGAATTCCGACACCGAAGGTGACGAGATCCCGGCCGGCGCCACCGGCTTCGAGTTCGGAGCGAAGGGCATACGACGCAAAAAAAGTCGGATCCGGTATCGCCTCGGTGCTCGCCAGATCCGCCGCAGATCGATGCATTTTCGCAATTGCCTTCAACTGTTTCAGCTGTGGGCGACTGATCATAGCGAGTTTCATATATTTTATGATGGTATAAGTTGGAGCGGTTAGCGCAAACGTTTCGGGTGTTATGATTTCGGTCATAACCGAGCGATGGAGGGTAGCGTTGATGGTGGCAATAAGCTCTCGGTCCTGTCGATCGAAATCCTCGACGCTATCCTTGAGCCGGTCTCTCAGGATTTCTAACCGTAATAGATCACTTTGAGCCGCCCGACCGACTTCATACTTGAAGCGAACCGCGTCGATCAATTGTTCGATAAGGGATATATGCTCCTCGGTTATCTTTTTTATCTGTCTCGCCAATGCCAATCGATAGTACGCCTGTTTCACCAGCGCCCTGAGTTGCGACTCAGGGCTCGCGCAAAAATAACTTCACTTTTTTCATCCCATATTGGGCGGATTGTCACATTTCCTCAATCGCGAAATCCTCAAAAT
>JAFGIB010000283.1 GCA_016929805.1 Deltaproteobacteria bacterium | reverse complement strand
CGCTCGACGTTTTTTGCAACGTTAAGGTTTACGCAATCTCGGAGATCCTTTAGGAACACAACCGATCGAACAAAAGCGAGGATTTACAATGCCTAATTCAGTTTGTTATAACGATGATTATCCGGTTATTCGCGTTTCAGACGAGTGGTACGGCCGAGCGTTGGACCTGATTCCGGCTGCTACTCAAACGCTCGCCAAGGGACCGGGTCAGTTCGTCAAAGGCGTGGCACCGAAATTCGTTTGTCGCGGAAAAGGAGCGCGCGTATGGGACGTAGACGGCAACGAATACCTGGACTTAAATATGGCTGTGGGACCGGTCATTTTAGGTTATGGCGATAGCGATGTCGATGACGCGATCCGCGAGCAACTTCGCGACGGCATCAGCTTCTCGCTGGTACACCCGTTGGAAGTAGAGGTGGCGGAACGAATTCACCAGCTCGTTCCCAATGCTGAAATGGTGCGCTTCGCCAAATCCGGGGCGGAGGTAACCAGCGCGGCGGTACGCCTGGCGCGAGCCTATACCGGTCGCGACAAGGTTGTGTGTTGCGGCTATCACGGATGGCACGACTGGTATATCAGTGTAACCGATAGAAATCGCGGTGTGCCTGAAGCAACGCGCGATCTCACCTACACCTTTGAATACGACGATCTTGCTTCGCTCGTCGAATGCCTCGACGAAGATGTGGCCTGTGTGATTCTCGAACCGGTTACGGTTCAAATTCCGAGCCCGAATTTCTTTCAAAATCTTCAGACGCTTTGCCAGCGCAACGGGTCGTTGTTGATCTTCGACGAAATGTGGACGGGTTTCCGTATCGCGCTCGGAGGCGCGCAGCAATACTTCGACGTTAAGCCGGATCTCGCTTGCTTTTCCAAAGCGGTCGCGAACGGCATGCCGATTTCGGTCTTAACGGGCCGGCGCGACGTGATGCGGTTGTTGGACCGCGATGTCTTCTTTTTTTCTACTTTTGGCGGAGAAACCCTTTCCCTTGCGGCGGCGAGAGCGACCATAGACAAGCTTCGAGCTACCGACGCGCTCGAATACATCGCTCGGCTCGGTGTGAAACTGCGAGATGGCTTGGCGGAGATCGCCGACACGCTCGATATGCCCTATCTCCGCTCGATTGGGCTCGCATACCGAACCATGGTTACGTTTGATCCGGAAGTATGCGACGCGTTGCTGGCGAAATCGTTGCTGCAACAAGAGCTGATTCGTAGAGGAATTCTGTGGAGCGGTTTTCATACGCTCTCGGCGGCTCATACAGATAGCGATATCGAATACGTGCTTGACGCGTACCGCGACGCCTTGCCGATTTTGCGCGACGCGATAGCCAACGACTTCTTGCCGAATTCGTTACGAGGCGAAAAGCTAGAACCGGTCTTTCGTCGAACGAGTCTATTTCATACAAAACCGAAAAAGGCTCAGCATCCGGATACGGCCGCGCATACCATTCAGCCGTCGTCGCGTTGAAATCGGAGGAGAACCGTGCCAAGCGTCTTCGACCTATCCGGTAAAAATGCTATTGTGACGGGCGCCGCCGGATTGTTGGGTACCGAGCATTGTCTGTCTTTGGCCGAGGCCGGCGCTACCGTGCTCGCGGTTGATCTCGACGTTGAGCCGTGCCAGTTTCTTTGCGAGCGAATCGCCCTGGATTTTGGCGCGACCGCCAGCGCATTTCGGGCGAATATCACGCAACCGGACGAATTGACCTCGCTGCGCGATCGGGTGTTCAAGCGATTCGGGCGCATTGATATATTGGTTAATAACGCGGCCGTGGATGATAAGATGTCCGGCGAAGACGACGCGTCTGACGTTTCCCGGTTTGAGCGATTCCCTCTTGACGTTTGGCAACACGTGCTCAACGTGAATGTGACAGGCACGTTTCTTTGTTGTCAAGTGTTCGGCGCTTTCATGGCCGCGAGCGCCCACGGGAGCATAATAAATATCGCTTCGACTTATACTATCTATTGGAATGTCGACGATGGACGAGGTCGATCGCGCGATAGCGGTCGTCGGTCAAAAAGACGTATTGATAACGCAATCGACTTCGAGCTATCCATGTCGCGTCGATCAGCTTAATCTACGCGTGATAGAGACGCTTAGGCGGCGTTTTCCGCGATGCCCCATCGGCTATTCGGGACACGAAACAGGTCTCGCGCCGACGGTTGCCGCGATCGCGGTCGGCGCGCGTTTCGTCGAGAGACACGTTACCCTTGATCGAGCGATGTGGGGGAGCGATCAAGCGGCCTCGGTAGAGCTCGTGGGCCTCATGCGGCTTGTCGAAAGCATTCGCGATGTCGAACGTGCGTTAGGGAACGGCGAAAAGATCGTCTATGACGAAGAGTCGGCTGCAAAGACCAAGTTACGACGGATCGACGGTAACCGTTCAGAGCAGTACCGCTGTTTGGCTACAACGGCCGCTGATTCATCCGGTAGAACCGGCTTTCTTCCTGGGGTCGGCTCGTCAGGGCGGGCAAGGTCCGTCCAATAACGCTATTTACGCGCTCCCCGAGCGCGTTTTCGCTTTTTTCGCGAGCGGAGCGCTTTACACCGACGGATCTTTTGCAACGTTAAGGTTTAGTATGAAGACTTGTACTGTTTCGGTGTCATGCCGGTCCAGCGCTTGAAGGCTCGGTGAAACGCGGCCGGAGAAGTAAAACCCATCGCGTACGCGGTTTCTTTAATAGACATGTAAGGGCTTTCAAGTATGCGCTTCGCAATTTCGCCGCGGGCTTGCTCGACTACCTCTTTGTAGCCGACTCCCTCGGCAACCAAACGCCGTTGCAACGAGCGAGCGCTCATTCCGAAATGACGCGCTATCTCTTGCATAAGTGGAATCTTACTCGGATCGGCTAAAGCGAGCTTCTTCAAAACGATATCTGCCAGCTTGCTTTCTCGCGTGATCCGACCGAGCATCTTTTCCGCTTGTCTCTGAAGAACCGAATAGAGCTCCGGATTTTCGAAAAGCTGCGAGCAATCGAGCCAAGTGCTCTCAAATTCAATGCCTGTAAACTCGTGTTCAAAGCGAGCCGTTCCCTCAAAAACGCGTTCATATTCTTGGCGATAAGGAGGCGGTTCATAAGCAAAAAATACCCTGTTCGGTCGCGCGTTAGGTCCAACGAAGATACGAAAGAAGCGCAATAGAGCGCTCATCGCTAGTTCCGCCGACAACTTGACGCCGGTCGAGTCGAAACCGGGAAAAGAATACTGAATTAAAAACGTTTTGCCTCGCTCGCTGATCTTCGGCATTGGGAAATCGCTTAAAATACCCTTGTAGCGTATGACGGTCTCGAGGCCCTGCCGCAGCGTGCCGGCGTGAACGCTTAGATGTCCAAGTAGGCCGAATGCGGAGGAACGCGATTGTTCGCCTATGTGCAAACCGAGCGCGTCGTCGCGAGATAACTCTAGAGCGGAAAGTAACAAGCGATTGTACTCGGTATTCGAAAGCCGAGATCCTCCCTCTATAAGTGTTGCCGGCGCCAGGCCGGCCGCTTTTAAAAGCTGAAACCGCGATACACCCCGACGTTCGGTTGCCTCAATTAGAGGGCGAAGTATCTGAATCGACAAACTCACGGAAAAAACGTGATAACAGCGTAAATATCCATTAAGGACATTAATCGAAGCTACAAAAAAACTCAAATCTTTTTGGTAGAATTTGCGGTGATACTCGGTCGTAAACCGAGTCGACCTAGTGAATCCGACTTAAGTTACTAAACCGATAAAAAATATACCACCGCGTAAATTTGTAAAAAACGTCAAAAGAAAAAAGTAAAAAGCCGTATAATACGGGCGCTCGGAACTTCTTTCGACCGCGGTCCAGCACGCCTAGTCCTAAGGGCTCGCGCAAAAACAACTTCACTTTTTTCATCCCATATTGGGCGGATTGTCACATTTCCTCAATCGCGAAATCCTCAAAAT
>JAFGIB010000282.1 GCA_016929805.1 Deltaproteobacteria bacterium | reverse complement strand
ATTTTGAGGATTTCGCGATTGAGGAAATGTGACAATCCGCCCAATATGGGATGAAAAAAGTGAAGTTGTTTTTGCGCGAGCCCTTAGTAACGATATCATAGGTGAATCTGAATTATGCTCCAAAAAGATTTTTTTTCTTGCGTTGATCTGGTTACTCTTGCGGCGGCCAGCATTTTAGCATTTACGTCGACCGCCTGCGAAGAATCTAATAATGAGAGCGTTCCTATCGATACTTATAGCGGGGGGACGACCGGCGTGAGCACGGGCGGCGTCGCTGGGGGCGCGCTTATCACCGGAGGAAACGGCGCCGGTTATACCGGAGGTTTCGGCGAAGGTCTAACCGGAGGTGTAGAAAGCGACGGTAGCGCGGGAATAACCATAGGAGATGGGGCAGCAGGAAGCACGACCGCGAGCGACGCCGGAGACGCCGGGAGCGGCGGTATCGGTGGAAGCGACGCTGGAGACGCTCAAGCCGACGGTGGCGCCTGCATCGATCAGTGCGCCGCCCCTAAAGGCGGAGTAACGGTGAACTGTCAGAAACGCTTTATGTTCGGACTCAATTACGCGTGGGGGAACTTCGCAGGAGACTTCGGAGGGATCGCGGCTTGGAATCAGAAAGGCGTGGACGGGGAACGAGAGAAACGCATTCAAGAAATGCGTGATATGCGCGATAACGGAGTCGATACCATTCGTTGGTGGATGTTTCCTGACTTACGTGGCGACGGGATAAAGGTCGATAATCGCAACGATCGTAATCCCGTTGGTTTAGGAGACACCGTTGTAGACGATATAAACGCAGCCCTTGAGATCGCCGCGGAGCTTGACGTTCACATTCAGCTAACGCTTTTTTCGTTCGACAACTTTCGCCCCGATACAGACGATATCATCAGCACCCGGCCTATCGTAATCGATAGCACCAAGCGGGCGTTATTGATGGAAAAAGTAATTCGCCCCATCGCAGAGGCGGTGAGCGTTAGTTCCAATCGTGATCGAATGGTCGCGTGGGACGTTATCAATGAGCCCGAATGGGCGATTGCCAGGGGGGTCGACCCTTACGGCGATCCTGAATTCGATCCGATGACCAGCAATATGGAACCGATCTCGTTTACCGAGATGGAAACCTTTATTCGCGATCTCGTGAGTACGATAAAGCTCGAGAGTAATGTTCCGGTAACGGTTGGCAGCGCGGCGATTAAATGGGCGAAAGCTTGGACCAACGTCGGTATCGATTATCACGATTATCACTGGTACGGTTGGGTCCAACAATATTATCCGTACAATAAGCCTTTCGATGAGTACGGCGTCGCAGACAAACCCGTGGTGATTGGGGAGTTCCCTCTGGCAGGTATAGGCGGTTTGACCTTTAGCCAATTTATGACTGATATCTTTAATTTAGGATACGCTGGAGCATTAGGCTGGGCCTTCAGCGATACCTCAAACGCCGATTTCAGTTGGTCGACACATAAAGCAAACGTAAAGGCTTGGGCCGACGGCATCGATCCCGGATGCGTTATCCATTACTAACAGGCATCGCAGCACATCGCAGCGCGCGTCGCGAGTTGCTAGAAGGCTGTTCGCGGCGTCCGACCTACTCAGCAGGACGAGATCGCGGCTGTCGATCGGGTTTGAATAAGTCGCCGTGTAGAAGCACGATACTTCAGCGTTCCGTATATGGTTTGTTGACAATCGCGTTCACCCTAGAATGCGAACGAAATCGATGATGAAACCCGCTCGAAAAACGATTTTGATCGCGGCAGCGCTGGTTATTCTCTTGATCGCGGGCTCGCTTCTATTGAAACGTCACCGAAACGACATATCCAGGTCTCGTAAAGCTCGGATTTCGGACTCGAATGACCTGTCCACCGGGCAAAACCCCTCTTTACCGGCGGATATGATGCGACGCTCGCGTATCAGAATACGAAAAAGCATTTTTTCTCAACCCGTTGCGTCGCTCGACGAAAACGCGCTTATGCGGCGTATTCGCGACAATCTGACTCGTAATCCGGAGTTATCGCTACAGCTCGCTGAATACCATAGTCGGCGTTTTACCGACAGCGCTCGGTCGGAAGAGCGAGATGCGCTTATCATCGATGCGATGGTGAACCTCGAACGTATAGGCGAAGCGCGTTCAGCAACAGAGGATTTTTTAGCCAAGTACCCGAACAGCCCGTTCGAAAGCCATTTAGTAACTCTAACCGGAGCTCACCGTCGTCCCGGGAAACCCGAAGTCGGCTCGAAGTGACACTTTATTGATGCCTAAAAGGCCAAGCTAAGAATAGGGAGAACATAGACTATGCGATACGGCTATTTTGACGACACCTCCAGGGAATACGTGATCACCAACCCCTTGACTCCGTTTCCTTGGATTAATTACCTGGGACAGGAAGATTTTTTTTCATTGATATCCCAATTCGGCGGAGGATACTGCTTTTATCGAGATGCTCGATTTCGCCGGATTCTAAGGTATCGTTATAATACGACCGCGGCCGAGGCGGGCGGTCGGTATTTCTATATCGTGGAGAGAGATGAGGTCTGGTCGCCGAGTTTTATCCCGACTCGCAACGCTCTTGATCGATTCGAGTGTCGTCACGGCCTGGGTTATACGAAAATTACTGGACGAAAAAACGATCTCTCGGCGGAAATACTCTGCTTCGTACCACTGGAGACCGCGGCCGAAATTCACCGTATCCGAGTGCGTAATCTCGGCTCGTCGAGCAAATCGTTCAAGCTCTTTTCGTTTATAGAGTTTTGCCTTTGGAATGCCTTTGACGACGCCACCAATCTTCAGCGAAATTTGAGCACTGGAGAGGTAGAGGTAACGGGTAGCACGATCTATCACGTTACGGAATATCGCGAACGGCGGAACCATTTCGCGTTTTATCACGTCAATCTACCGATTTCGGGTTTCGATACAGACCGCGAAAGCTTCGTCGGGCGTTATGGTGAGATGAGCCTTCCGGAGGTTGTACGTAGCGCAAAACCGACCGATTCTTTGGCGAGCGGTTGGGCCCCCGTCGCGTCTCATTGCATCGATCTCACTTTGGCTCCCGGGGAAAGCAAGGAAATCGTATTTACCTTGGGTTATATAGAAAACGATGAGAGCGAGAAATGGGAGCGACCGGGAGTGGCTAACAAGCGTAAAGCGAACGCGATGCTTGAGGCATTCGCCACGCCGGAGCTGGTCCATAAGGCGTTTATGAAGTTATCCGATTATTGGACCGATCTGCTTTCGAACTATAGAGTAGACTCTGCGGACGAGTCGCTTAATAGAATGGTCAATATCTGGAATCCCTACCAGTGTATGACCACGCTGAATCTAGCTCGGAGCGCTTCGTTTTTCGAAACCGGAGTGGGTCGCGGCATCGGATTTAGAGATTCGAATCAGGATCTTCTAGGCGTGGTTCACGCGGCGCCGCGACGCGCACGAGAGAGAATTCTCGATCTCGCGTCGACACAATTCGAAGACGGGAGCGCGTATCATCAATACCAACCTTTGACCAAACGCGGTAACCACGAAATCGGAGGCGGTTTTAACGACGATCCGCTTTGGTTAATCCTGGCGGTGGCCGACTATACCAAAGAGAGCGGCGACTATAGGATCTTACAGGAACAGGTTCCCTTTAACCACGACCCCTCGAAGCGCGCGTCCTTGTTTGAACACCTCAAACGCTCTTTTTACCACGTCGTCAACCACCTCGGACCTCACGGCTTGCCGCTTATCGGCAGAGCGGACTGGAACGACTGTTTGAATCTTAACTGTTTTTCGAAAAATCCGGATGAATCATTTCAGACAACGTCGAATGTGGCCGGCGGCAAAGCGGAATCGATTTTTATCGCAGCGCTATTTGTTTATTGTGGTCGCGAGTACGTGGCTCTGGCGAGCAAGCTGGGAGAGACGGGCGAGGCTCAAGCGGCCCAAAACCATATAGAGCGCATGCACGAGGTCATCCTTCAACACGGTTATGACGGCGATTGGTTTTTACGCGCTTACGATTTCTATGGAAATAAAGTTGGTAGCGCGGAAAACGACGAGGGAAAAATATTTATCGAACCGCAGGGGTTTTGCGTCATGGCCGGCGTTGGTACTAAGCAGGGATATGCCTTGAAGGCGCTTGATTCAGTAAAGCGTCATCTCGATACACCGTACGGCGTCGTATTAAACCAACCCGCATACACGACTTATCGGATACAGCTCGGCGAAATTTCCTCTTACCCTCCGGGATATAAGGAAAACGCCGGCATATTTTGCCACAATAATCCCTGGATCGTTATCGCGGAGACGCTCCTGGGACGTGGCGATCGAGCGTTCGAATACTATAAAAAAATCACGCCGGCGTATCTCGAGGAGATAAGCGATCTTCGCTGTATGGAACCCTATGTCTATTCGCAGATGGTCGCGGGCAAGGACGCGCCCCGTTTCGGACAAGCCAAGAATTCCTGGCTAACGGGAACCGCGGCTTGGGCTTTTGTAGCCGTTACCCAGTATCTGCTGGGCGTTAAACCGGAACATGAGGGATTGAGAATTCAACCTTGTGTCGGCGACGAACTGCGAACATTCACCGTGATACGCAAGTGCCGCGGCGCGACCTACGAGATTCGAGTTAACAATTCGAGACGAGCCGCGCGAGAAGCGACGCTCCGGGTCAATGGCAGGCCGCTGGCCGGAAACGTGGTACCCTATGCGCCGCCGGGAGAGACGCTAATAGTCGATTGCGAGTTGTAGCAGGGAGAACTCGCGCAGCCTTTCCCATGGTAATCGATTAACCGAAAACCCGGCAGCCTCGCGCATCACGCGCGAGCTATCTTGAGATCGGTGTTACCACCACATGGTTACGGCGACTTGAAACACATCCTCGTCGAGATTAACCAGCCGTTTGTCGGGGTCTTCCGGGTCCCTGGTGTTATATCGCGGCAACCGCCATCCGGACAGGACCGTGTTATCTCCATTAAAATATTTCGAGTATTGAACGATGACCTGTTCATGGGTCACGAACTCCGTGCGGATAATTAATCGAGGGGATATGATATGAAATGAACGCGTGTTGTCGTCCATGTCCGGCTGAATCAAGTCATAACGAAACGACGCCGCCAACCAATTGAGCATGACATAGGTCAATTCTCCGCCTAACTTCAATTTATTTTTGGGAATTTTGGGCTGGCCCGGCGCGAGATCCTCCGGCTCCTCGTCACTTGACACCATATTATACATTCCGAAGATCGTGGCTACGAAATCGGGACCCTGGCCCCAGAACTTCTCCGGCGCCCATAGTACTTTCGCTAAACTAAACGAATACTGCCATCCAATGGTATCGATCGTTCCAGTACCCTGAGTGGAGGTCGTCATGGCTTCTTGGTCGTTTATGGTGGAAAAGTAATTGTTTCTCAGATTCCATCCCCCTAATGTCGCGTGGATGATTTCTAAGGAATTGGCTATGCGAAGAATATCTTTCGCGTCGAGATGAGAGAAGCCGATATATCCTTCTCCGTAGACATCTCCCGTAAGACGGATATCTGCGCCTAGCACCGTGATGCGACCGTCCCTTTCGCTATCCGTCACCGCGTCGTCGGTCCAGGTGGTCAGGTAGTGCCCGGTAATCTGCAGTAATTTTCGATAGAGCACGCCGAGATGGACGTGGTGTAATAGCGTCGTGCCCTGTTGTTCCGGCCCGGGATAAGAAAAGTAGTATGGGGGATTCACCAAGACCGAATCCAGAGGTTGAACATCGAGCTTAGCGCCCACGCCGTGCTCGAGCTGAAGCGTGATGTCATCGAATAGATCGTAGAACATCGTTAGTGTCTCGCCCGCGGTATGGGTGCGTCCTATGATATAAGTATCGTACTTGCCCGCGTCGTATTGACCAGCGGCCCCGTAGGTATTTTGAAAGATGCCCACCGTCCATTTAAGTCCGCCTCGTGGTCCGAAAACCGTGGGATAATCCAGGCTTACGAAAGCTTGATCGATGCCGAGTTGAGCTTGAATGTACCGAAAACCACCGTCCGTGATATGCCAGGACGCGATGTGCACGTTTGCCTTTACCCGCGAGTTTCCGTAGGAGAATCTGAGCTCCGCCCACGGTCCCCCCAATAGCGTACCGCTGTATTGCCAGAGGGTATAATCGCTGTCCGGCGTGATCGGAGGCGAATGAATGACGGTCTCGCCCTTCTTTTCACCTCCTTGAATAGTGCCGAATCCGAGGCGCATCGGCCCCCGAAGATAGCCGTGGAAATCAAATTCCCATTCATCGGTTGAGTCGCTGGCGACGGTCGTGGGCTCCGGTTCACTGAGCATCATATCCGCCGGTTGTTGGGTACCGGGCTCAATGCCTATCGACGACGCCCGGCGTCTCTGCGTCGTATCGCTATCGGCAGCGTTCGTTGGGTCTTGCGCGTACGCGCTAAAACAGGAGAATAACACGTAGAGAAACCAGATCGTTCTATTTTTAATCATCTATTGCCTCCACTATTGCCTGTTATTTCAGCTAGATAAATCAAAGAGCCGGAACCCGGTCTAGATTAGGAAACCGGAAGTTCGTCCGAAGACCGAGAAGAGGTCTATCGCTGATAGCGTTATGCAAACCCGCTTCGCGCATAAAACCTCTTTGATTTCTTTCTGCTGTCGGTCGGGTCGTTATTTACCTCGCGATGCAATGGCGATACCGCTGAGAAATCGCTTATACCGCATCCCTGTCGATAGCGACAGCAAAACGGCTACAAACGAGCGCGGATCTATCGCACGAATATCAGATCGTCTATACAAAAGTCAAAAGCGATATTGGGACCTACCTGAAACTGCAAGGCGTAAAGCGTCGTGATGTCAAACGCGTCGTATATCGCTCCCCAAGTCTCCTGTTGTAGCTCACTGAAAGTAATCGTGACCGCTTGCCATTCCTCTGTAAGATTCACCGTTTTACTCCAATCGTTGTAGCATGCCGTCGGACCGTCGGGAACGCTCGAATCGCATACTCCTCCCTCCTCGGCCGTGTTCTTGTCGGGGAATTTCACCTTTACCGCCGTCTCGCCCGCATTGGATTTGGCCCAGAACGCCACCCCCTTGTATTGGGTCGCATCGTAAGGTGTCTTCTTACCGGTCGCGGCATCGATCTTTCCGATGTCTGTTCCGATGCCCGCGCCCCACGTGCTAAATCCACTTCCATTGGTGCACAGCGCGTAAGTGCTCTCGCAGTGTGAGATGCTCGTCGCCGTGGGCGCTGTTGCGCTATTCGCGGGAGGTGTCTGGGTGCCGGTGCCGTCATTAAAGGCGTAAAAGCCTCCTCCTCGTCCGGGTGCGTCCTGATTGACGCTTCCCAAGCCATCTTCAAAAGTTGCGATAACGTCGTTTTGATCGGCCGGTAGCACTAATTCGCTACAAGCGCCATTATCGTCGTTACCCCCATTGGGAACGTTTCCGCTCCCCGCCGCCGGAACGTTTTGACCGCCGGCTCCGGCCGTCTCGTCGGAGGACGAAGGCGACGACGCGCAGGCGACGAGCGCCAACGACGCCGCTGCGGACAAGGCGATAACAAGCAGATTCCGTCTTCTTTTCATAATAGATCGTACCTTTCCAGCTTGGGTCGAGTCGTAGACTATCATCGTGTTTGAACCTGGTCTCATAGAACAATAGGCTTTGACGATTCGCTCGAGACGTACTCGACAGCCCAATAGAGATTAAAAAACAGTAAATTCACGATTATATAGGAGTTAGATGCGGATTTCATTCCAACCGAGCACTCGTGAAACAATACACTCTATGCAGTGTATTATGTTAGTAAAAAAGGGTTACGACAAAAGAAACGGCTTTCGTTTTTATAGGCAAAACAGGCTCGGCTCTGATGAGGCACAGCGTTTTACGGGTCGATCCTGTCTTCTTCGAGAGCGCGGTGGAATTACCCCTGAATTATACTAGAAACCAACACAGAAAAACCTCGGAACAGCGAAAATGCCGATCGCGGCGAGGTTGAACCATAACGCTGCAGAAGGCATCGAGCGGAAAAGCGAAAGGTCATTCGGAAGACTCCCGTTTTTGCCGGAGACCGGCCCTAATATGTCAATCCAAAGCCGTAGGGAAACAGCGGATCGTAATCGTGGTCACCCCAATTTATCGGAATCTGTTCCATGCATCGAGGCCACGAAACGCTAAGCTTTCCGGTGGGGGCATGGTCGCCGAAGATGACGTCGCTGACCCCTTGCCCCTCAGAGCCGGGCAGCCAGGCCGCGATCAGCGCATCCGCTTCATCCAGCACGGCTCCGAGGATTAAGGGGCGCCCGCCAATAAGTACCACAACAACGGGAACACCCGCGTTTTTCACCGCTTTAACCGCCGCGATGTCTTGCGCTTCCAGGCTGAGGTCGCTCCGATCCCCCGCTCCCTCCGCGTATGGCTTTTCCCCAATTACGACGATAGCCGCAGCCGCTCCCTCGGCGCCCGTGCCGTCGATGGAGTAGCTGACCTCGGTAGTGGTACCAACGGCTTTGCGTACCGCTTGCGCAATCGTGGTTCCGCGGGTAATCGATCCACTAAGTCCCTGCCACCCGATGGTCCAACCGCCACATTGATATCCTAGGTTATCAGCGTTTTTTCCCGCTAGATGAACTCGGGGTAAGTTTTTGGACAGCGGTAATAAGCCGTTTTCATTCTTGAGTAATACCAGCGATTGTCGAACAGCCCGCCGTGCGACCTCCCGGTGCGCCTCCGAGCCTAGCGCGTGTAAGAGGTCGGTTTGGCGGCCGACGAGATCGTTTATATAGCGGGAGTATCTCTCCGACTCGAGCAGGCCCAACTCGCATTTGATCGATAGTATGCGACCCACCGCATCCTCGATACGAGAGAGAGGCACTCGGCCCGGAACCAAGGCTTTTAGGGTAGAAATATACATTTTATAAGATTTCGGCGCCATGACTATGTCAAGACCCGCATTGATCGCGTTCTCTACTTGAGTTTCATAATCGCCCGGGGTCTTTTCCACCGCTTCCCAATCGGAAACTAAAAACCCGTTGAACTTCATTTGACCCTTTAATAGATCCGTTAGTAGCGAGCCGTTGCAGTGCATCATCACTCCATTGACGCTGCTGAACGACACCATGATCGAACCGACTCGCGCATCGATCGCCGCTTGATACTGATTCGCGTGCAAGCGCAGAAAGGTTTCGTAGTCGATCGCTGTATTGCCCTGATCAATACCCGAAAGGGTGCCCCCGTCTCCAGCAAAGTGTTTAGCGCACGCGAGGATCGATGGATACGCGGATCCGAGACGTTCTCCCTGAAGACCCTGGATCAGCGCCGCTCCCAGCTCGGCCGCCAGTTCCGGCGTTTCCCCAAATGCCTCGTAGGCTCTTCCCCAGCGTTCGTCACGAGACGCCGCCAATACCGGAGCAAAGCTCCAATTGATTCCGGTGGCGGCGACCTCTTCGGCGGTGATCCTTCCGATACGTCTGACAAGTTCCGCGTCCCGGGTACAACCGAGCCCGATGTTATGGGGAAAGATGACCGCCCCCTTGACGTTGTTATGTCCGTGAACCGCGTCGACTCCATATAGAATCGGGATGTTGAGCCGGTTTTTCAAGGAAACAGCGCGTACACGCGCGACCATTTTTGTCCAGCCCATCGCGTTGTTGGAGGGCGGATCGGTATTGCCTCCGCTCAATACCGATCCGATGGCGTATCGCGCCAGGTCATTTAGATCTCGCAGTTGATGCTGGTCGGGTTGAACCATCTGTGAGATCTTCTCTTCTAGCGACATCTGACCGATAATCTCCGCGGCTCTCGCGCGACAGGTTGCGCTCGGCCAGTCGATATCGCTTCGGCTATGCATCGGCACCATCGTGCTTTCAGCGCTCTTGCATCTGCCGACAAACGACCCCGCACGGTTCGCGGTTTCAACCGAGCGCGGTGATAGACAGCTTAGAAACGATAAAGCGAGTACGATGAACGTCAGTCTATTGAGAGCCTTTCTCATACACGCCTCCAATCGTCGTTCGGGCCGCACGTCCTCATCCGCGGCGTCTCTCCTCCTCGAAATAGCGTTGCTATCGCATGGTCGTTTCTCCTTGCGGCGAGGATTGTCGCACTCCGAAATGCTTCGGGAGGAGTTGTAAAAAGGGCTTTCAGTCGTTTCGTGGTTCGCATTGGTCGGGCCAAGAATAATAAAAAGTTTAAAAAAGCGCCAGCCCGCAGAAGAAGATAATTTTTTTGAGAACGAAAGCCGCGAGCACGTCCGCGGGGCGCGGAAGCAATCGGAACGCTTATTTTAAGCCTTCTTACTGATATTCCCATTACCTGCCTCTTCCGACGGCGCTATCCGACCGCGCGCATTACAAAAGCGATAAAGCTATAAAAAATTTTTTTAAATATAAGGTTGTAAGCACACATAAAATGGACTATTGCGTATTGGAAACGAATTGTCGTTTCGATTATTTAACGATCGTTTTGTTTTGAGGTGGTATGAAGGCGTTGCTATCAATTTGTTATGCTTGTGTGTTGCTGTGGATGTTCAATCGCTGTGCCAGCGCACCGGAGACGATAAACGAATCCTGCTCGCCCGATGAGGAACTGTGTGAAGGGCGGTGCGTCGCGGTCGGTACCTGTGGAGAGGATCATTCGGAAAGCGGCGTCGAGCTCGTTGATTCCGCTAAGACGGCTTCATCGATATGTTCGGATGCGGCGTCGGCCAATGGTTCGCTCAGCGGGGCGTACCAGGGAGCGATGATTACGGCTGCCGGAGCAAAGAGCTATTATCTTCAGAGTAACTGGTGGTTTTTATACGATAAGCAGTCCATAGCCTACAATGGATTATCGTTTACCGTGAGTAACCCAACGAACGCCGCGGTAGACGCCTATACCGGATCTCCAATCGGCTATCCCTCGTTTTTCGTGGGCTCTTACGCCGGTCACGCGACGAGTGCGAGCAATCTCCCGCGTAAGGTCTCGGATATCGCATCGA
The DNA here is from genome assembly GCA_016929805.1 of Deltaproteobacteria bacterium. GTDB lineage: Bacteria > Myxococcota_A > Polyangia > Polyangiales > JAFGIB01 > JAFGIB01. The sequence continues at coordinate 6,934 of JAFGIB010000282.1, read as the reverse complement.
TACCGACGGTTTTTGCGACCAACGCCACACAAAAGGGGATTGAAAATCACAACGCGGCTTTCGACGTCTGGTTCACTCCCGACGCCTCGCTTTTGAGCAATAGTCAATACTCGCCGCCGCCGGGCGGAGCCTATTTAATGATTTGGCTTTTTGATCCGGAAAGGCGCCAACCCCGGGGTAGCAATTTGCATCCCGGCCAGACGGTCGAGCAAGCGCCGGGAACGTGGGATGTCTGGATTCATGCAACCAATCCGCCTTGTATTTCCTACGTGAGTACAACTCCCTTGGATACACTGGAGGTCGACCTTAATAGCTTTATCCGTGATTCAGTCGACAATGGCTACGGTATTACCGGGGATATGTATTTGAATCTCGTTTTCGCCGGCTTTGAAATATGGGGCGGCGGCGATGGGCTTAGCGTAAATAGATTCTGTATACAGGTTAATTAAAGGCTCTTCGAAAAATAATAGATCCGGCTGCGAACGCGTGGGCGGGCGCGCGGGACTTTTTTTGGATCCGAGCTTTGTGCATCCTAAGGGCTCGCGCGAGCGAGTCTTTAGATGATAATCAGCGTGACACATCCCGACGGACAGGGATCGCCGATATTAATCCCGTCATCACAATCCTCGTATTCCGTTTGCACAATGCCGTCGCCGCAGTATTCGCCGAGTCTGCAATTCGGACCGCATTTACCGTAGCCGCCCTCATTAACCCCGTCGTCGCATTCCTCCCCCAGCCCGACGATGCCGTCGCCGCAAGTTGGACGACAATCGCTCGGCTGGGAGCTGAAACCGGCAAGGGTCAACCGGTAGCTCGATGAGGTCGTCTGCCGTTCCGCTTGAAAGACCGCGATGTTGTATACGTTGCCGCTTTCGATATTATAGGCGGCGGCCGAGGACTCATCCAGCGTGACACTCCCGTTAACCGGCGTATGAATACCCCCTAAATCCACCGCGAGGATGTTGTTGATAAAAAGCCATACATCGTCGTCACCGGTGAAATTCAAAGTATATGTATTGGCCGCGTCGTATCTAAACCAATACCGCACTTCGCTGGTAAAGCTGAAGTTATGTAGCGGCTCTCCCGGTTCTCGACCCCAGTCATCGGAGTAGATCGGAGCCGGAAGTTGAGCGTATGATCGTTCGGACTCCGGCGTAAAGGAATCGCCGTCTACGGGGAAGAAAAGCGGATTCCCATCAATCCGTTCTACGACGATAGTCGCGCGATAGTTGCCGTTCTCGATCACGCAGTCCCGCACCTCCAAACCGGCCGCAATCGCCTTGTCGCAATCGGTATCATTCGTGTACATCGATGTACAGGGTATGGGTGCCCCGGAGCCGTCCGTTCGCTCGGCCCCGACGTTGCCGCAGTAATAAGCGGGCTTGGTCTTTTCATACCTTTCTCCGTTGGCGCCGAGCCGGTTCACATAGATTCCCTCGCCGTTGTTCCAGAGCACGAGCCTGGATACCGTTGTGCTATTCGTCCCCTTTTCATCACGGTACCATTTGGAAAAGCTCTCTTTACTCGTAACAAAGCTATTGGAGATTCCGGTGTACACGGGCTTACCGTCTTTGTCGAGACGGCTTTCGACCATTCCGGTCAACGCCTCAGTGCGCCCAATCGCGCTCGGTTGGAAATCGGTCGGTTTGCCGTAGCGAAAGTCCCGCAGAACGATGGGCACCGTCATGGTTTCTCCCAGGTCCGGTTGCACGCAGGTGAAACCCGCTTCGATCTCGCATTTCGCCGAACACCCGTCCCCGTCTACATTATTACCGTCGTCGCAAGCCTCATTGACCACAATGCCGTCTCCGCATTCGGACTCGCAACCATCCTCGGTACATCGGGGCTCGTTTTGACAATACGCCGAGCACCCATCAAAGGGCATTGAATTGCCGTCATCGCAACTCTCAGCACCTTCGATCTTTTTGTCGCCGCAGGTCGTCGGGCTGCATTCGCTGGGGCTTCCTTCGCACTTGAAACCCAGCTCGACTTTACACGTTTCCGAGCAACCGTCTCCTCCTTCGGTGTTCCCGTCGTCGCAAAGCTCCGGAAAGACGGCGACGCCGTCTCCGCACCTTGCGATATGGTGGCAAGGAGCCCCGGGCGGTATACAGGAGAACCCCGGCTCAACTTGGAGGCAGTTGGCGGAACAACCATCTCCGGACTCGGTATTACCGTCGTCGCAGGCCTCGTCTTTTGTTTTTTCGCCGTTGCCGCAGTGCGGAGGCGCGGGTAGCTCGCTGACATCGAAGCCTCCCGAACCGCCGCCGCCGCCGCTCGACCCTCCTTTCCCACCTTTCCCACCTTTCGAGGATTGGGAGTCAACGTCGTTTAGCGATCCTCCGGCTTCCGCGCAAGCGCATAACAGCAAAACTTCGAGAAGTATCGCCAACCTAGAAACAAAAGTAAGACTCATCGACACGATTTCTCTCCAAATGATTTTGCCAACTTGTCGCTTATCCGTTTACCCACGCTTCGTTATCAATAAAACCATGGACTACTACTGCTATAGTGAACGACAACAGATTAGATCGGGTCACGCCGCTATAATAGGCGATAGACGTTTTTAATCGACGCTCGGAGCGCGAATGCCGTTTGCCCCCGTCGGTTGTGTTTTTCGGATAGGGTGGGTCCGCATGGCTCGCATCATCGGCGACGAGCAGCGCTTCCTAGTAGTAAAAGCGGTTTCTGATCTATCGGAACAAATTGTAGGAAGACCATAGAGCGAGAGTATTCGTCCTATTCGGACCCGCTTGGAGAGGCGACGGCGCGTTTCCGTGGGTGTCTTGGTTTGCGGTCACAACGACGAAACGAGTCGGCTCTGCGCCCGTGAGCGATGAAGCGATGCGCGCGGTGACTGACCCGATCAGCCGTCGTCTGACTACAATAATCTCTGAGATGTTTGTACCGACGGCCGTATCGAATGTTACTCGGCGGCGGTTGGATATCGCCGGAGGAGTTTTATGTTGTGTGGAGGTCGCGATTGAGCACTCGGCGCATCCATGAAGATCGGTGACAGCCGATTCTTTTTCATGAGATAATAACGATGATACTTTTGGCTGAAACAACGCATGTGCGAACCACGAGCTTAGATAAGCAGTTATTGTTCCCTATGAACAAAGTAATAGAGCGGAAAAAGGCGGTCGATTCGCGCGTCTTGGCGGTCGTTCAAGGCGATCGCGCGGCTGCGCAAGAGTTGCTCATTGAGCTTTTACCTCGTGTGGGTAATCTGGTGCGGTATCTGATAGGGACCGACTCGGACGTAGAAGATATTACTCAGCGGGTCCTGATCGAGCTACTGCGCAGCCTTCACACTTATCGCGGCGAGAGCCAATTGACCACTTGGACCGATCGCATCACGATTCGAACTACTCTGTCGTACATAAAACGCCGCCGCGTCGTTTCAGCGCGAAAATACGATATCGCGGAGAGGAGCTCGTCGGCGCAGGGCAATCGAGAGGAGGAAAACCCGGAGCGGTCGCTTGTGCATCGGGAAGCGGTACGCGTCCTAGACGAGCTGCCCGAAGAACAACGCGCCGCGGTGGTGCTTCACTTCGTCGTTGGAATGAGCGTACCGGAGTTAGCGGAAGAACTCGCTATTCCGTTTGAGACGGTTCGCAGCCGTCTTCGTTTAGGCCTTCGCAAGCTTAGAGACAGGTTTGGAGTAACAAAGGACGATCTATGAATACCGAACGAGATTTATCCTTTGAGGATCTCTTTCCTCTGGACAAAGATGCCGGACCGGTGCGGTTCCGCCCGGAGCATGCAAGAGCGATGGTTGAAAATGCTATTGACACGTGGCAAAGGCAACAGCCCATCGTTTCTAGGTTTCGGAGACATAAGTTGCTGCTACTCGCGGCTACGGTCTTCGCCGTCGCCAGTACCGCGGCCGGACTATTTTACGCGAGTACCGGTGAAAACCGCGCCGCATCGCCGAAGAACGCCGCATCCCCATCGACAGCGTCCGCGCGCTATCCGGGGAAAAGCTCGGACAGCGCGCCTTCAAGCCTGCTGGGCACCACGGATTCCCCCGCGACAGCGCGAACGAGCGAGGATTGGCTAGATAAGGCCGGAGCCAAAGCGTCGAAAAAGCCGGCCGAGGATTTATTGCAAATCGCCAATAAACAGCGCCAACAAGGCAAGTGGCGCGAGGCGGAGCAAACCTATCGCCGTGTTTGTACTATCTATCCGAACTCCGCTTCGGCTTACGTGGCGTTGATCGCGGCCGCGTCCATTCGCCTGGAAAAGCTCAATAACCCCACGGGAGCGCTGGCGCTATATAACCAAGCGATCGCCTCCAATCCCGACGGCGCGCTGGATATCGAGGCGCGCATGGGAGTGGCTCGTTCCTGGCAAAGGTTGGGAAACGAATCGCGCGAGATAGAGAGTTTAAGGACTTTATTGCGGAAATACGCTTCCGGTCCAATCGCACAACAAGCGAAGCGGCGTCTTGAGGTCGTTGCCGGTGGCGATTGACGCGCGCGTGGGTTTGTTTTTTTTAGCGCTCGTATTGGGCGGGTGCGAGCGGCTCGATATCGTGGCGAAACGGGAAGGAACCGTGCTGCCGGACGCTTCGAACGAGCACTCCGATCCGGCGTGTGAGCGACAAGGACCTCGGACGCGAGCGGGGGATAATCGTCTGCAATTGGAACCGGGGGCTCAAGGGGATAAAACGCGAGCTTTTTGCCACGCGCTTTGCGTTTGCACGGACCTTACGGCCGCCGAACAATTGACGACCGACGTTTTCGACAGCTCCAAAGACGACCTGAGACCTCGGCCGGGCGGGGGTAACGTGGCTATCAACGGAGCGCTTGATTCCGGGGGTGTTCTTTTTGATATAGGAGGGTCGTTGGCGGTAGCCGGAGAGAATGGGATAACCCTTGCTCGCGGCGCTGAGATCCGCGTCAACCAAGACCTTGAGGTTGACGCCGCTATCTTAACCGATCAGGCAAAAGCGCTGGTAGGGGGAGACGCTCGTATCGGCGGCGACGCCCGTTTGGCGGTCCTGAGCGTGGAAGGGATCCTGAGCATGCCGTCTGACTCGGACCTCAATATATCGGAAACGCTGCAAATCGGAGACAGGAAGCGAGAGCTCGTTCGCGTCGAACCGCCTTGTGGATGCGACGAAGGCGATCTTTTGGACATCGCCGAGCTGGTTAAGGCGCGGCGTGGCGACAACGACAACGCGCTTCTCAAGTTCGATATTTCGGATCTAGAGTATTTTGAGGGATCGCTCAGACGAGAGCTTCCGTGCGGCCGTTTTTTTCTCGATCGGATGAGCGTCGAGGGACCGCTGGCGCTTAGCATTACAGGACGAGCGGCGCTATACGTAGCGGGGGACATGGCTGTTCAAGGTTCACTCAGCGTCGATCTCGAGCCCGATGCGGAGCTTGATCTTTATTTGGCGGGCTCGATGCTTGTGACAGGCGATGTTATGTTTGGTTCAAAAGATAGTTCTTCCCGTGCAAGGCTTTTTATCGGGGGCAAAGGCACGCTTGAGCTCAAGGGCAAGAACTCCTTTTCCGGATTCATCTACGCACCGCGATCGCTGCTCGTCATCTCGGACGTTACCGAAGTCTTCGGTTCGGTTTTTGTTATTCGAGTACAGCAGGATGGGCCGCTTACGATCCATCACGATCTGAATCCGCTGGAAGCGGGTCGAGATTGTGCCGAGTAGTCGTTGTAATTGTTAAGAACGGAAAGGCGAGGAAATCCGGTTTTCCGCGCGCGGCGGAGGCGAAAACGTTGACTATTTAGTAAAAGGTTGGTCGCGATGGCGGGCGATAGTGAATCGCAGCGCGGTTTACAGAGAAAAGCCGATCCCCTCGAATCCACAAGCCGGATAACCCGATTTCGAATTTCCGGCGCACCTTAATTGTCGGAGGTTTTTGCGTGTTTTTCCTGGAGGTTTCATGAGATTCGGCTCGGTTTTATTAGGTATTTTCGTTTTACTGACCCTAGGCTGCGACAGCGAAAGTAAATCGGCTGTAACGTGTCCACCGGGGACGGAGCCGTGTTTGGATAGCTGCGTTGCGATAGGGACGTGTAGTGCACAATATATTTCGGGTAGCGGCTTACAGACCGGCGGAGCTAGCGGTACCGGCTTTATAACATCCGGTGGAGTCGGTGGAACGGGGCAGATCACGGCCGGCGGGGGCGCGGTACAATCAGGCTCGGGTGGAACCAACACGCAATCGAACGACGGTAACGGCGGAAGCGATGCGGAGAGTGGCGGCGGAGGTTCCGCCGGGAGCGATGGACCCGTCGACGACGGCGGCATCGAATTTACACCCGTGGCATTATCGTGTGACACGACCGCTGGAACCATAACCGTCGATGCGGCCGACGTGGTTTCTGATTTCAGTCAGGAAAAGCCGATCGTGTACCGTACGGGCAATCGAGGAGGAACGAGCTGGTACGCGTACGCGGCTACCACAGAATCCACACCCGGAAGCGGGTTAAACGCGTTTGCCGTCGATCCGACCAAGAGTGGGCCGTGCAACAGCGGCGGCTCGCTGCACATATCCTCGCAGGGAAATACCGATTACGGTGTAGGCTTCGGGGTCAACCTCGCGCCTGATGTCGTCGCGGGCTCGGCCAAGGGTCTATACGATGCATCGGCGGATAGTTATACGGGCTTCGGCTTCTGGATGAATTGCGCGAAGGACGTCGAGTTTGTTTTGTTTAAGATTCCGGACGCGGATAATGACGCTGATATAGAAACGCCTCGCTGTTCTTATTCCTCGAATCCCATGTGTAATCAGTACGGGGTTAAGAATAACGCCATTATCGCCGATCAATGGAGCTATTTCCGGGTGTTTTTCAGCGAGACGATTCAAGATTGGGATCTGAGAGATCCCCTCATATTTTTATGACCAAAGTATAATTCGATCGTGCTGTTGTAATTTTTTAGCGATTTTACTCTGAGAGAACT
>JAFGIB010000281.1 GCA_016929805.1 Deltaproteobacteria bacterium | reverse complement strand
GCTCTTTATTCAGAACCCTAGATTCATTTGGTGGCACAAAAGGTTCCCTCCTTTCATTTTGTTATTAGTGGGAACAACTTCCAGAAACAGTTTCGTGTCGCAATAGTAGTTTTAAATTCGTGGACAGTTTGAGATTTGTGTAGCTTTCTTGCGAAGCTGTAGAAAGCGGATGTAAGGGGGAGAGTGTTTAGTAAATATAAACGTCTCGTTAATACCGGAAGAGTAGAATTGTACGGCTGAGATGTAAATAGAAACTCGACGAGAGGTGGGGAACCGATTACGTCAGAATTACAGGTTGAGTTGGGCCGCTTTTTTGGCGAGAATCTTTAACCTAAATTTGGAGAGATGTTCTCTTTGCGTAGGCAAAATGAAAATCGTCGCGGCGGTCACCGACCCGTCCTCGATCCGTCGCTACCTGGCAGGCAATGGCCAATCGTCCAGCATTACGGAGATCCTTCCCGCGCGGGCGCCTCCCCAGAAAGAATTTAATTTTGGCTACTGAAAAGAAACCGATTTCTCAAAACGGCCCGTGGTAGGTCCCCGGATCGGCGCTTCCTCCCCGTGATTTCATCCAGATTGACGTTAAATTTACGCCGAGAAAAGACGAGCAGAGCAGAGGCAGCAGGCCGTTTCTCCACATGAAAAGCACCCGTCTTGGCAAGGTTTTCCGTTTTCAGCGGACTAAATATAATGATATTGTATTTGGAGCGGTTTTGATATGTAGATCAAGGAGGGCTTTTATTTGTCCTACGCATAGAAGCGTCGACCAGTCATGCGGGGCCGGTAGTGAAGTCCTCTGGAGGAAGAATGGCGACCCCGAAGATCACCGTCCAACAAGGTCTGGCAAACTCCTCGGAAGCGGCGGCGATTCAGAGGTTTCTCTCGACGTATCCAGGATTGGAGTACATTCAGCAGACGCACCAGTTGGCCCGCGGCTACAGCGGGTCGGTCGTACTTCTAGCAGTTGCAGGACTTAGAAACGCTCCACCAGCTCATTGGGTGCTCAAGCTTGGCGACCGTGAAGACACGATAAGAGAGGAAGAGGGCTATCTGCGGGCCAAGGCTGTTTCCGCGGTGGCCGGCACCGACGTCGTCACGCTAGTCAAGTCCTATACCAGCGAGTCGTCCGCGCTTTTCGTCTACGACTTTGCTGGACTCCAAGGACGTCCACCGATCGACCTTGAGACCGGTATCAGAACCATCGCAGCATTGGAAATGACGGATGCCACGGTCGGCGTGTTGGACAAGTGGACCAGCCTTCGATATCAGCTTCTTCCTTCCATCACCGACCATACCACATTAGCACAGGTCATGGATTTCTTGACCGCAAGCAGGCAATCGCTGACGTTGGATGCGCCCCCGGAGGTGCTCGACAACAACAAGCTTCTTCAAGAACCTTGGCGTTGCATACAGAGGCTCCGGAGGTCTGTGAAATTGCGGCTCAGCGGCCATGGTGATGACGCAGAAAAAGGCTACTGGGCATGTCTTGTGGCATACGCAGTGTCGTTTGCGACTTATTCTGGTGTTCGACCCTACGCGCGCAGACTGGCATTTGTCGATGCGGCCGACTTGTTCACGAAGCATATCCAGACGCCGGACCTGAAGGCGCGCCAGGTGTCTTTCTCCATTCACGATGCTCCGAGCGCCGAAATCGAATCCAGGCCAGCATTAGCTAGAACTGCATCCTCCGAGAACCTTCTTCGCCGTTCGATTTCCGATGGGAACGCGATCCTCGTTGTTGGTCCATATCTTGGTCGTTCGGTCGGCATCGAGCCCGTCCCCTTGTTTCTCCAACGGGTGCACGCTGACCTCGAAGTCCAGCCGCCAGGCGTAACGGGGATACGGGTGCTTCTCGAAAGCCTCAAGCGAAACAAGCGGCAGCGCCAGATCGCCAAGTCCATGAAGGACCGCGTTTCCACGTGGCACGCAGCGGAAGAGCTTGGCCAAATTGGCACAACGGTACGTTGGGCATCGATCATCAACTATCATTTCCATGCACAGGTATATCGCCACATGGTGGCCTCTGGAATTCAGTTCGTCAGAATTGACGACGTGGATTCTCTTCAAGAAAACTACGATCAGGTCGTCAACGGCGCTACTGCCTATTTCCCATTCTTTGGCGACGCCGAGAGTTCTCCAGAAAGGTTGGTGGCTTCAGCTGCCGCTCTGACGGCGCGATACGACGTACTTGGAGACGTTGCAAAGGCAATAGAGCGAAGACTCAAACCACTCAGCTTGGTGTTGTGGCGTTGCGAAGATGTTGACGTCGAGTCACTTATGACTCTTCGGGATGCGTTCTCGCAGACACTCGCGTTTCCCGTTGATACCTATTTCCTGAGCGACCAAGCGGACGAAACCCGGGATTCGGCGTTCGATGCGATCGGCATCTGGATTGTCCGTCGGCAACTCGGCACCCTAACTAGCGGCGTCTCCGGCGACAAGGGCGAGAAACCCACCCTAGAACGGCATTGGACGAGGGGCGACGTTATATATACCCTGCCGGACGTCAGCCGCCACACGAAAGGACTGATAGAGTTCTATGACGAGTTCGGCAGTGTGGGTCCATACGGTGGAGCTTCCGCGGACATGGAGTTCCTCCTTGGGGGACCCCCGACTCGCGAAGATATTGCGGCAGGCAAGGTCGTTAACCGAGATCTGATCAATCAAACACTAATGCCAGCAATCCAAGATGGCATCCACCGAGCCAAAGACGACTTCAGGGTAGTATTCGTAGAAGGGAGAGCCGGGGCTGGCACCACGACAGCACTGTGCACGGCCGCTGAAGAGATCACGGTCGCAAGGCTCGCTCCGTGCTTCGTAGTCGCACGTACCGGCGGATATCCGGGCCAGCAGTGGCAAACAGCGGGTGAGTTGCTAGCAGAGGTGTCGAATCAGGTGAGAAGTCCGGCGCTGCTGTTTTATGACGCCGTTGAACCCACTCATGGTGGTATCGAGCGTCTCGCCAGGGGAGTTCTCGAAAGACAAGGCGAGGTCCTGGTTGTCATAGGTGGCCGCACTGAAATCGTTAAGGAACTACAACGTCGCTTAGGTGCGGATGCGGATGGTATTGTTCAGATTGAGGACACACTTGCGGCTGACGAATGGCTAGTTCTCGCGGAGATTCTCCAGCGAAATGGCTTCTCGACTCATCTCTCTCTTGATGACCTCTGCCGAAGACTTCAGGAGAACCGGCTTCTTCTTCCCGCGATCTACGAAGCTACCGATAGGCAGAATCGTAAATTCCGAGAAATCGTTGCCTACGAGTACCACCGGTATGACAACGACCAAAAACTCCAAAGAGCCTACCGTCTCGTGTGTGCGTTGGGTGTATTTGGCTTTCAGGTTACCTACTATTGGCTATTGAAAGCCGTCGGTGGTCTCTCGGTGAACGACGCGGCCGGTTTGCTCACAGGCCTTAGTGACGACATTATCGTCGAGCAACCAGGTGAGAACCAGACCAAGGGCGATCTCCTGATCGGGCCGCGCCACCGCCTGGTCGCTGAAGCTGTCCTCGAGGTGGGAGCGCCCGAGCTCAGCTTCCGGTTGGCTGACCTAAGAGCGCTGATTGGCACCGCCAATATGATGTCACAACACGATGGTGGCATCGTTGTCGCGCTGTTGGCGCACAAAGGCCCTTTGTTTTCGTGGTTGCGCCAGGAGGCGGGCTCCTCAGCACAAGTACAGAACGAAGCATTGGCGCTTTTCAGAACTGCACTTGGTAACGGCCCGATTGCGCCCTCCGCAGAGATAACGCTGAATCAACATCTTGCTTTGCTCCTTCGTTCCACGGGCGAGACAGAACTCGCGTTAAAACACGCGCAGCGTGCGTACGACATGGAACCGGATAATGTCGCGAGGCGGGTTTTTAGTAAATACAAAAGTACCGGGAATGCGGGAAGAGTAGAATTGTACGGCTGAGATGTAAATAGAAACGCGACGGGAGGTGAGGGACCGATTACGGCAGGCACTACTGGCGCATCGATGAGGTGAATCAGCACGGCACGACAACGGGCGTGGTATGGAGATTCAGGACCCAAAGATGTCGTTTATGGACAATGAACCTAAACGTTGAACAGAACGTCGAGCGGAAATGCGAAAAAAGCGATGAAATAAGGGCGCGCGGAACTTTTTTGGGTCCGAGCTTTGTGCACCCTAAGTGAGGTCCAATATTAGCGAGCACGCCCTTAGGGCTCGCGTAAAAATAACTTCACTTTTTTATCCCCTATTGCGCGGATTGTCACATTTCCTCAATCGCGAAATCCTCAACATATACCGAATATTCCTGCGGTTTCGCTCAATCGGGAATAAGAGACTCCATCCGAATCTGCGCGAAAAATTGTAAAACTATTTTTTTGCGAGCGCTTAACTACTTCCAAAAACTCTTAAAGAAGCGCCACGCAACCGAGGGCGTGTTCAACGAACTCGCATTGCCATAAAGAATATGTGCGTCAACCGATGCGTTAGCGGCACCGTGGCGAGTGCTCGGCGCGACGTCGCAAAACACCACCGCGACCCCCCCGTTGCAATTATTCCATCGCTTACATACCGTGGGTTTAATTCCGGATTCGGTCTCGGAGTTTTTGCTAATGGTGTTGCAGGGTACGAGTGTCGGATTCTGGTCGAACGGATCGTTCCGGCAAACCGTATCGGTCGTATTCGCGTCAATTACGAGCCAGTTGGGGTCTGGGTCGCCGGTACACCCGTTAAGTCTTACCATCGTGTTACTCGCCGCAACGGTAGTGGCGTAAGCAAAGTCTGGCTCGGCATCAAAAGATATAACCGGTACCGGTTTAGCAATACTGGTACAACTCGAACCGGCCGAGTGGGCAGCGATACCCGAAAACACGTCGGTATTCGGGCAAACAGTCTGGTACGAAATTATCGAGCCGTTTGAAATCCCCGTCATATATACCTTGTCTTCGGCGATATTGGCGATTTCTTTCGTTTCCGCGACGATTTCGAGAAAAAACTCCGGATCGTTGTTCGTCGTACTCCATATAGGTCCTATGCCAGGCAACTCTTCGCCTGCGGGTGTCACGACGATAAATCCTCCTCCCGGGGTGTCGGCCTCAAGGCGCCAACCCGATCCGACCCCAGGGTAATCCAGGGTCTTGGCGGCGTCGGCCCAATGCTCGTTTACTATACCGGCTTGCACTTCCGCGGCTTCCATCGCTCCGTGACAATCGATGATTAGAGCTGTCGGCTCGCATGGATTATAGGTCGGAGGCGCATATAGGTAATAGTACCGTTCGGCCAAGCCAACCGTTATCGTGCATTTGCGATCATCGCCCGGCGCTAAAGGCTGTGAACAGTCTTGGCTGGAAGGCGGAATTGCATCGCATTGCGTCGTGTTTGCATCTTTACCCGCGTCGTTCTCACCGGCTTCCGCGGTAACGCCGCTTTCGTATACTTGCGCGTCGATGCCGCTGTCGGGGAATTGCTCATCAGGCCCGCTACCCGCGATTTCTCCACCTACGCCTCCTGTGGATGGATTGCCGCTCGTTGCTGCAATCGCTTCCGTGCTTCTAGAACCACCACTTTCTCCCTTTGTTGTGATCATTGCTCCAGAGCCGCCGCCCGGAGTAGAACCGGCCGTTTCGTAGCCATCTCCGCCCGATCCGGCCGACACGCGAATTGGAGAAGCGGCGTCGCCGTTATTCTTGTCGTCTTCTGAATTACAGGCCGTTGTCAAAAATGCCATTGTCCCGATCAATACCGCAGCCGCTAAACACAGAAGTTCAGAATCGTCATGTCGCTTTACTGTGTGTAGCCGCGACTTATCGAGGACATATGAGATTAAAAGCTGGGGAAACGCCATTTGACTATCGAAGTTACTCGTCGACATCTCTCCTCCTCACGTCGATTTCATTATTTAGTCACCTAAATACCCGGAGTGTTTGGGCGATTACACCTTGGATGTATCACGTCATAAACAACCAATCGTCGAAACAAAATTGTGTGACAGGACATCTCATCGCGTTTATCGAACAGCAATAATTATACCGACCATTTAGTACATTATCGTACGCTGTCGTTTTGTCAAGGAAAGGCCGATTGCGAACCGAATAGAGAGTTTATTGTCTGATTCTCGATACATTCCCTGCGCCTTGTAGAAAACCCAGCCGAGCGAAACCATGGGGACCGTTCAAGTCACACAGTGGGCGGTGCCGGATCGATTATCGCGGGGGGTGCCGGCGGCGCTCCGGGACAATGTGAAGTAGACCTAAAAGCTGCAAAAAATTCCGTCGGCGTAAACCGCTCTCGTTCGCGAAGAAGCCGCACAAACGCAGAGGTACTCACTTTTTTTGAGCCTCACACGGGGTGCAACCAAGCTGCGAACCAAAAAAGGTTTCGCGCGCGCTTATTTCATACGTTTTTTTTGCGTTTCCGCTCGACGTTTTTTACAGCGTTAAGGTCAATGCAAGTGTTGGTATCGTTTTTGACAAAGGCTACACTCTAAAGATGGCCGATAGAATTACGGATTTGCGCGCCCTCGACGTTCAGGTTATCGCTCATCGTTACCAGGTAGAAAAGACACTGGGAAAAGGGGGTATGGCCGTTGTCTACCAAGTGATTGATACGGTTACCGCGAAACGAGTCGCGCTAAAACGTTTGCTGGCGAAAGAACAGGACGAATACAACCGGGAGATAACCAGGCTATTCGAATACGAGTTTCACGCCCTCGCTCAATTGGCCCACCCCAGGGTAATCGAAGTCTATGCGTATGGTAAGGATGACGCGACGCCTTATTACACCATGGAGTTATTGGATGGAGGCGATTTAAGACAGCTATCGCCGATTTCTTGGAAAGAAGCGTGCTCGTTGATGATCGACGTTTGTTCGGCTCTCGGATTGCTCCACTCTAGGCGCCAAATTCATCGCGATCTGACACCGCTCAATATTCGCTGCACTAAAGACCACAAGGCTAAGTTGATAGACTTCGGTGCGTTGACCCCTATGGGACCCTGTAAACGTTTGATAGGTACGCCTGCGTTTACCGCTCCTGAAGTCGTGTTGCTTCAGAATATGGACGCACGCACCGACCTCTATTCTCTGGGAGCATCCTTTTATTACGTAGTAACCAATCACCACGCCTTTCCGGCTCGTAGCTTTTCCGATCTTGCAGTCATGTGGCGCTCTCAGCCGCTTTCACCATCTACCTATAAGCAAGAAATTCCCAAGGAACTCGACCAGTTGATTTTATCGCTCATCAATCCGGATCCGCTGGCCCGACCGGTAAACGTCGCAGAGGTAATGGAGCGATTGAGCGCTATCGCCGGTCTGTCGATTGATGACGAACTGGTCGTTTCGCAGTCCTATTTATCGACACCCGTTCTCGCGGGTCGTGACGAGCAGATAACGCGGATTAAGAAGCAGCTTGCGCAGGCCCAACTTTCCCACGGGGGGACGATACTGATCGACGGTGTCCCCGGCGTCGGTCATTCGCGATTGTTGGATGCGATCGTTCTCGAAGGCAAGATTTCCGGAGCAACGGTTTTGCGTGCGGACGCTTCGGACGCTTACGCGGGCGACTGGGGTATCGTACGCGTTTTAATCTCTCAGCTTCTAGACCTTATTCCCGATGAGGCGTTAGCAACGGCCAAGCCCTATGTTCGGGTTTTAGGTCACGTGTCGCCGCAGCTTCTCGAACGGTTCGAAGATACGGGATTACCGTTGTCGGTATCGGCGCCGCCTCGGTCGCTATTCCCGATTTCTAACGCAGACCGACCGGTCGTCGATCCGGTCGCCGAGGTTTGGGGAAGGGGAAATTCTTGGCGACCACCTTCCCCGAATAGAGACACCCTTCGTCCCACGATCTTTGACAATCCACAAGAACTGCGTCCGCGCGTGCAAGCTGCGTTATGCGATTGGCTCCTAGAGATCAGTGAACGACGACTTCTCATGGTGGCGGTGGACGACGCACACCGAGCAGACGAACCTTCCGCGGCTTTTCTAGCTCTACTCGCTCATAGAATCAGAAAAAGAAAAGTGATCGTAGCGGTTACTTTTCAGACCAAAAGCACCGCGTCCTCGCCAGCGGCGATTCAACTCTTGAAAGAAGCGGGAACGACCGTTGAACTTAGGAATCTCGATTCGGAGTGTACAGAGAAGCTTTTGGTATCGCTATTTGGCGAAGTGCCGAACAGAGCGTTGTTGGCGGATAGACTCTACGCGATTTCTCACGGTAACCCTCGGATGGTGATGCAGCTTGCGCAGCATTTGATAGAACGCAACGCTATTTGTTACAAAGCGGGAACCTGGACGTTACCGAGCGACATCGATTCCGGCGACCTGCCCAATAGTATTAGCGAGGCGTTTCGGGCACGCATACGAAAGCTCAGCGCCGACGCGCTACAGCTCGCCCAAACCATGGCGTTGAGTCCGGATCAGAGTTTTTCATACGAGGAGTGTCTGAGTTTGCCCGAACATCGAGACGCGGCCCGAGTCGTTCGCGTTCTCGACGAGCTCGTGCTCGCCGAGATCCTATCGACCGACGGGAAGTTTTACTCCTTTATCCAGCAAGTTTGGGTGCCGGAGCTTATCGGAAGTATTGACCGAGAACGCGCCGGGAAGCTACACGGGAGAATCGCGGCGGTTTTCGAACAAAGGGGCGACGAAGCTTTGCGTGCTGCCACGCATCTCTTGGGCGCTGGGCAAGACGAACGCGCGCTCGATTCATTTCTTCATAATTATGAAACCTACATCGAAGGCCAAATGCAAAACTGGCGAGCGACCGAAGAAATTCTGCGGTGGCTTCCTCCCGACTGGGTGGATACGCTCGAGCATTTATTGCGAGTCTGCGAGCGACTGGGTAGACCGCGTCGGCAACTTTTCATATTGCATAACGCCTTGGTCACCTTGAGCGCGGTTACGGCCGTTGCCGATAGAACGCACCTCGTCGAGGTTATCGAGCAGCTGTATCGAGACAGCGGTCTGTTCGACTACGACGCGTTAACCGAATCGGTAGAAGAACCCAATCGGTTGTGGCGCGCTCTTGAGCTGGCTCAACAGCGATATGACTCGAACCCGGAGTCAGAAAGGGTGCTGGCTCCGACCGAAGCTATTCGCCAGTTGGCGCAAACGACCGTCGTGGCAATTAGTTACGCGGGCACCTCGTTGGACTATGATCTTCTATATGTTTTGCCTTCACTGAAACCGTTGATTCCGCTCTCGCCAGCTATCGAAGTGGTAGAAAAAAACGTCAAAACCACCAAGCATCTCACCGGAGGACGGTCCGAACAAGCCCGGCAAGGATATTTAGAAGTGTTGGAGCGTATGATGCAGCCCGATCACGCCGGTCTAGAATACGCTATCTATGAGCCGACGAGGCTTACGATAATGTATGCGATAGCCTTAATTGAAGCGAGTTTGGGATATAACTCCGCGCTGAGTTGGATTGAGGAGTTCGAAGCGCATCCATTATTCCAGGTAAACGGTTGGCGCATACGTATGTTATATTTTCTGCGCCAAGGCGATACCTATAAAGCGAACCAGTGCAAAAAGAGGCTCGAACTCCTGCAAATACAACACAGCCCGAAGCAATTCTTTGATGGAACGTATATTGCCGCGGAAGTAATGGTTTATTCAACTTCGGACGATTTGGTGGGAATAAAGCAATCGATCGAATGTATAAAGGCGATAGCGGACCGGTTCAAAGGATGGCTTCCACTGCTTTACTTCGCGCAAGCCGAATATCACAGGATACGAGGCGATTATACTGGCGCCCTAGCCGAACTCGATTCGGCCTTGAGGTTAACCGCGCCGGGACGCTACTATATATGGCCTTACCTCGTGGGGTGCTACGTGTTGACGCTCTATCGCCTGCAACGGTTCGACGAGGCGAAGAAGAAGGGAGACGAACTACTGAAAGCAGCAGAGGACGCCAATCTCGATATTAACACGATCGTGATAAAAAGACCGCTTGCGTTGATCGAAGCTAAACGAGGCAACTACCGACGCGCCGTTAGCCTGGTGCAATCGGTCATCGACCAAACAATAGCATCCGAGATCACCGGGCTGAACCTCGGCCTAGCCTATGAGACACGCGCGCGTGTGGCGATCGATATGAACGACCAGGCGAGCTTCAATACCTATGCGGAGCTCTGCGCACAGCAGTACAGGACGGGTACCAATCCCGTCCTTGCGGCTAGATATCATAATCTAATGCAAGAGGCTCGAGAGGCGAATCTCATCGTTAGCGGTGATCTGGCGGGCGCCGCGGAGATGAGCGAAATACGAAGCCGTCTGCAATATGATGAAAGCGCCATCGTGACTATACTTGACAACTGCCGAGAGACTCAAAAGCGGGCCAGCCGCGTTCTCAACCTACTCATCAAGCGGTGCAACTGCTCGGGCGGTTATCTGTACGCGATGCAGAAAGAAGGCCTGGTACTATTGGCTAAGAGCGACGAGATCGACGAAACGATCGAGCTGACTGCGCTGGTCGAAAAACGGATACTAATCGAGATCAACGACGACCAGGACGTCGTAACGACGACGGACGAGAAGCAAGGCGCTTCGAGTACTCAGCCGGAATGGATCGGGCCTCGGGGAGAGAAATACCGCGCGGTGCTTCTCGGTCACTATTATCAAGAAAACTTCGCGATAACGGGTATAGCGGTTTTGTTGTTGGACCAGAATAAGCCGTTTATCCATGCGGGCGAGCTCGCTAGCGCGATCAGCAAGACGCTGTTTGACGCGGGGGATGTATCTATAATTGTCAATAACTAATCTGGCAACTTCATTTTGCGATCTAAAACCAGTTCTATTTCGGCCCGTGATCCGAGAAAAGGCCATCGGTCGGATAAAAACGACGATACGAACAACTATCGCGAGTTTGGACAGACCGAGACGTGGAGGGTCTATCAGGAATAAGACGGCGGATAAGGCTTGAACAGGAATCGCGATAGCGAAATGTCGACGAGAGAAAGGGTCACCGCGTCGGTTTCTACTATTTTGAAACGACAAACCGAGTCCGATAACGAAGCGAACTTACGCAACCAGACGATAATCGTGGTGAATGCCGCCGAGAATCGGCATCGACTTTTGTCGTCGCTCGAAGCGGAATACTCTAGACTTATTCGCTTGATAAACTCTATGTGCTTTCTTGGAATGCGAGGCCGACCGATCTTCTTGTTTGGAGAACGCCAACGCCAATACAGACGGAATCCCGGAGGATGCCGACCGATAACGGTACCGGGTTTCACGATTAAGAGACTCGATTTCCAGCCGTACCAAATTTTGGATAGAACGACCGAGAAGATACGATCGAAAGTTTTTTGTTTAGGTCGCTTCTTTTTTCTCACATAGACGCTGAGCTGCCGTAGCAGCGCAAGGTTCTCTAGAACGAGCTTTCGCTTGCCCTTGATTATCGCCATGCAGAATGCGCAAAAGACGGATAATAGCGTCACCGTTTGGCGATTATAGCAATATCTAGAAAGCTCAATGATTTCGCCGCCGATAGAGTTTTCGCGGAGCAAGGGAGCGAACGTCGTGAATTATCCGGTCTCAGAGAGGCGTGGAAAAAGTTCCGCGCGGTCTTGTTCTTTTCGTTTTATCGCGATTGAGCTCGACCTTTTTTGCAATATTGAGGTTGACAGAACCACGGTTGACTATAATGTACTAACAGGTCAGTTTCTTTTCGTAAGATAAAAACGCATTATGAGAAAAGGCGAAGCAACCCGCTTACGGATACTCAATACAGCAAGACCTCTTATCAATAAAAAGGGGTTCAAAGACACGAGTATTCAGGATATTATCGTAGAAACAGGCGTAAAGAAGGGCAATCTCTATTTTCACTTTCCGAATAAAGACGCCCTTGGTCTCGCGCTTCTCGAGGAAGCGGGAGATCAATATTTCGATTATTTATTGAAAAGCATCAAGAGCGCTGATTCCGACCCGATAGGTAAGATCAGCGATCTGCTCAACGCCATACTTAGATACCACCGACGTCGTCAGTTCGTGGGCGGTTGTATTTTTGGAAACACCGCGTTGGAAATGAGCGATACGGATAAAGCGTATACGGAGCTTATTCGTCGGATTTTCAACCGCTGGACTGACAATATCGTCGGATATCTGAAGCAAGCAATCGAAGCGGGTTTGTTGTCCGACGAAATCGATCCCAAACCAATGGCGCGCCATATCATCGCGGCTATGGAAGGGAGCATCATGATGGCGCGTCTCTATAAACAAGAAGCACCCATAAAAGAATCTATAGGATACATAA
This sequence comes from Deltaproteobacteria bacterium, assembly GCA_016929805.1. GTDB lineage: Bacteria > Myxococcota_A > Polyangia > Polyangiales > JAFGIB01 > JAFGIB01. Next base: position 1,117 of record JAFGIB010000281.1, on the reverse strand, counting down.
GAACACTGCTGCGGATGAAAGACAAATAACGCGACATTGCTGAGCGACAGATTTTATTCGCGACAGCGCGTGTTGGACGTTCTTTCAGACCTATGGGTTGAGCATATCTGTAGCTGAAGGTAGACTAAATTAAAAGACGACGAAGCAGTCGATCTCGGCGTAATCCGCGTAAACCTTATCTGTCATAGTGACCCCTTGCTCCGCGAAAACACCGTCCGTGTTGAAATCATAGGGTTTTTCATAATGTTCTGAGATTGCCGAATGGTAACATTACCGAGCATCATCGCGGCCTGCTTTCGGGCTGTTCTTATTGGCAAATAGGCGTTCGTTCTCGAAGACCTCGCTTTTGGATAAGAGTGAAAATACAGCACGTGATAAGCGGTACCCCAATTCCGCTTCCGCTGTTTCCGTGAACGCTTATGGGCTTATACGAGTGACCGCACAGGCTCGGTCGTCGTGTACAGAAACTCAGCCGATGTAAAAACTCTCGTTTTTGAACATTTTTCGCGACCACAAACATCGATCTAGGATCGGCGGAAATCATCATTCCGTCCACGACGAACTTGAGTTGTTCGAATCGTCGGGATTTCGACGGTCACTACATTAGTACTTGAGCACATAGACCGGCAAGGTCGAAAGCTGGCGCGGAGCCAATAGGAAATGATGTATCATCCAGTTTTGAAAATGGGTCAACCAGAGATGGGAGGAGCCAATGGACAAAACGAAGCCGTTTGATATTATTACTAACCGACGGCTGGATGATGGGAGCCGGATGAGCTGAGAGGTTCACGTCCGATTCTGAGAGGGCCTGGGGGTGAGATTCCCCCGGGCTACTCACCGCATCCCATATAATCTCTCGCGAGCGAAGCGCTTTACGCCGACGGATTTTTTGCAACGTTAAGGTTCATTCAGGCCGGTAGTCGTATCGAATAGTGACTGTTGCGCATCGCTTCGTTTGAACATGCTCGATGATCGCAAATATCGATCCGAATACGGATCGCTTTCACTATACTTTTTTTATAAGCGTTCAGGGGGGCAAACAAGTCGGCGGCCAATTCGCCTGTAAAACCGAGCGCGCCCGCAGTGCCGGCGAGGATGGTACTTGCTGTACCTGACG
>JAFGIB010000280.1 GCA_016929805.1 Deltaproteobacteria bacterium | reverse complement strand
GTACTTGCTGTACCTGACGAGCCGGCGCGAGGACGAAAGCCGGTTTTACGGGATGAATTGGCCGCCGTCGTGGTCAAACAGCAGTACTCCCCTGAACGGTTACGAGTTCTATATCACCTTGTTCAACGGATACTCGATGATTCCTTGAGCTCCGGCCGCCACCAACTTGGGGATCAGATCGCGAACCACCACCTCCGGGACCACGCTTTCTACCGCGACCCAATCGGTTCCGTACAGGTTCGCCACGGTGGGCGCGGTAATGCTCGGGAGGTTTTTAATAACTTTGTTAAGTCCGGATTGTTTGACGTTGAACTTGATGCCGACTTGAGCCTGAGCGCGCAACGCGCCTTGCATCATCAAGGCGATTTGATCGATTTTCGCCCGTTTGCGTTTGTCGCGTAAGGCCTCGCGATTCGCGATCAGTTGCGGGTTGGATTGCATCAGGTCCTGAATGATCTTAAGACCGTTGGCGCGCAGCGTGCTGCCGGTTTCCGTTACCTCCACAATCGCGTCGCACAATCCCGAGGCGACCTTGGCCTCGGTTGCGCCCCAGGAGAATTCGACCGAGACCTTGATATTTTTTTCCGTGAAATACGATCGGGTAAACCGTACAAGCTCGGTGACAACCCGTTTCCCCTCCAGCTCTCGCGGCTTTTTAACCTTTGAATCAGCCGGAACCGCGAGCACCCACCGGGTCGGACGAAAAGAGGCCTTGGAGTAGACCAAGTCGCAGATGACATCGACGTCCGAACCGTTTTCCAACGTCCAATCCTTGCCGGTGATGCCGCAGTCCAAGACGCCGAGCTCCACGTATCGGGACATCTCTTGCGGCCGCATCAGAGAGCAAGTTATCTCCTCGTCGTCGATCGAGGGAAAGTAGCTTCTGGAGCTATTGCTGATACGCCAGCCGGATTTTTTGAGCAACTCTTGCGTTGTCTGCTCAAGGCTGCCTTTTGGTATACCGAATTTCAATGGATTCATTTTCGTATGGCCTCTCAGCGGATCGAATAAACTCAATAACAGCGATGATGGGGGTTCTGAATAGAGTCGCCGCAAGCGCGATCCAGTTCGCGATTGCTCCGCGGACCTCTATCGGCAGTTTTCGCGTATGGCTCCACGCACCGCGCGACGTTTTTTGCAACGTTAAGGTCTATTCAGCGGGGTCTAGCACGAGTCGTGGCGCGTGTCGCGCGTCGCGTCGTGATGCGAGCGCCGGAGCGATGAGGCCTCGGATGTCCGAACAGCGGCGCGCGATGGTGACGGCTGCCGTAGTGTCCGTTGTAGTGGCGGTGATGTCGCAACCACGGTCTGATGTAGAGATCGAAATCAAAGGGGTAGATAATCGCGGCGCTGCCGGCAATCGTCCAACCGCCCGGGACAAAAATCCAAACTCCGCTCCGGCGACTCCAGTGCGGCCGGATGAAGATATAGCCCGGCCGGGGAGCGATCCATCGACCTGGTATCCAATAATACTGAACGCCGTACCAGTACCAAAATCCAGGAACCCATATGAAATTAATATCGGGCGCGGGAGGGCGCTCGCTTTCAACCGGGTCCGGCGGCGGAGAATGAGTGTAGGTCGTCTCGCCATAAGTGGGCGGTTTCGGCTCTGGTCGCCTTTTTTCCGCGAGCGTAAGTTCCGGCGGCGGTACGGTTTGACTCTGAAAAACCGGATCAGGGCGAGGCGCGTTGGCGACCGGTTGATCGACCGTCGGTTCTGATTGCGCTTCGCTCGATACAACCGATGGCTGATCGACTTGAGAAGGCGAGTGCTTTTCCGAAGGCGCAGGCGCTTCTCCCTGCGCGCTCGATTCTTGGGCTTTCGCCCTTTGGATAGTCGCGTTATCCCAGACGATCAGAGCGACAAAGCCGGCACTGAGCAGAGCCAATCCCGGATTTCGAAGGACCTGCATGATTAATAATTACACTCAACGAGGAGAACGGCAACCAAGGACTCTCCGCAAAACAAACGATCCGATGGCGAGCGCGCGGGCGGGTGCGCTAGCGGCATTCGTCCTCGGAAAAATCGTAACGTTCAAGGGGGCAAACAAGTCGGCGGCCAATTCGCCCGTAAAACCGAGCGCGCCCGTAGGGCCGGCGAGGATGGTACTTGCTGTACCTGACGAGCCGGCGCGAGGACGAAAGCCGGTTTTTCGGGATGAATTGGCCGCCGTCGTAGTCAAACAGCAATACCCCTCTGAACGGTTACGAAAAATCCTCTAAATAGCGCTGCTATCGCCGCGGTTTTTCCTCCGGGCACGCTCGCGATCACATCCCGCCGACGCGCCCGGTCTCGTAACGTTTGTTTTCGGAGAGTTCTAAAGGCCGGCTAAAACTCGAGGGCGATGCGATTGACCATTACGATTTTTATTGCCATCGGCGTGACGGCGCTTATGAATAGCTCGTTTCGAAGGTGGTTAATTCTACAGGTACCAAGGCCGTTTTGAGAGGAATTGCATGTCCAAGACGGTGAGCACGAAACAAGAGAAACGTCCGGTTAGCCCACCGAAAGGAATCGACGAAATTGCGGCGAGGCGCCGAATTATCATCGAGGGCGTCAAACCGGAGGTCGACGCCGGACGCTATCCGATCAAACGAGTACAAGGCGACCGCGTGCTGGTCGAGGTCAATCTGGTCGCGGACGGACACGACGAGCTGGCCGGTGTGGTTCGGTTTCGCCATTCGGAAGCGAAGCGATTTAGCGAGACGCCGCTGGAGCCTCTGGGCAATGACCGGTGGAGGGCGGCCTTTACGGTAACAACGCTGGGTCGCTATCTCTATACTTTCGCGGCGTGGGTTGATCACTTTGCTTCTTGGCGCGCGGCGATAGTCAAGAAAGCGCAAACCGGGGAGAATATTGAAGTCGACATGCTCATAGGGGCCGCTTTGATACGCGAAGCGGCTCAACGGGCAAAGGGTGAGGCGTCTCGAGAGTTACGGCAGATCGCTGATAGGATCGGGGAATCGAGATCAACGGTAGCAAAACGGATAGAACTCGTCGTATCGGAGAGGGTGAGACAGCTCATGCAAGCCTATCCCAATCTACGTTACGCCACGGAATACCCGCGCGAGCTCGGCGTCGTGGTCGATCGGAAGTTAGCGCGTTTCGGCGCTTGGTATGAGATGTTTCCGCGTTCGTGCACGAATGATCCGAATCGGCACGGAACTTTCAAGGATTGTGAAAAACGGCTCGCTTACGTCGCCTCCATGGGTTTTGATATCGTCTATCTTCCGCCCATTCATCCCATCGGAACCACGCATCGCAAGGGTAAAAACAACAGCGTGGTTTGCACCGCGCGCGATCCGGGATGTCCCTGGGCTATCGGGGACGCGGATGGAGGACATAAAGCCGTTCATCGAGAGCTCGGCAGCTTGGAGGAGTTTCGTAGTCTGACTAAGCAAGCGGAAAAACACGGTCTAGAGATCGCTTTGGATATCGCGTTTCAAGCCTCGCCCGACCATCCCTACGTCAAGGCGCATCCGAGCTGGTTTAGGCAGCGACCGGACGGCTCGGTGCAATACGCGGAAAATCCGCCAAAGAAATACCAAGATCTATATCCTCTGAACTTCGATACCGATGACTGGCCCGCGCTCTGGAGCGAGCTTAAAAGCATTTTTGATTTTTGGATCGAGCAGGGCGTGCGGATTTTTCGCGTTGATAATCCCCATACCAAACCGTTCGTTTTCTGGGAATGGCTGATTAGTCAGATCAAAGCGAGACATCCCGACGTCATCCTTCTGTCAGAGGCTTTTACCCGGCCGAAAATCATGTACGCCCTGTCCAAGCTCGGTTTTACCCAATCGTATACCTATTTCACCTGGCGCAATACCAAAAAGGAGCTGACGGAGTATCTCACCGAGTTGACTCGCACGGAGGTGTTCGACTTCTTCGGACCTAATCTGTGGACGAATACACCGGATATTCTACATGAAGTTCTGCAACACGGTGGCCGTCCGGCCTTCATCAGCCGGTTGGTTCTCGCCGCGACCCTGGGCACGAGCTACGGCGTCTATGGTCCCGCGTTTGAGCTGTGTATCAACACGCCGAGGGAGCCGGGAAGCGAAGAATACCTCGATTCGGAGAAATACGAAATAAAAGCATGGCAGCTCGATCGTCCGGAAAGTCTTCGGGGTCTAATCGCTCAAATCAATCGAATTCGCAATAGCAATGAAGCCCTGCACAGCAATCACGACCTGGTATTTCACCCGACGGACAACGACCACCTGATATGCTACAGCAAGCGCTCGGCTGACCGTACCAATACGCTTTTGGTGGCGGTCAATCTCGATTACCAAAATACCCAGTCAGGCAGGACGAATCTCTCTTTGAACGAGCTCGGGCTCGGGAACGACCAATGGTTCGAGGTGACTGATTTGCTGACCGGCGCGAGCTATTCGTGGCATGGAGCGTACAATTATATCGAGCTCAATCCCGGTAACCTTCCAGCCCATATTTTTTTGGTTCGCTACTAAAGCGTACGGTCAAATCGCGGCCGAATATGGCAAAAAACTCGCACCAGCTTGAAGAACACGAATGGGATCGAACCCCGGATGATATCACGCTTAGCGACTCGAAAAGCGGCGGCGGCGCCGCCAAGGACATAGATGAGTTTCTATCTTTTATAGTGAGTACGAAGAGTGACAAAGAGGAAGACAGCCGGCGGCCTCTTGCCTGAGGAGCCTTTTTGGTACAAGGACGCGATTATCTACGAGCTGCACGTGCGCGCTTTTTTTGACAGCGACGGCGACGGCATCGGGGACTTTCAGGGATTGTGCAATAAGCTGGACTACGTTAAAGATCTCGGCGTCACCGCTTTGTGGCTTTTGCCTTTCTATCCCTCGCCGCTTAGGGACGACGGCTACGATATCGCCGACTATACGGATATCCATCCGAACTACGGCACGCTTCACGATTTCAGGGTTTTTCTCAGAGAAGCGCACAAGCGCGGTATACGGGTAATAACGGAGCTTGTGATTAACCATACCTCGATCGATCATCCCTGGTTTCAACGGGCGCGGCTGGCGCCGCCCGGAAGCAATGAACGCGATTTTTATCTCTGGAGCGACACCACCGAGCCCTTCAAGGAAACGCGCGTGATTTTTCAGGATTTCGAGACCTCCAATTGGTCTTGGGACCCGATCGCTAAGGCCTATTATTGGCACCGTTTTTTTTACCACCAACCCGATCTCAATTTCGACAATCCCAAGGTGTGTCAAGCGGTTAAGCGGGTGCTCGACTTTTGGTTGGAGATGGGAGTGGACGGGCTGCGCCTCGACGCGGTGCCCTATCTGTTCGAAAGGGAGGGAACCAATTGCGAAAATTTGCCCGAGACACACCTGTTTTTAAAAGATCTCAGGCGTTACGTCGACTCAAACTATCAGAATCGAATGTTGCTCGCGGAGGCGAATCAGTGGCCCGAGGACGCGGTGGCTTATTTTGGCGAGGGAGATGAGTGCCATATGGCGTTTCATTTTCCGTTGATGCCGCGGATGTTCATGGCCTTGCAGCAGGAGGACCGATTTCCCATTGTCGATATTCTCGATCAGACGCCGCCGATTCCCGAGAGTTGCCAGTGGGCGTTATTTTTGAGGAACCACGATGAATTGACGCTGGAGATGGTCACGGATGAAGACCGAGACTACATGTACCGTGTTTATGCCGGCGATCCGCAGGCGCGGATCAATCTGGGCATTCGCAGGCGGCTCGCGCCGTTACTCGAGAATCGGCGCAAGGTCGAATTGATGAACGCGTTGTTGTTCTCAATGCCCGGAACGCCGGTGATCTACTACGCGGACGAAATCGGGATGGGCGATAATATCTATTTGGGAGACCGTAACGGAGTGCGAACCCCGATGCAGTGGAGCGGCGACCACAACGCGGGTTTTTCCCAGGCCAATCCTCAGAAACTCTACCTGCCGGTTATCGTCGATCCGGAGTACCATTACGCATCGATCAATGTCGCGACTCAGCAGAAAAATCCCCATTCTTTTCTCTGGTGGATGAAGCGTCTGATCGCGCTGCGAAAGCACTTTCAAGCCTTCAGTCGCGGAAAGCTGATATTTTTGTCTCCGGAAAATTCCAAGATACTGGCTTTTATACGCGAAACCGAGAGTCAAACCCTATTGGTCGTGGCTAATCTTTCGCGCTTCGTTCAATTCGTTTTACTCGATCTGTCGAGTTATGTCGGAAAGGTTCCGGTCGAGCTTTTCGGACGCAGCGCGTTTCCCAGGATCGAAAATCGACCGTACGGGATGAGCTTAGGTCCGCATAATTTTTATTGGTTTATTTTAGAAGCACAAGAAGATGAAACCGCGAACATCGACCAGATGCGGCAGGATATCGTATGTATCGACGTCGCCGGTTCGCTGGAGTCCATTTTCGCGCCTAAGATGACGGCGAGATTGGAAGCGCTGCTTCCCGGATTTCTTCTCGCCCGCCGCTGGTTCGCCGCGAAGACGTTGAAGATGAGCGCCGTGAAGATCAAGGATTTGACGCCGGTCGAATTCGGGCAAAAAGCCGCGGCTTTGATCTTCGTCGAGGTGGCGGTTAACGAGCAACGGCCCGATCTCTATCTTATAACGGTTGCGATAGCGACGGGCCCGGATGCCGAGCGCATCGAGAGGGAAAACCCCGGTGCGATTTTGGCGCGTTTGAGCGGCAACGGCGGGACGCGTTCAAAAAATAATCGCATGCAAACCGATAACTCGCGAGGCGTGCTCTTTGATGCGCTCGAGGATCCCGACTTCTGTCAAGCATTGTTAAACGCCGTGGCTAAACGGCGTAAGTTCGCGGGCAGAGCCGGCATTATCGAGGCTATACCGACCAAAGCATTTCGGGTTTTATTAGGCAAGGAGGTGCAAAACCCGGTTACGAAAATTATCAAGGCGGAACATGGCAATACGTCGATTGTCTTCGGCGACCGCGCGATCATGAAGGTTTTGCGTAAAACCTTGCCGGGGATCAGCCCGGAGTTGGAAATCGGCGGTTACCTGACCGAGAAGCGTCGATTCGCGAATGCTCCGGCACTCGCGGGCAGCATCGGTTATCGACAAGGGAAAGCGGAACCGATGACGGTGGCGTTGATCCATCGCTTCGTTCCCAATCAATGCGACGCCTGGCAATACACCCTCGATTCGCTCGGTCGTTTCTTTGAGATCGCGTTGGCGAAGGAAAGGGATCAACAAGAGGCGCGGCCCGAGGAAGCCTCGTCTTGCGATGACTGCATAAGCCAATTGACGCCGGAGAACATCGCCGAGTCGATAGGGGCCTATCTTCACCACGCGGAGTTGTTGGGACAACGAACCGCCGAGATGCATCTCGCGCTATCGTCCGAGACCGAGCATAAAGAATTCATACCGGAGGCGTTTACCACGCTTTATCAACGTTCGGCGTACCAGTCGATTCGGTCGTTGGGGTCGAAAGGTTTCGAGCTGCTGGAAAAAAGGCTTGACGAGTTGCCTCAGAACACTCGAGAGATCGCCAGAGCCGTGCTCGAAGCGAAGTCGGAATTTGACAGGCGTATTATCGTTTTGACAAAGAGAAAGATCGAGGCGATGCGCATGCGCGTTCACGGTGACTACCACCTCGGACAGGTGCTCTATACCGGAAATGACTTTGTCATCATCGACTTCGAGGGCGAGCTGATCCGTTCTCTCGGAGAGCGTCGCATCAAGCGTTCGCCGTTAAAAGACGTCGCGGGCATGTTGCGCTCTTTTCACTACGCCGCGATGACGGGACTGAGCCGCGCGTTGTTTAGAAAGGAAAAGAGACAGGCGCTAGAGAGATGGGCGGGTTGTTGGCTCGAATGGGTATCAAAGCGATTTTTAGAATCATACATCGAGCACGCGCAACCCGGCGGTTTTCTTCCCAACCGGCCGGAGGACAGCGCGTTGTTGATGGACCTCTTTTTACTCGAGAAGGCGATCTATGAGCTACAATACGATTTGAACAACCGCAGAGACTGGGTTTGGATTCCATTAAAGGGTCTGGAAGAGCTGTTGATCAATAAAGCGCATAAAAATTAGAGTTCTTAACCGCCGGGGAGATAGCGGAGCTCAAAGAGCGCTGATTGGCTCGAGACATACGCGACGCCTCGGCCGGGCACCACGGCGATCGAGCGCAGCCATGGTCCCAGGTACCAGGAATGCTTAATCTCGCGGTCACCGAGCCCCATGAGCGCCACCTTCCCGGTCGCGAGACTACCGAGCAGCATGCAGTCATTCTTTTCGTCGACCGCGATCACGCGTACGCCGAAAATCGCCGGAAATGTCCCTCTAAGCTCGAGCGTGGTCGGGTCGAAGCGATAAACGCGGCCCTCGGCGGGAGCGGCGGACAGTAGCTCGCCGTGCTTGGGATCGAAGGCCATGCGGTCCATGGGACTGGCGGTGAACGCTCGGGCGACGATGGATTTTTTCCGGACGTCGTAAGCGAAAACGCCTCGTGAACGGTAAAAGAAGCTCAGGTATACGATCGGCGTGTCCGGTCTGACCAGCAGATTCCCGGCTTGCTCGCCGCGGGAGTCGACAACCGCGTGGGTGTCGCGATCAAACACGAGCAGTGGATGACCTCTCTGCCGGTCGGCTTCTGAAGCTAAGATTAGCGTGTTGGTAATCGGCTCGTGCACGATCCACGAGTCGCCCGGAGAGACATCCCTTGCGGCAATGGTTTTCACGAGCGCCAGCGTCGCGGTATCGAAGACTTTGATGGCGCGCTCCGGAGCGGAGAACAGATACAGTTCGCCGCGCGCGGCGTCGAGGTCGAGGCCCTGGGCTTTACCGGTTTGCGACGACGCCGCGATCGGCGCGGCGCCGAGGTCCGACGCGTCGTACGCGAGCACGGCGTCGATGTCGTGGCCGGTTGCAAGTAAGCGATCTCGCGCGGCGTCATAGGCTAAACCGTTGAAATCGCCGAGGGCGAACACGCGCACCTCCGAGCTCGCGCGCATCAGGTGCTCGAGCGCGGCCAGGTTATCGATCGGACACAACGCGGCCAACGCCAGCGCGGCCACGATCGCGCCGGGCGCTTTCATCGATTCCTCGGCGTGGTTCGGCGCGTCGCCCCGCAGTTTCGCGCGAATCCAGGTGAGATAGCGCCCGGTAAAGAGAATTTCGCCGATTGCAGGGGGAACAAGAATCAGGCGATTGAGCCGAATCGCGTTCAGGCCGAGCCGCGCGAGCAAGCTCATCGGCGCGCAGTTTAACGCGAGCAACAGCGTCACCGCCAGCGCCTTCGCCGGCTCGCCCGCGAGCGCGAGAACGAGGAGTAGGCTTATAGCCGTGTTTACGGCGAGTGAAACGAAGTAACCTTTCCGGCCGCGGATCTTTTCTCCGGTTTTCAGGACCACGAAAAAGAGCACCGCCGCCTCGACGGCGAGTAAAAAACGGGCCAGCGGCGTGCTCGCGTATCCGATCACGAATACGGTGATTTCCCAGATGTCAAAGAGAGGCTCGATCACACCCATTATAATCGGTGCGCGCAACGGCGGAATCGCGACCACGCAGAGCGGGATGACCAGGCAAGGCAGCATACGCCCGACGACCCAGAACAATGCCGGATTGAGGCGTTGTGCTCGGCGGTGAATATTCGGCATGGCTTTTACCTAGGGTAGCAAAAAATCCGTCCGCACAAAGCGCGTTGCTCGCGAAAACCCGGAAAGTTATTTTCGCGCGAGCCCTAAGCTAGAGTTTCGCCATTTTTCTACTGCGGCCGGTATAATGAGCGCGTAGCCGCGTCACACCACCGATTTTTCGCTCGACGTAGGTCGAACTACGCCTCCGCGAAGAATCGTCGATCTTCCTTGCTACGCGCCCATTATCCTCGGCCTCGCTACGAAAAACGGCGAAACTCTAGACTAAGCGCATTCTCGCTTTTATTAGAACGATATAAAGCCGCGGGTTAAAAGCCTATTTATCCCGGCAACAACGAAAGCCGAGATTGTCCAGGAAGAAGTCGTGGTCCGCGAGCTGAAATTCGAATTGACAGGTTAAACCCACTTTCACGTTATCCTTGGACCCGCCGCGGATGCGATAAGTTAGCGGGTCCGAGCTCACCTGTTCGCCGGTCCACTCCCTCACGTTACCGCTCAAGTCGTATACGCCGCTCGGGGTAACGCATTTGCTCGTCGCCGGTTTGCTCGGGCAGCCGTAGGCCGTCCCCGTGGGCAGCACCTCGTCATCGTTATCGCCGGTACAATCGGGATCGTATTCCTTGCCGTTACAAGCGTCCCCGTCAAACGTGTCTCCGTAGGGATAGCTATTCTTCTCGGCGCCCTCGCAGGCCGTTTGCCATTCCTCTTCCGTACACAATCGTTTCTCGGCGGCTTTACAGGCGCTATCCGCCTCATCCCAGGTCACGTTGACCCACGGCTGCCGGTCGGCTACCGCACAACTATAGGTTCCCGACTGCTCGGTCGGTCGCGACGCCTCGTACGCGTCGATCCAGTAGTTGTCGTTTATCAGAACCATCTCTCCGAAGCCCTCTTCGTCCGTCTCGCCGTCGCAGTCGTCATCCAGGCCATTACAGAGTTCGGCCTCACCGTCGGTTGGGTCGGGTGCATCACAGATCGCCTCATCCATGCTGTCCGCGCAGACGAATTCACCCCGACTCGTGCATTTTCCTTGTCCGCGAGTGCACGGTTTTCCAAGCAGCTCGAAAGAATCATCGGCCACGCCGTCACAGTCGCCGTCCAGCCCGTCGCAGAGCGTTTCGTCATCGACGATGCCGTTTTCCACCGCGGGGTCGAACTCAACGTCGGAAGAGTAGTCGCAGTACCAATTCGTACCGTTTTCCCGGGTGTCGCAAACCACCCTCGTGCCCTCGCAAGGCGTATTCGGGGTCGTGCGGCAGGGCGGGATTTCAGGCGGTTGGATCTCATCGCTCTCGTCGGTTTCGCCGTCGCAGTCGTCGTCCAGGCCGTTGCATTGCTCTCCCTGAAGCGGGAAGACCGGACACGCGTACTCGCAACCCTCGACCTCGGGGTCTAAATCGGCAAAATCCTCGTAACACGCTGTCATCACGCACTCGCCGTTTTCGCAGACCGCATCCGCGTTGGGGAATTGGCAGGCGTTGTTGCACTCTCCGCAATGGCGCGGATCGCTCGACAGGTCGAAGCCGTCATCAACCAACCCGTCGCAGTTGTCGTCGAAACCGTTACAGATCTCCTCCGCCCCGGGAACGCACTGGGAAACCTCTCCGTCGGGAATCCATGCACCGTCGTCGGACGCGTCCTCCGGCTCGATGCCGCCCGAGTCCGTTTTTACAAGGCCCTCGCCGCATACCATACAAAACGGCTCGACCTCACAAGCCGATAATAGAAATAATAAAATGAAAAGAATCGCGGGTTTTTGGATGGTTTGTCTCTTTGTGATGGCTATCATGGTCGGTTTCTCGCAAGGGAATTCGATTTCGAGGGTCTCCATTAGTTCTCGCGCTTGACGACTTTATGCCTGCGCCTTCTGAATCCTAAAGCCAACAGGGCGCATATAGCGAGACCCGTTCCAACCATGCTTCGCGAGCCATGCGATGGGACCGTACAGCCTCCCAGGCCTCCGCCGCCCGTGGTGTACACGTATCCGCTCTCTTTATCGTCGCTGACCGCGTCCTTATCTTGCTCGACGCTTCGTTCAACGCACTGTGGCACGCCGGTTTTCGAGAGCAGGCAGCGATAACCCGAGGGGCACGCGACGCGCGAGCAGGGGTTGTCGACACAGGCGCCCGCCACGCATACCTCTCCGCTCGCACAATCTAGTTCGTTGCAGGGATTTTCGCGGCAAACACCCTCGACGCAATACTCGTCCCCCGAGCAGGATGATTCACAGGGGTCGGCGACGCATCGCCATTTTTCGTTGCAACGCTGCCCTTCGGGACAGGTCGCGTCACTACACATGGGACGGCACTCGCCCTCGATGCACGCCTCTCCCTTCTCGCAATCAATGCCGGTACAAGGCGACGAGACGCAACGATCGTTCACGCACCATTGGTTTTCGGGACAGCCGTAGATCCGGCAGGTCACGCACTCTCCATTTACACATTTTAGTCCGGGCTCGCAGACCACGCCGTAGCATCGATCGACGCAGCGGTTTAGCACGCAGCGCTCGGTCGGCTTACAGTCGTCGCAGTTCGAAGGCATGCAATGGTTGTAGCCGTAAACCAGCTCCTCATCGCAGATGAACCCGACCGGACAAGCAAACTCGTTGTTGGGATCGCAGCGCTTGCGGCAAGCGCCGTCGATACAATCGGAGTTCGGAGGACAGACGACGTCGTTATCCGTATCGCCGTCGCAGTCGTTGTCGACGCCGTCGCAGACCTCGTCCCGAGGACCGGTGCCGCCGACACATACGAGCTCTCCGTTGATACAGCGCAGCCTTCCCGGTTTACACGGCGGCTCGTCGATGCCACACTCGGTTCCCGCCTCGGGGTCTGATTCGTCGACCTCGCCGTCGCAATCGTTGTCAACGCCGTCGCACACCTCCTCGCCGGGGACGCAGTCTTCATCGCAATCGAGATCCTCATCGATAAAGCCGTCGCAATCGTTGTCCAAAAAATCGCAGACCTCCTCGGGAAGCTCGCCGCATTCGCCGCAGGCGTTGCGCTGCTCGTCGTTGATGCCGTCGTAGCAGTTGTCGTCCACCCCGTCGCACGGGTCGCCCGGGTCCTCGCACAGCGTGGTTTCCTCGATTCCGTTCGGCTTATCGCAGTACTTGGTAAAGCCTTCGTCGATCAAGTCATCGCAGTCGTCGTCCTCGTTGTTGCATATCTCCACCAGGATCGACTCGGAAACGATTTCTTGAAAAGCGAGGGCCAGGTCGGTTTTGTTGTTCGCTTGTATCGTCGTACCACCGGGACGGCCTTGCGCCGCCATATTGCTCAAACAGGTGCTCCCCTCGGTAGTCGCGGTAAATCCGATGACATAAGTCTTGATCGAGTCCTGCTGCATATCCGCGATTTCAGCGGCGCTATCTTCACAGGTATAGCCCGAACAAGTCTCGTCGCCGTCGGTTACCAGGACGAGCACGTAAGGTCTACAAGCGCTTTTGCCGTCGTTATTTCTTACGCTCAGAAGATAATCGTGCGCTTTAGTTAGATTAAGATATAGGGGCGTATTGTATTGAGTGGTGCTACCCCAAGCTTCCAGCTCAGGATTTGTAAAGCCGTCTTCGGGATCGTAACTACAAACTCCATCAACCCAGGACGCGAGCTTTTCCTCGTTGTTCTCATCCTCAAAACCGACCAGAACCTCCCCTTGTCCGCAGTGTTCGTCGTCGCTTCCGGTACCACACTCACATTCGCAGTCTTCTAGATCACCGGTGTCCTCCAGAAAGGTCTGAAAGGCGAACTTGACCTCACCGCTACCGGCGAAGATATCCGCCAACGCGTCTTTCGCCTCCTCGATTCGATAGGGGGGGGTCGTGTCATCCGAGGAGATGTTCCAACTCATGCTCCCCGAGGTGTCGAGGATAATATGAACGTATGGTTTAACCGCCTGCTGCGCCTCTGTCCCGCCCGCGAACCATGAGGCCGACAATACGGCCGCGCATAGCGCCAGTCTTAGATTTGATTTCGCCATAAGAAAAACCCCTTATCATATTGCAGGTCAGAATATGACATACTTTTGCTCACTCTTCACTTAAAGAGATCTCGTCGATAAGCAGACGTGTAACAGTGACGTACACCATCTATAAAAGCTTTTAATAGGTAAGTGTGCTCGGAGGCAAAAGGTTGCAACGGGATTATTCGGATTCAGGCCAAACAATCGGCTGTTTTGACCTTAACGTTGAAAAAAACGTCGAGCGGAAAACGCGAAAAAAGCGATGAAATAAGGGCGCGCGGAACTTTTCTTGGGCCGCAGCTTAGTGCACCCTAAGTGAGGTCCAAAAAAAGTGAGCACGCCCTTAGTTCGCGCTGTTTTTCGCGAGCGAAGCGGTTTACGCCGACGGAGTTTTTGCAACGTTAAGGTTAATAGGGATCTCCCCTGTCGAGTGACGATTCACGCCGCACGGTAACATAGCTCAGTTATTACTCGAATCCGCTATTTTTACCCACCGTGTTGCGGTTTCTTCTCGTGATCGCGCGGATATACCAGTAGATGATCCACAGCGAAGCGCGCGCCCCGATCCGTACTCTTAATACGAGCCGTGGCTTTGCCGGACGAAAGGATGCCTGCTTCAACCGGCCAGCGGTATTCCTGCCAGCCGCCGTCGACTTGAACCGGCTCGAAATCGGTTCGGCCGATGGACAAGCGCAATTGGGTCGGCTTCGAGCTATCGGTTCGCCTGACCGCTAAAACGGCCACCGACCCGTGCGCCGCGTCCGAGACCGTTCGCGGAACGACGAGGCGCAGCGCGGCGGACTCGCGCGAGGTCTCGCACCACGTGCGGTGTAAATAGTCCCAATCATGCAGCAACGGTCCCTCGTAACAGCGCCTAAATCCGGTCGCTTTCAGCCTCTCTTTCAATCCGTCGGTGCCGCCAATCGCCTTCAAGCCGATCGCGTTTAAACGTATCAGAGATTCCGAGCTGTTTTTCAACGTCGGGTCTTTGACCGCAATCGGCAAGATCAGATCGATCGCGCGCGTGTCGCCTAACATGCCCAATCCGCGAATCACGTTGTCGCGGACATTCGGGTGTGCGTCCCAGGAAAGCACGTCCGCCAATGGCTCAAACGCGCGCTTATCGCCGATTTGCCCCATCGCGACCACCACCAGGTAGCGGGTTCTGAGCTCGGGTAATAGATTGATTAAGGGTTCGAGCGCGCGACTATCTCGCAACCTTCCCAGCCAGCGCACCGCTTCCTGCCGTTCGTACTCGTTGGGGGCGACCCAGAGGGCATCGATCAACCCCGGGACCGCCGCGCGGTCGCGCAACCTGGCGAGCGAGACGGCCGCGCGCGAGCGGATGTCGGGGTCCTCGGAAACCACCAAACCGCGCAGCGCGTGCAGCGCTCGTTGGTCGAATAAACGACCCAGAGCGATCGCCGCCTCCGCGGAGATGAGTTTCTCGCTGCTGTGCAGCGCTTCCAGCAAGCTCTGCGTCGCCTGCGGATCGGAAAGATTTCCTAAAATTCGCGTCGCTTGAATCCGCAGCTCGTTCGACGCCCGCTGATCGTGCAGGATATCGGACAGCGGCTTGACCGCGCGCCGGTCGCCGAGCTTGCCGCGATTCAGCGCCGCAAGCCGGATGTCCGGCTCTTTTTTACTCTCCGCGGACAGCGTATCCAGAAAGGCGTAGATCTCCCCTCTCAGCGACTCGAGCAGGTGTCGGTTCGAGTCCGCGAGGTTATGACGTTCAAAACGGTCCGTGCTTAAATCGTATAGCTCGTATAAATTGAAACGCAGATCGGCGATCAGCTTGTAGGGCCAGCTAACGACCATTCGCTTATGCGTGACCGCCGAAAAGGCCGGGCCGACGCTCTTTGTGATTCTCAGCATCAAGGGTCGCAGATCATCGCCTCGCATGCTTGAGGGAACGGATACATCCGCGAGCGAAAGCAGCGTCGGAGCGACGTCGACGAGCTTGACCGGCGCCTGAACTCGGCCGGGGGCGAATCCCGGAACGTGAAAGATCAACGGCACGCGGACCTGTTCGTCGTAAAGCGACGAGCCGTGATACACGCCTCCGTGCTCGCGGAACTCCTCCCCGTGGTCAGCCGTAATACAGACAATAATATCACGCTTCAGCCGTTTTTGCGCTTGTTCGATCAGTCGTTTGACAGCGGCGTCGGCCTCGCGGATCTCGCTGTCATAGCGGTCGAGATCGGAGTCGCCGAAGGTCGTCGCCCGGTAGGGCTCGTGCACGTTGAAATAGTGGACCCAAAAAAACGAGCTCGGCTCGCCCCGAGAGACCGTCCGGTCGATCTCTTTAAGCACGCGGTCGGTCATGGCCCCGGCGTCCCGATCGGTATGGTCGTGCAACGCGAAGCCGTACGCGTTCTCTTCGTAAAGCTTGAGCCTCGCGCCCTCGGTGTGGAAAATCCCCAGGGTATAAAACGCGGCCGTGTGATAACTCGCGTGGTTGAACGCGGTCGCCACGGTTTTTTTCGGGAGCGAATGGCCGAGGGCGAGGGTTTCGTGCAGGTACTCCGAGGTCATTATGGAGGATATCGAGTAGCTGGAGTGGGGTACCTGGGTATAGGCGCGCTCAAAAACGATCGACTCGTTGGCGAGCTGATCGAGATAGGGCGACGTGGGTCGAGAATAGCCATAGGTACCGAGGTGGTCAGCCCGCAGCGCGTCGATGCTGATCAGAAATACGTGTGCCTCGGGCAGCGCCTGAAGCTCGCCGGTCTGATTCTGGCGTTGGCGCAACGCTCGGGCTTTACGCGCGGCGGCCGTGCTCGAGCCGTCGCGACCGCCGGTCTCAACGCCGAACAACAACGGCTGAATCGCCAACATGACGGAGCGTGTATGTGAGGCTCGCGGATCCATCAGCGCAACGCGAACGTTTTGGTTTTCGTCCAGGGTCGAGAGGTTCCAAAACAGAACCCATCCCGAGACCACCGCCGTCGCGATCCCGACAAAAGACAGCCGCTTTTCAAACCGAGCCCGCCACCGGGAGCGCAGCGCGACAGCGGCGAGCAAATAGGCCGGGATCAACCAGCAGGACGCAGTCAATACAGTATGGAGATAGGGATATTGAGTGGGAAGGACGAGTTGATCGATTTTGCTGAGAGAGAGAAAAAGCAGGAATAAGCCCGCGTATGCGAGCGATGCGACTCTTGCCTTCGTTTGTATTATGAAATCGAACAAGCGTCGCGCTAGAGCCAAGGCCATCCATAAGCCGATCACAAGAACGATTGCCGTAATGATTTCGAGGGCGACGCTCTGGGGCAACTTGGACATCTTGCCCCCCGTGAACAGCAGTCGAGCGACCCAGGCTACAAACGGAGACGCGATCGCGGTAATCATCGGGGCGATTAGAGCGGCGGTTATACGAGAAGCGCGCTCTCTATCGCCGCGGGCGAAAGCTTCAGCGGTTTTTTCAGCTAAGAGCTTTACGCCGAGAGCGAGCAGAGCGAGCGTTATACCGGCTACGACGCCGAGCGGCGGATGGGTGACTAAAAAGCGAAAGAATAGCCAGAACCTATCTTTCCATAAGGGAAGCCAAAGCCAAAGCGCGCCAAAGTCGCTTAAGGCTATAAAAAGCCCGGAGCCTAAGCCGAGTAAGCCGCCGAATGAAGCGAGGCGAGCGGCTTGGCCGAGATGCGCTTTTGCTATTGAGCTGAGACGGGGTTTAAAAACTTTGTCATCCGCTTCGCCGGTTTGGGATTTTTTCGAACGTACGGATAGCAGTCGAATCAAGGGATCGCTAACGGAGGAACCCTTTTGCACTGGCGCTTTCGATTCCTCCCGATTTTGTTCCCCGTCCGCGTTAACGTGACGGTTATGCAACGGTTGAAGAGACATTGCCGTGGGAATTCGAAGCGTTGCTTTCTTTTTTGGCCGTATCCGTCGGACGACATGGCGCGACCGACAACCAGGTCAATCGAGTCGCGCCGCTATTCTTCCTGTAAGGAGGATAGTCTAAAATAACGAACAATAACAAGTAGTTGCTAAAGCGAGACCGTAGGGGCATGAGCCAAAAAATCGAGGCGCCGATCGGATTCGAACCGATGAATGGAGGTTTTGCAAACCTCTGCCTTACCACTTGGCAACGGCGCCAATACCGAGAGGCCGATTTTTTAGCGCCTTGATTTCTCTTTGTCTACCTCAACGTTGCAAAAAACGTCGAGCGGAAACGGGAAAGAAGCGATGAAATAGGGCGCGCGGAGCTTTTTTTTAGACCCGAGCTTCGTGCACCCTGGGTGAGGTTCAAAAGAAGTGAGCACGCCCTTAGGCACCTGGCAGAAATAAATTTGCCAAGACCGGTCGCGTCCACGGAGTTCGATCGCGAGTGCGCCCGCAGGAAAAACCGCAGGAATATTAGAAATATTTCGAGGATTTTTCCGAGGACGAAAGCCGCGAACGGACCCGTGGCGAGACCGCGGATGGCAAGTTTATTTCTGCCAGGTGCCTTGGTTCGCGCTGTTTTTCGCGAGCCCCGGGCGGTTTACGCCGACGCGGTTTTGCAAGGTTAAGGTCTGGCCGGGAAATCACCGTCAGCGGTCTATCGTTCGGTCAAGGGCCCAAAGCGTACCCCGGCGACGTACCAGCGTTGGCCTCGTCTGATAACCTCCATTTCGACTTCGCCAAGCCGAACGCGACGTGCATTGTTACTTTCAATGGCTCCCTTGAGAATAAGTCGATCTGTAGCGTTTCTGTGACTTTCCTGAACTACCAGGAGCAGAGGTTCTCGTAGCCGTTCGCGAGTGTTAGCCGTTCGTGGCTCAGCTTTCAGCGACGGCTCATGTAAAACGGGCTTCTGTCCCTTTTCCGGCTTGTCGTACCGCTTGCGGCCGCGCACTGTTTCGCCGCGACGAGTCGGAGCAGTGAGCGCTCTCGGTTTGTTCCGCAAATCGGTTCGATTTTCGACGGAAAGAGAGTTGACCGATTCGCCGCCTGGAAGTTCTAACGGTTTCGGCCAATAGTCGGCGAGATCATCGATAATGGTTCCATCGAGCACTTTTTGTCGCGCCTTGCCTCGACTGAGCGCGAGCGCGAGTTTGATATCGTTTCTCGTGAGCGCGGCTAAAAAACCCTCCGCGGCGCGTTCGGGCGTCCGCGATAGGTATTGAACTTCTTTGCTTACCTTGGTTTCGCTTGTTTTGTATTCCGACGCGGAGCGGAGATAAAGAGCCACGACAACGAGAGATATCGTAGAGCTAAGGACTACAACCGCCGGCCTTGTCGGGATTTTATCGACGTAGAAACATCTTCCGGGATTTGTTCGCTCGTTTTGTTTCATCGTCTTGCTACGTCAAAGAGCGCGTCGTAAGCTTACTTTGCTGCTCGGTTAGAGAGTAAACGTTCAGTAGAACGAGCAAGTCGGAGCGATGGTATGCCACATCTCGGTTTGGGAGAACTAATCGTCATTTTGTTGTTAGCCGTTTTGGTTTTCGGAGCGACGCGGCTACCTCAGATCGGCGAAGGGATGGGAAAAGCGATAAAGAATTTTAAACGCGGCCTCGCGAGTAATGATGATATCGAGGTCTCGATTACGAAAAAGCCAACCGGCTCCGATTCAAACGACGCAGGAGGGGGTCGAAATCCCGAGAGAAAACAGCCTTCGGGCTAGTCTAGAGTTTGGCGATTTCCTAAAAAAAAACCGCCGACCGCGCGCGAGAATCGCGGCGAATTGGCGGTACACGTCCTCAATGAATCCCTCTGTTCGAAGGGTTGCGTTGGCACGATTCGTAGAGCTCCTTAGCCAGGTTTGGGGTTTCGACTACTCGGCGTTTATCCTGCGCTTTGAGATGTGGAATAAGCTGAAGAGCAATGTCGAGCGGCGTATGGGGGTTTAGAACAATCGCCATTTTAACCCTATATCGAACGATCCAACGCCAATTGTGAAATACCTCACGAAGTACTTCCTGCGCCATCGGTCGCTGAGAGCACAGCTTTAGGACGTCAGATTCAGTGAGAGCCGGGTTTTCCAACAATACTCGAATA
Source organism: Deltaproteobacteria bacterium (assembly GCA_016929805.1). GTDB lineage: Bacteria > Myxococcota_A > Polyangia > Polyangiales > JAFGIB01 > JAFGIB01. The sequence continues at coordinate 14,658 of JAFGIB010000280.1, read as the reverse complement.
ACTGAAGCGCTCGGATCTCGAATAGCACGCGCGATTATCTCTCTGTTATTTCGCCTCGCCAGAGCTTTTCGTTCTCCGAGCGTTACCTGCCGTCCCAATCCAAAGTCGGGAATGCGAATGTTCTCTCGATCCGTAACGGCCGGGATCCTTCGAAGCATTCGCGCTAATTCGTGCTGGTCGCGAGATTCCAACAAAGCGGCCACGGCTTGCCGAAGGTGCTCGCAAGATTGGTCCGCAAGCGCCAATGAGAGGTTTAAGAGAAGCTTCGAATGCGTAGGATTTCGCGCTTCGGCATTCGCTTTTGTTACTATGATGAGATCGGCGACTTGAACCACATCCATTCGCTGGAGCAAATGACGAATGTAAGCTATCCGCATGCTCGAATCGACAATGGAGGCAGCGCGTTGAGCGAGCCGATCGGCTTTTACCGAAACCGATACCATCGCGTTTGTCCCTTTGGATCATTGTTTCACAAGAATTACCCCGCGAAAAGTCTTCGTTCGGAAGATTGACACCCTCGAACCAGGGCAACTATTGTATTGTTATCGTTTCTAGCGCTACTATTTCAAATGCTAGGGCCCCGTGAAAAAAAACTTACCGCTGGTCGCGACCGGATTCGGAGCCTAGTACGTTAGGTTTGAGAAAGCAGAACTGTATTATCAGTAAAGTCACATTGAAAATTTTGCTATCGAAAAGCGATCGAGATCGAATGCGGCCGGCGGACGGGAAGCTAAAACGGGCAGTTTTTATTTCGCGGGCCTCAAGCGCGTGAAGGAGGCGGCATGGCTAAGCGAATACTATTTTTCGAACAAGACAAGGACTTTGCCCAAGAGATCAAGGCCGGCTTTGAAAACCTCGGAGCGATAGTCGATCTCGTAGATGACGGACCTTCCGGCTTGGAACATGCCGCGGCGACCATGCCCGATCTCATCTTATTGACCATTGAGCTTCCGGGCATGAATGGTTTTCTAGTTTGTAAAAAGATTAAAAAAAATACGGGTCTTAAGGATATACCGTTAGTCATTCTATCAAGTGAGGCAAGCGCCGAAACCTTCGAACAGCACAGTAGACTTCGGACTCATGCTCAGAAATACCTTCATAAGCCCATTTCTTTTGACCAGGTGCTCGAAAGCGCGAAAGAACTAATCGAGTTGGAGGAAGGTGCAAAAGAATACCACGAGGAGGATATCGAAGAGATAATTGAAGTCGACGATGAGATAGTCCTGACGTCAGAGGATGGCGCTTCGGAGAGCGAGATTATCGCGGAGGAGGCGACCTATCTCGTGGAAGATGCCGACCAGTTCGCGAATGACGCATTTGAGTCGCTGATGACCGGCGTTGAACAGCAGGGAGAAAAACCGGAGAAAAACGAGCCTGAGCCTATGATTGAACCCGAGCCCGAAATGATCTCAGAACCCGAGCCCGAGCCCGAACCCCAATTGGCATTTGATAGCTCGCGCGAAAGCGCGTCAGAAAACGAAATGCTGCGAAGAGAGGTCGGCGAGGCCGAGCAGACGATTATACGATTACAGAAGGAGTTACAGGCTGAACGAAGCGCGGCGTCTCTCAAAAAAGGAGCGGGCACCAACCGCGATCGCGAATTTTTAGACATCAAGGAGAAGCTCAATAGAAAAGATCACGAGATACTCGAACTAAAGGATCAGCTTAGCAGCCGGGACAAGCAGTTGCTGGAGGCGAGAGATGAAAACCTCAAGTTGGCGCGAGAGATCGCGGATCTAAGGGATAACGTTACCGTGTTGGAAGCGGATCTCGCGCGCGAGCGAGATAGAGGGCGAATTCTCGCGTCGGATAAGGATCTAGCCAATAAGCGTTTCGACGAGATGAAAACGCGATTGGAGAGAATCGAATCGAAGTCGAGAGAGCTCGAAGCCGAGCTGGACCGCGCGGAGGAGAAGACGGGGGAAAAGATCAAGCAGATGGAAGCGGAGCGGCAGAGCGCCCTGGAGACCGAGCGAGAAAACCACGAGGAAGCGCTGCGTGCCTTAAGACAGGAGCTTGAGGAGAAACACGCTCAAGAGATTAGTGAGTCCAAGCGGCAGAACGCCACGGAAATGGAGCAACTAGCGCGGGCGGCGTTTGAGGCCGGACAAAAGCTCGAAGCATTGAAGGGAAAGATTCACCGCATCGAGGATGAAAAAAGAAACCTGGAAGAATCGTTAGCCGAGGTAGCCGATGAACGCGATTCGAAAGCAGATGAGCTGACCAACGCGAGGTCCTCCATCGGAATATTGGAGAATAACAACGATGAGCTGCAAAAGCGGGTCGACGCCTTGAACAATAAACTCGATCAAGCGATGCGGAAGATCGAAAGCGACGAGGAGTTGCTGAAACGCGTACGTCAGGCGATGGCGATCGGGATCGGCCTGCTCGAGGAGCAAAAGCAGAATCAGATTGGAAATTAGGCTACCGGTTATCGTCATCGCGCTGGCGCTTCTGCTGGTATACCATCTGCCTCGATCGAGCTTTTTCTCTGAACCGATCGATACCAAATCCTCGCGGTTAGTAAGGCAGCTACAGCATTGGAGCCGAAATCGATTACGAAGGTCTATTAGACGAGCGATTATCGTCGATCAAGGGGCACCGCAGCTTAGAGCGTCTTTAGAAGGGTCCTCCGCTCGTCTTTCGGGCGGGACGGCCCAATCTGCGGCGTCGCTCGCCCCTCGAAATAGCGCTGCTAGTCCTTCGTCGCGGCTCCTTGCATCTTGGACCGTCGCGCTGCGAAATACTCGTTCGTACCTTATTAGACAGGCTCTTAGCGCTTCGACTGCATCACCGGAAGTTGCAACCAATGTTGTTGCGATTCGGGGCAAAGGCGTTAAGGGAGATGTCGATTCCCGCGCATTGGAGCGGACCGGAGAGTATGAACCGACGCGTTCGGTTCGTGCGCGGGTCGCGCCTGAAGAGTACGAGGGGTTGAAGCAGCAGATTGAAGATCCCGGGGGACGCGCGCTGGCTGCTTTTTATCTGGATTTAAAGCGGACCGCGAAAGGCGAAACCGGAGCGATAACGCGTATTGCCCATTACGGAGACTCCGCGGTCGCGTCGGATCACATCACCTCGACGCTACGGCGGCGCCTTCAGTCGCGTTTCGGCGACGCCGGGCACGGTTTTATCCTTATATCCCGCGGCACCATGCATTATCGGCATCGCGATATCCGTCACCGCGCCGATGGCGGATGGAAAATATTTTCCTTGGTTTATAAAGCGCTCGGCACCGATTGGTACGGTTATGGTGGTGTTCAGGTCCAGGGAACCGCGGGGTCGAGTGCCCAATTCGCTACCGTAAAAACCGGGCCGATCGGCCGCCGCGTTTCGCGTTTTGAGGTTTTTTATCAGGCATATCAACGTGGCGGAGCGATTAAGGTCACGGTTGACGGCGAAGAGCGGCGAGCTTGGAGTACGCGAAGCGGGCAACGGAAAGACGCATGGGAAACGATCGAGCTCGACGACGCTCCCCATTCGATCACCGTCAAGAGCACCGGAAGAAGCGTGGTACGGCTCTACGGGGTTGCCTTGGAACGACGAGTTCCGGGCGTGATATACGATTCGTTGGGAATGGTCGGCGGTCAGATGCATCGCTTGTTGAATGCGGAACCGGAGCATACGCGAAGACAGATCGAGCACCGCGATCCGAGTTTGATCGTTCTAGGATTTGGCGGAAACGAGGCGTTCAATCAATGGCTTAATCTTGAAAACTACGAGCGAGATTTGACTCGGGTCGTCCGCATGTTTCGAGGAGACAAGGGTTATCCGTGTTTGCTATTCGGACCGCTCGATCAGGGCGAGACCGACAAACGGGGAAAAGTTGTAACGATTGCGAAATTGCCGCGCGTGATAGATGTGCAGAGACGCGTGGCGTTAACACAACAGTGCGCCTATTTTAACACCTATTCCGCCATGGGTGGCGAAAGGTCGATATGGCGCTGGTATAAACAGAGGCCGCGTTTAGCCACCTCGGATCTAAAACACGCCACCCCGGCGGGTTATCGGGTAATCGGCGAGCTGTTTTACAAGGCTTTGCTCAAAGGCTTCGCCGATTTTTTAGAGAAAGAGTAGAGCCCTTCTCATAAATCCTCCCGCCCGAAAGACGAGTGGAGGCATTTATGAGACGGGCTCTAATCTAGAGTTTCGCCGTTTTTCGTAGCGAGGCCGAGGATGATGGGCGCGTAGCAAGGAACATCGGCGATTTTTACGAGCGAAGCGCTCTACGTCGACGGATTTTTTGCAACGTTAAGGTGTGGACTCGTTTACCCGCGATTTTTCTTCCTGGGGTTGATAGTCCGCGATCAATGCCTGAGAAAAGACCTCCGCCAATCGTTTGTATCCGCGTAGGGTGTAATGGACATGATCCGAGGCTCCGTGCGGTGGATCCGCCGCGACCCAGCGCAGCATCGACATCGGTCCGCCCATAAAGGCGACAAGGTCGAAGAAACCGCAGGAAAACTCAGCCGCAACGCGGCGTTGAGATTCGATAATCAGTCCGGTACGCGGACGCGGGCTATAGCTCTTATCCTCGGTTTCGAGAGGACGGTCCGAAGGTCCTACGAGCACGCACGACGCTTGAGGCGCTATTTCCCGAATACGCGTCATGACATTCACTAGCTCGCTCTCATAGGTTTCGATAGCAACGTCATCATCTCCCGCCTCATTCGTTCCGTAAGCGAGCACGATGAGATCCGGGGTTCGTTTCGCCAAGTGTTCCCGATAGATCGTATCGTCCCAGAGAAGGTGATTCGCGGCGCGAGCTCCCGGGATGCCGACCGTGTCCAGGATGATCCCCGGCGTATCTCGTTCTATCGCCACGCCGAAAACCCGAACCGCTCCGTCGCCCTGAGTCCGGATTTCGAATCGGTGGTGTGCCTCGGGCGCCTCGAAGATCTCATACGCCGTTTCGTAGTGGCTCGCCTCGGTCGAAAGACGTTTCATTCGCTTTCCGTCTATGAAGACAACCATGTGTCCGCCCCGCGGCTGTTTTAAATAAAAAAGTTCGAAGCGGCTTGCGACTCCCTTGAGGCCGCCGTTACGGCGCGTTTCGATCACACCGGAGGCATATTTGTCTTTTGACTCCAACGCGACGCCCGCGTAGCCGTAACGTTCCGCTTTGGGCGCGCGCGCTTCAACCCGAATGGTCTTCCATCCGCGCGATCGTTCGACTCGAATACCGCTGTGGCGATACCATTTCCAGGGTTTCGCCGGCATCACAAAGCCAGGACCGGATTCGCCGAATCGGCTTTGAAGCTTTTGCCTAACGATGCCGGTAAAAAGGTCGGAAGCGACGTGCGAGGCGCCGTAGAATGTGATGCGCGCCTGCCCCTCTCCATTCTCGACGCGGCGCAAGGCCGCGTAAAAATGCATCAAGGCTTTATCGCTTCTATTCTCAATCGGAATTGGAACCCACAACGGCGCCTCGCCCTCGGTTTGGACGCCTTGGTTATCGATTGCCGCTGTCGGTTCGCCTGACTCAAGGTCTTTCGCGGGCTCTCCGTCGACGGCAACACTTGAGTGACGGCCCGGGCCCGGCGCAACCACGCGCGAGCAAAGGCCGGAGCTTTGACCATCACATCTCGTCGGCTTCGCCTCGAATCGACGCGCCCGATCTTTTTCTCGCACGGCTCGCGCTTCAGGCCGACGTCCCGTCGTGCTTTGAGCTCCGCAATCGGCGAAACCGACCAAACAAAGCAACGCGACGCTTCCCCCGGAAAGCAGAAGTCGCGATCGGAGAGACACGAGCTAAGATAATTGTCGATATAGGCCGACCACAACACCCAGGATTTGAGTGGAGCGCCAGTCGCTCTTTTGAATCACTATTGGGTTCATCTGCTCGTTCGCGGGCTCGAGGCGAATGCAATCGTTTTCCGGAAAGTAGTACTTACAGGTCGCTTCATCTCCCACGAGCGCGACCACGATTTCGCCGCGCTGCGCTTCGACCTGCTTGCGCACGAAAACGAAATCGCCGTTGTGAATGCCTGCATTAATCATCGATTCGCCGTTAACGCGAAGACCGAAAACGTCCTTGGTACTTCCTATCAGCATGCGATCGACGCGCACCGTGTCCTCGGGATGCTCGATCGCTTCGGCCAATTGTCCCGCTGCGACTAGACCGATAATAGGAATATCAACCACGTTATTGGTCCGCGACTCATTTTGTGTATCCTCCCCTTCCTTGCGGGTCGTTATCGGACGTAAGGCTCTTGATTTCATATCTTCACGCAACAAGTAGCCTTTTCTTTCCAGGGCTCGCAAATGGTCGTTCACGCCATTGGTACTGCGAATTCCCATGTGGTTGCCGATTTCTCGTAACGTCGGCGGATATCCACGTTCATTAATGGAAACCGCGATGTAATTAAGAACCATTTCTTGTCTTTGGGTGAGCTTTTGCAATTGAACCCTCGCCTGTACGGAGATCCACTGGTTTTGTGAATAGGTAAGAATAACGAATACAGAACGTTAGCCCAGATGTCAAATTATTTGTGACGGCCACGAAGTTATTGATTGGGAGGTTTTTTAGCGCTTCTCGCGGCTTTACGCGCGCGATAGCTCGTCTATGCCGCTCGGGCAACCGATTGATTCTCCGTTTCGAACCTTTCGGAGACTGTAATTGAAACTAGATCCACATCCAGCCATTCGAGTATTCGTTCGACCTTCCAACATCGGTCGTCGCTCGGCTTTGCTCCACAGAGCGCGGTCGCCATGTCGATAAAAAAATCGGGGCATTCGCGCTTCATCCAACACCAATCGACTAGATCCCTGGGCCACGTTCGCTCCGCTTCCGAGGCCACGATCAAGGCGAGTACCTCTTCTCTATCAAACACGATCGACTTGGATATTTTTCTCGGTTCCTCCAACGTGCGAGTTGTCCAAACAACATCTTCCGCGACCGCGGGCACGCGCAGAACCAGCGTTGTTTCCAGTGGGAGATCGATGAGCAATCGCGCCGGAAAATCGAGAACCTCTCTCTTTTCGCTAGAGCGTTGGTCGCCTACAACAGCATCTAATGTAGTTTCAGCGCTTTTCATAGGTATCTCCTTTATTCTCTGACTATACGTTCAGTAATTTAGCACTAAAAACACTTTACGCAAGTTCAGCTCTGATATCGGCCGAAGTCGGAAAACGTTGCGAAATATGGAAAAGGTAGTTGGACTACCTGTCGGTTTTTGTACCGACAACCGCAAGAGAGATCGTATGAATCAGAAACCAGACAAGAGCCGCGCCGAGCATGGCTATTCCCGCGTAGTCGTGGTCTCTACTGATCAACAAAGCTGCTGAAAGCACGAACGATCCCAATACAATAGCGGTAAAAACCCTCTTGCCGAGTCGGTCCGCGGTGCGCGTGAGAGTCGGTTCGCGTATCTCTAAGCTGAGTCGACCCTGCCGCATTTCATCGAGGATTTCTTGGGCTTGCACCGGAAGGGTCTTGGCTGCGGTTCCGAGTCGAGTCGCGAGATAGAAAAGGTCGTTGCTGATCTTTTCAGGCGAATAGCGGCGTGCCAGTAGCTCGAGAAAATAGGGCTCCACCTCGGCTAAGAGATCGAGATCCGGATAGATCTGCCGGGCGATGCCCTCCACCGTCATCAACGCCTTGCCGACCATAAGAAAATCGGGCGGCAATTCTAATCCATATTGTACGCAGCTAGACGCTAGATCGCGGATCAAACATGAAAATTCGATATCTCCGATCTTTTTCCCCAAATACTTATCCGAGAGGCGCGACACGTCCGATTCGAGGGCGCGGCGATTGATCTTCCTGGAAGGAGTGCCGATCGCGTAGATGACGTCCACGATCGCGCGACTGTCTTCTCGAGATATCGCTATCATCAGGTCGATCAATCGGTCGCGCAGCTCGGGGCTCAGTCGACCTATCAATCCGAGGTCGATCAGGCCGAGCACGGGCTTTTCCGGCTCGCCGAGGATTAGAATATTTCCGGGGTGTGGATCGGCGTGAAAAAAGCCGTGCTCGAAAATCATACTCACGATGATTCGAATCGCTTCGCGGGCGATGAACTCGCCGCTCGCGCCTCCGTGTACCGCTTCGCTAACCTTGCGACCCCGCAGATAGGAGAGGGTAATTACGGTTCTCGATGAGGCTTCGCGATAGACTCTGGGAAAGACGACCGTATCCCAGTCGACGAAGTTTCTGGAGAAACGTTCCGCGTTGTCCGCCTCGAGCGCGAAGTCCAGCTCGGCGCTGACCGCGCGATCGAATTCGGACACCAGCGCAACCGGACAATAAATGTTCGCTTCCGGAATCGATCGCTCGACCGTATGGGCCAGCCAGTAAAGCAGGTCCATGTCGCGTTCAATGAGATTTTTTATCCTCGGCCGCTGAATCTTCACCACCACGTCGACCAAACCCTCTTTAGTATTCAACTTCGCGCGGTGAACTTGCCCGATCGAGGCCGAGGCCATCGGGGTTACGTCGAAATCGCGAAAAACCTCCGAGATCGGAGCTCCCAATTGCTCTTCAAGCTCGGCGCGCAGCTCTTCGAAAGGAAGCGGGGAAACCTCGTCTTGGAGACGTTTCAGCTCTTCGATGATCTCCTGCGGTATGAGATCCGGTCGGGTAGAGATGATTTGGCCGAGCTTGACGAAAGAACCACCCAGCTCCTCCAACACGAGGCGAATTCTCTTTCCGGTATTCGCCCTGCTCTTCTCGGATGAGCCCAGCTTTCCCGGAACCAAGGTACCTAGACCCGAGCGTAGGACGAGTTCCCCGAAGCCATGCCGGACCAGCACAGCGACGATTTGTCGGAGTCGCTCGAGGTCACGAACCGTATCGAAAAATGTCGGCATAGGATTCCACGAGCATAGCTGATAGCATCATATGATGTCATGGGCGATCGGCGCTGTTTGACGCGATTGCAGCGAGTCGGATAGAATCGCTTGATATGGTCGTTTCGGCAATAGCGCATATCCCCCGAACTCGCTAAAAGCTCTCATGGTTTTTCGTTTCAGTAACCTCGCCGCAGCTTCACTCCGTGTCTTACCAAGAAATCGAATCAGTCGAACGTTGGGACAGCTCGCCGGAATTCGTCCGCCGCGATTTGTCGTAAACCGAGCGATCGAGGTCTACTCTCGAGCTTACGGCGTTGATTTATCCGAAATCGAAATACCCGAAGGGGGATTCGATTCCTTTGACGCCTTTTTTACTCGACGGTTTCGGGAAGGGTGTAGACCCGTTGACTCTGATCCCGATGGCGTGATTGCGCCTTGCGACGGAGTGTTACAGGAAATTGGCTCAATTCAAAAGGGAAGCTCGTTTTGCGTCAAAGGTCGTTTTTACCAGGTAAGCGAGCTAATCGCAGATGAAGAAAAAGTCGATCTATTCGAAGGTGGGACATTTGCGGTAATTTACCTACATCCGAGGGACTATCACCGTGTTCACGCACCGGTCGACGGAAGGATTGAGGCCGTACGATACATTCCCGGGACGTTATTTCCGGTGAATGAGATCGGCTTTCGCCATATTCCTAAGCTTTTTGCGAATAATGAGCGCGTGGTTTTCTTTCAACAAAGCCAGCGACACGGCCTGGTCCTTACCGTTATGGTGGGTGCCATGGGCGTCGGCCGAATCAGCGTCAGCTTTGATAAAGAAGTCGTGACGAACAGTGGACGCGCCGGGTGTTTTCGCGTTTACAATGGGAACGGTCCCGAGTCGCGGCGCGGTTCTGAAATAGGAGTCTTTCATCTCGGCTCGACGGCAATAATCTTACTGCCCGGCGACGATCAATTGACTATAGTCAAACGGTCCAACGAGCGCGTTCGAATGGGCGAGGTAATCGCACGCAAATGAGTCACGCATGAATGAAAGTAAAAAAGTCGGAAGACCTGCGCGACGACGCCGTTCGATCCGCAAGTTTCGACGCTACAGTATCTCTTCTCCGGCGGCGTTGGAAAGGCCGGAAGAGGAGATCTTAGAATCGCTAGAAGAGCAGCCGCCGGCGGCGCTGGACGAATCGCGCGTATCGGATTCGCAACCCGATATCGGCTCGCCGGAGCTGGTCGAGCCTGCATTTGATGAGAGCGGACCGGAGGTTCGCGGCCAATCGGAAGAGCAAGTAATCGAGGATTCAACGATCGAGCTTTTAGATGACGACGCGGATACAGGGCAGATACGCGTCGCCTTGGATGAGGAAGACGCGAAAACAGATCCGCGGATCGATTTATTGAGCCTCAACCGTGGGGTCGAGGAAGCGCGGGGGGAAAAACCGCGGGATGATGAGTTGTCCGGAGCGGGCTCCGCGAATCGTTTATCGAGCACGCCGCCGTCTGAGCCGCGTGACAGCTCGATTCCATCCGAAAGTAGCGTCAAGCGCACTCGGGTAATCAGTATTCCTCCAGACGAGCCGTCGCCGCAAATCCAGGCTAGGGGTAATCAAGAGGCTGAGGCAGTCGAACAGAGCGACGGCGTGGCCGGGGAGGAACTGCTGCCGGATTTGGAGATCCCGGAGACGAATCTTGAAGAGATCGAAGCGCTGGAGGGCGGCGAGGCCGAAGGTTTTGAAGACGAGCGATTACGCGGTGTCCGAGTCGCTCAGGCCGATATCTCCGCGGAACAAGGCGAGTGGGCGGACGAGCAGCTCGGAGCGGAGATCGAGCAAAGCGCCGATGAGCAACGCTTTACCGCCGATAGTCCGATGCCGCAAATCGAAGAAGCGATCGAGAGTGAAGACGAGGAAAAAGAAGAGCTTACGGAAGCGGATTTGGAGCGAGCGATCGAATGGGACCTTTCGCTCGAAGAGGATGCCGTCGCCGACGAAGAGCCGATTGACGAAATCGATCAGAGTGACCTTATCGAGTCAACCGAATCGCCGGAGGCTGCGCCTGAACGCGCGTCGCATATGACGATTACCGAGCCGAACGACGATGGATCCATCGAGCCCGAGCGCACGCCGCTGGATTTCGCGGCGCGATTATCTCCTCCACCCGCTCCTCCTGAAACGAAGACAAAACGGATCAGCGTCAAGCCGCCACCCCATCCAACGGGAAACGCGCAGCCGGCGCCGTCCTCGGCTTCGAGCCAAACCGGCGAACGGGCTGTTTCGACGACAAACCGAGAGGAGCACAAATCGCAAGCGCGGCCGATCAAAGCGCCGCGGCCGTGGTGGGAATCGTTTTTCTCGGAGGACTACTTACGCACGGTCATGCCGCCCTCACCGCCCCAAGTCAGTAGGCAGTGCGATTTCATTCTCGAGAGTCTCGGGCTAGAGCGCGGTTCCACCATCCTCGACGTCGGCTGTGGTCTCGGTTTACACGCGGTGGAATTGACGGTTCGCGGTTACTTGGTCGTCGGTCTCGACCTCTCGCTTCCCATGGTTACGCGAGCCGCAGAGGAGGCACAGTATAGAGGTCTTAAAATCAATTTTCTTCACGCGGATATCCGCCAAATCGAATTCGATGGAGCGTTCGACGCCGTGATTTGTATGGGTACGACCTTCGGCTTCTTTGACGACGAATCCAATCGCGACGTGCTTTCGCGGCTGCATGGGGCGTTAAAAGCGGGCGGCAAGCTTTTGCTAGACGTGGTCAATCGGGATTTTGCCATTCGCTCACAACCGAATTTGGTTTGGTTCCAGGGAGACGACTGCGTCTGTATGGAGGAAAGCGAGTTCAACTACTCGACCTCGAGGCTGCACGTGAAGCGCACCGTGATGCAGGAGGATGGAAGGCAGTCCGATTCGGAATACTCGATCAGGCTTTATTCATTACACGAGTTATACGCGCTGCTACGTCAAGAAGGCTTTAGGGTTATGGAGGTGAGCGGCCAGGAAGCGACGCGAGGCCTGTTCTTCGGTATGAACGCGCCGCGCGTATTAATTCTGGCGATGCGTACCAATCAGCGGCCTTCGCTTCACGATGCGATTAAGTGGAATAGTCGTAAGAGCAAGAAGCCGAACGCCGATAACGAGAATACTTAATTTCTGGTTTGATCTCACGTCGTGACCGAAGCGCTCAACCCCGGGGAACGAAGAGTTGTCCACTTTAACGATGCGAAAAACGTCGAGCGGAAACGCGAAAAAGCGATGAAATTAATTCGCGCCATTTTTCGCGAGCGAAAGCGGTTTACGCCGACGGATTTTTTGTAACGTTAAGGTCTACTCGATGAGTTCACCCTCCAAAGTATAGGTCGCGCGGCAGGGGAGAGCGACGAAAGGACCGCCCGCGGAAGCCAGTAGCTTCGCGCAGTCAGCTCCGGAGAGCGTTCGAATCTCAATGATGTCTTCGCCGATAAAGTCGAGACCCGCGTCCGCGCCCGCATCGTGAACGTTCGAGCTTGCCCCGCGCGCAATCGTGCCTTTGATAACCTCGACTTGACTAAGGTGACATTCATCCGGCTCACGATACGATTCCGGATCAAAATACAGCTTTGTCGCGGGATCAGGCTGCGGGGGACGAATGCTGAAGCGATCCTCGAGGCGAAAGAGAAAATCACCGTTGTTTTTGATGGAGCCTTGAATAAAGGGTTTTTCCTGCACCGCCCAAACGCCCACTCCCTGTTCGTCGCGTATTTCTACCTTGAACGAAAGGGGATCGGGGGCCGCAAGACCCGTGGAGCCGCAGCTATTTTCTTCCAGCGTGCCGATGACTCGATAGACGCCGACCCGTTCGCCGGGCAACCGGGGCGCTTGACAACGCGCGACTCCGACCGCCAGGCTCAAGCCGAAAGCCGCCTTCACCAGGCGCGTCAGCGCCACCTTTCGAGGGACCCTGATCACTCGCTTTTCGTACTGCTTATATCCCTTGGGGTCAAGAGCGAGGAGTCTAGCGTCGACCTCTACCGGGCTTAGGCTCCGGCTCGCCGCTGCCTTCCTCCGGACAGCCGTCATGGTCTTCGAAACCGTCTTTGTCTTCAGGCTCCTCGGGGCATTCATCGCCGTTATCCGGGATGCCGTCCCCGTCGAAGTCCTCTTCCGGACATCCATCCTCATCGCCGAGGCCGTCTGTATCCTCGGCCTGTTTGGGACATTTATCATTCGCGTCGTCGATGCCGTCTCGGTCTGTATCCAGATCGGGACAGCCGTCGTCATCTCGGTCGCCGTCCTTGTCCTCGGGCTCGTTTACGCAGGAATCGTAGCCATCCGGGATGCCGTCCTTGTCGTTATCGGGATCGGGACATCCGTCCTCGTCCTCGAACTTGTCCATGTCTTCCTGCTCAGCCGGGCATTTATCGGCGCTATCCGGTAACCCGTCGCCGTCGTTGTCTTCTTCCGGACATCCATCGTCGTCGGCGTAGCCGTCCATATCCTCGGCTTCCGCGGGACAGGAGTCCTCGTCGTCGCGAATGCCGTCTCCATCCGCATCGACCCCGTGCGGTTGCCACGCGACTCCCGCGAGTACGCGAAAGTTCGGTACGCCGACGCCGGCGACCAAACCCAGACCGCCGCCCAGGTTGAACAAAAAGTCGCCCTGACGCAGCAACCCGGCAAGCCGAACCTCCATCGGGTTTTCGTCTAGTTGAGCGGTAAACGCCGTGCTCCCCACGAGTTCACCGAGAACGCTGAGCAACGGGGTAGCGGTAACGCTGCCGCCGATTCCCCAGGTCATTTCCGAGCCTAGCGAGGTCGATAGCAACTCACGCGTCGGTCGATAGACCCCGCCCAGATTCGCGGCGACTCGGAAGAGCTTATGCCGGTACTCCGCTATCGCGCTTAACCCACCGGTGAAACCGTCATGCCCGAGAAAGCGGTTTTCGGCTGTCAAGTGACCCATGGGAGCGGTCATGTAAAGCGCGCCCGCGAGAAAGAACCCCGCGTTTTCCTTGCCGAGTATTCCCACCTTCGCGCTAAGTCTGGGATCGCCGAGGGCAAAGGCGCTACCCCCGCGAATCTCCACGTCGGCCGCCTCCGGGTAAAAGCCCTCTCCGTCGATATACGCCAACGGAACCAGCAAGCCCACTTGGATGCGATCGATGAAGGTCAAAGACCCCATGATGTTCATACCCAACTGCATTCCCACCAAGTCCTTCTGCGGCTCTCCAAGAAAGCAATCGGTCCCTTCGTCCTCGTCATCACAACCCGCGTCATACAAAATAAAAGGCCGGTGCGCGTAATCGATCATGAACGCCGCGCGGGGAGCGAGCCGGCCGGCGACGTACGCTCCATCAACGGTGATGTAGTTCTCCGGACCGTTAGCCGGGACAAAACGGTTGGTGGAGAACTCTTCGTAGGGAACGCTCGGTTGATCCTGAGCAAAAAGCCTATCAGAGAAGACAAAGGTGAGTGCTAAAGCAAGTGAAAAAGTAATCCAGCGCATTCGGGTCTCCTAGTTTTCATCACTGCGATATCAACGACGTCGGCGAGCACGACTTTACCACGCATATTGCTATTAATTCCCCAGGGGGCATAGTTACTGACACGAAGTAATATACCGCTTAGGCTTGAAACGCGGCATCGAACCAAATGCTTTTAGGTTCTTATGATAGTCGTTACCGCCCCTTTTGCGCTAGTCTATTGTATCAAACTTCTTGATGTACGTAAGGGTAGCAGTCGCATTATCCGACACCGCGCGAAGCGATTGATCTTACAATTCAACACATTAATAACGTAAGCGTTCAGGGGTCAGACAAGTCGGCGGCCAATTCGCCCGTAAAACCGAGCGCGCCCGCAGGGCCGGCGAGGATGGTACTTGCTGTACCTGACG
>JAFGIB010000279.1 GCA_016929805.1 Deltaproteobacteria bacterium | reverse complement strand
GCGAGGATGGTACTTGCTGTACCTGACGAGCCGGCCCGAGGACGAAAGCCGGTTTTACGGGATGAATTGGCCGTCGTCGTAGCCAAATGGCAGTACCCCCCTGAACGGTTACAAAAAAAGGTAATCGTTTAGGGCCAAACAAGTCGTAGCGCAACGGCAGTACCCCCTGAACAGTTACAAAAAAGAAGCGGCGACTGAAAAAGGGATAGCTGAATGAGAGAGCAACTCGCCCTCGGATTACGCCAGCTTTTGTTGTCGCCGCGGCGCCAAAATGGCGTCGTTCTCCGGGTCGTTACGCCACGACTTCTCGTCAAGCTGCCGAGAAAGACTAATAACGTATTGATATTATTGGATTTTATAAGCGCGGCGTGCCCCCGAAAAAGCGGCCTTTTGCCAAGTTTCGTATTATAGAGTACGAAATCAGCTTTACCGTCCTCGAAAGGCCTGACCAAGGTGGTCGAAAAGAGTCTTTGCGCTTAGACGTCAGAAGAGGCCTTTTAGAGAGAACCAATGCTTAAAGAGAATCGAGATGAGTAACCCAGAGCATACAAACCGAGTCGCTATCTTCGATACAACTCTGCGCGACGGCACTCAAGGAGAGAGTGTTCAGATATCGGTTCAAGACAAGATCACGATTGCCCAGCTCTTGGATGATCTAGGAATTTCCTATATCGAAGGCGGATGGCCGGCATCCAGTCCGAGGGACAAGGAGTTTTTCGAGGCGAGCAAAGGGCTGAAGTTGCGACAAGCCAAGCTCACCGCGTTCGGCGCGACCAGGCGTCACAATACCACGTGCGATGAGGATCGGAGTATCCAAGCTTTGCTACAAACCGGGCTCGCCTGCCTGACGGTTTTCGGAAAAACCTGGACTTTTCAAGCGACCCGCGCGCTGCGCATTTCCCCGGAACAGAACCTTGAGCTTATCGACGATACGATCCGGTATTTAAAAAGCCGCGTCGATGAGCTCGTTTTCGACGCCGAACACTTTTTCGACGGATACGTGGACGACCCCGAGTACGCGCTTAAAGCGATAGCTACGGCCCAAGCAGCGGGTGCCGATAGTATAGTTCTATGTGACACCAACGGCGGCATGCTGCCGAGTCAGATCGAAAACGCTATCGAAGGGGTGCGAAATTCGATTTTTAAACCGCTCGGCATTCATGCCCACAACGACGGCGAGATGGCGGTCGCCAACTCGATTCGAGCGGTTCAAGCGGGCGTATCGATGGTACAAGGGGCGATCAACGGCTACGGCGAGCGCTGCGGCAACGCGAATCTGATTTCGATCATTCCCGCGCTGGTGCTTAAGATGGGTATCGAGTGCATTCCCAAAGATCAGCTCGCTATGCTGACGCACGTATCGCGCATGGTCGACGAGCTTTCCAATCGCTCGCCGAACGCGTCGCAACCCTATGTCGGCCGCAGCGCCTTCGCCCACAAGGGCGGAGTGCACGCGAACGCGATCCGCAAGGACAGCCGCACGTATGAACATATCGATCCGGCGTTGGTCGGCAATCAACGCCGAGTTCTGGTCTCGGATTTGTCAGGAAGGGACAACGTTTGCCTCAAGGCTAGCGAGTTCGGCATCGAGCTGGATCCCAAGGCGCCGGAGACTCAAAAAATACTCGATCGCCTCAAACAGATGGAAAATTACGGGTATCAATTCGAGGCTGCGTCGGCTTCGTTCAAGCTGGTGATCGACGAAGCGTTCGGCAGACGTCCAAACTACTTTAGGCTGCTCGGCCTTGACGTATCCATCGGACTTAACGGCGAGCGCGAAGAGGGCGGGCTATGGAAAGGAGAGTCGATCGCGCGCATCACGGTCGAGGTCGGCGGTGTCGAGGCGAAGACCAGCGCCCGGGGAGAGGGGCCGGTGCACGCCATGGATCTCGGGTTGCGGCGTTTGATCGACAAGTTCTATCCGGCGCTCAATAGCGTGAGGTTGTTAGACTATAAAGTCCGCGTATTAAGCAGCAAGGACGGCACCGGGTCGGTGGTTCGCGTGTTGCTTCAATCGAGCGACGGTGATGAGGTTTGGGGCACTGTCGGCGTGAGCCCGAACATCATAGCGGCGAGCTGGCACGCGATGGTGGACGGACTGGAATATAAGTTAGTCAAGGATCAGATTACTCCACACATGCCAGAGCCCGAAACGGTGGCACCGAGTTTGCGGCCCGCGTTCGGGTCCGGAGCGTCAAAAATTGGAGAGAAGCGCGGGAAACGCGTTTGATCGAGGGTAATAGAGCATGATCACAGACGGTTACGTATATATCTTCGATACCACGCTGCGCGACGGCGAGCAGTCGCCCGGTTGCAGCATGACCCTGGAGGAAAAGCTTCGCTTGGCGCGCCGTTTGGAAGATCTCGGTGTCGATGTCATCGAGGCGGGGTTTCCCGCGGCATCGCGCGGCGAAATCGCGTCGGTCAAGCAAATCGCGGCGGTGGTCGAGAAGAGTCAAGTCGCGGGCTTGTGCCGAACGCGCGAGCAAGACATTCTGGCCGCCTGGGAAGGCGTTAAGGCAGCGGCGCGGCCGCGCCTTCACGTTTTTATCGCCACGAGCGAGCTTCACATGAAATATAAGCTCAAGCTGACACGCGAACAGGTGTTGGAAGAGATTCGGCGTGGAGTGGGCTTGTGCCGTTCGTTCTGTGACAGCGTGGAGTTTTCCGCGGAAGACGCCACGCGTTCGGACATTGGTTTTCTCAAGGAGGCGTTTGCCTGCGCTATCGATGCCGGCGCGACCGTGCTGAACATCCCCGATACGGTCGGATACACCATGCCTTCCGAGTACACCACCATCGTCGGAGAGATCTCGCAGGTGGTAGGCGACAAAGAGGTAATCATCTCGACCCATTGCCACAATGACCTCGGGCTCGCGGTAGCCAACTCCTTGGCGGCGATAGCGACCGGAGCGCGGCAAGTCGAGTGTTGCGTCAACGGCATCGGCGAGCGGGCGGGGAATGCCTCGCTGGAAGAGATCGTCATGGCGATCAAAGTGCGCAAGGATCTCTTCGGTTGCAACACCGGGATTAAGACCCAGGAAATCGCGGCCGTCAGCCGGATCGTCAGTGAGATCACCGGGATGCCCGTGCCCGCGACCAAACCGATCGTGGGGCGAAACGCCTTTGCACACGAGGCGGGGATTCATCAGCACGGGATGCTTTCGGACCCGAGGACATACGAAATCATGCGTCCCGCGGATGTCGGAGTCACCGAGTCAAAGATCATCTTGGGTAAACATTCCGGTCGCTACGCGTTACAGGACCGCTTGATAACGCTGGGATATCGACTCAGCACCACGCAGCTCGCGGCCGTTTTTGAACGGTTTAAAGTGTTGGCGGATAAGAAAAAGAATATCTACGATGAGGATCTTCACGCCTTGGTCGCGGAGGATACCTACAATATTCGATCGCGCTATGAATTAATCAACATCGAATTCAAAGGCGGTACGGAGACCGAGCCCTGGGCGAAGGCAACGGTCGCATATAACGGGCAACAACACACCTCTGAAGCGACCGGCAACGGCCCGGTGAACGCGGTGATCGAAGCCATTCGACAGGCGACCGATAACGATTCGGTCACCCTAGAAGACTACGGCCTGACGGCGCTTACCGGAGGAGCGGATGCGCAGGCGCGCGCCAGCGTAAAAATCGCGGAAAAAGAGCTTGTTTCCCACGGACAAGGCACCCACATCGACGTGGTAATGGCGAGCGCCTTGGCTTTTGTCAACGCGTTAAATCACCAGGCGCTGCAAATGGAAATACTCAACTCAAGAAACAGTAAACCGCCGCCGAAGTAGTCGGTCTCGTCAACCTAGAGCATAAAAGAGCGAGTTTAAGACAACGAGATTTCGCTTCGATCAATACATGTAACTCGCTATGTGATATGAAAGTGACCATTTTTTTGACTGGACATAAAATATGACTTGTTTTACGTTATTCCCATGAGCGTAAAGACAATCGCGGCCGCAAAATTTAAGGAGCAATGCCTATCTCTACTCGACAGCGTAGACGAAGAGGGGCTGGTTATCACCAAGCACGGCAAGCCCGTGGCGAAATTGATACCGATTCGCGCTAAGCGCACCGATGAAGACTTGATCGGTGCATTACGCGGTCAAGTCGGTATACGGGGTGATATTTTCCGCACCGGATTAAAGTGGGATGCTGAATCTTGACACGCATATATTGTTAAATGCCATCGACGGAACGCTTCGCGCTAAAGAGCGCCACGCACTGCGCGATCAGTGGAGCATCTCGGCGATCGTGATATGGGAGATAGCCAAACTGCACCAGCTCGGCCGGATCGCTTTGTCTCTCGATCACGCCGGGCTTACTAAAATCCTTGAACGTATTCATGTATGGCCTATTTCGATACAGGTCTGTCGCGCTATTTCCGCGCTTGACTTTTCCAGCGACCCGGCCGACGAGATCATCGCGGCGACAAGCGTCGTACACGGCGTTAAATTGCTAACCCGCGATCGGCGCATACTACGTTCCAAGCTCGTACCGATGGTGAGGGGATGAAAACCTCGGAATTGGCGTCCAAGTAATAAGAAAATCGGTAGAACGTCATCTTTTCAAATGCAAATCTCGATCGGTGACCAATAAGAGAAATAAAACGTTAAAAATCTTCCTGCCGCTAAGAATTAGTTGTGGATTTTAACCCGGACTGATCGGAACACCTATTATTCTTGAGCCGCCTCGACGATCGCGTCGGAAAGCTCCGGGTAAACCCATTCGAGCGTGGTCCGGTTGATCAAACCGCCCCCCTCGTAATACCCGGAAGCCGCCGAACCGAATCTCCCCCCTTGGTCCCACCAAAAACAGGGGATCTCTTTTCTTTTTGCCAGGCCGATATAGCTTTCGGCGTGATTCACTCGCGCTTCGGTGTTCTGCTTGTTACAGGTGCCGAACTCGCCGATGATGACCGGTATACTACGGCTAGTAAAACGCCCTTCGATACGATTGAAAATCTCCTGCAGCTGATCGATATCCGCTTCCGTCCCCCAGGTGTCGCGCGTTGTGGTCCAGGTCACCTCCTTTTGCTGCCAGGCAAAATCCTGGGGCGAATAGTCGTGCATGTCGACAATCAACCGGTTTTCAATCGTGTCTTCGGGAAGCTTGAATCCGTCGATCACGAGCTGCGCGGTCGAAGCGGCGTAAGTCGCTACGACGAGAAGACGTCCCTGGTTGTTGCCGCCGGTCGCTCTTACGGTATCTACGAAAAGCTGATTGAGCTCGTTGACCATCTCAAGCGAGTCGGCATCCGGCGCTGACCAAGAGCTGCGCTCGTCCAGGATCTCATTGAAACCCTCAAAGAGAAGTCGGGCGTTATAATCCCGAAAGCGCAGCGCTATGTTCGTCCAAAGATTCGCGAATTTTTCCCTGCGTTCTTCCATCCCGTTTTGAGAAGCGCGTATCCAGCACGCTGCATTTGCTCCGGTGTCGTGATGTACGTCGATGATGCCGTACAGATCGTTGTCTATCACGTAGTCGACTATCTCGTTGACGCGGTCCATCCAGGCCGCGTCGATTATTCCATCTTCATCGATATGCGGCCCCCACGTGACCGGGATCCTCACGGCGCCGAAACCCTGCGCTTTGACCTTATCGATCAAGGCCTTGGTAGTCGCCGGATTGCCCCAGGCCGTTTCGTACGTTGCCGGCATCCGATTCGCCGACCTTTCGATCCAACCTTGGGTGTAGCTGTCGCCGGACCACGAATCCATGGAGTTACCGAGATTCCAGCCGACCTTCATCGCTTCCACCACACGTTGAGCATGTAAATCGGAGTCGATAGTACTCGGTCCTGCCGCCGCTATTTGACCTTCATGGTCCTCTTCGGCATCCTGATTCCCCGTGCTAGCGTCTGTTAGGACCACCGGGTCTGAAGCACAACCGCCCAGCGCATATCCGTATAGGAACATCAATAAAGAGATTTGTTTTTTATAGCACATCATATTTTTATCCGACCCTTGGACTAAATCGAGTTATTGAACGCCTGATTTCGACCAGATTGGCGACATCGGCTGAGAGCGCTTACTCGAAGCGTATTGTAATGAACGCGGTGCGTGCCTAGCTCGCATATAAGACCCGAATATAGCTTTGCATTTTACCGATTAGTAGTTTCCTAAGGCCGCATCGGGTCAATCGAACAAGGAAGAAAATAGTGCAACTAGAGCCCGCCTAATGAATCCTTCCGAAGTATTTCGCAGCGCGACAACCCCGGCCGCAAGTAGCGACGACGATGCAATGGCAACGCTATTTCGAGCAGCGGCGATGCCGCAGACGAGGCCGTCCCGCCCGAAATACTCGGTCGGACCTTATTAGACACGCTCTTAGAAACTACCCCTCACGTTGATGAAAAAACGCCTCTATCTTCTTAATATCCGTATCCGATAGATTCATTTCCCCCGCCCGGAAAACTCCCTCGACCTGTTCAGGCCGCCGCATCCCAACAATCGCCGCGGTTATCGCTGGATTGCGCAACGTCCAGGCGATAGCCGTTTCGCCGGCGGTTCGGCCGTATTGCGATCCGATTTCCCTTAAAAGGTCTTGTAGTTTTAGGCACCGGCTCAACGCGGGCTCTTGAAACAGATCATTCTTGGTCTTTCGCCAATCGCTCGGATCCATCTTTTCGAGCCGTTCTCGGCTCATCCCACCGGAAAGCAAACCCGAGGCCATGGTAGAGTAACAAATCACGCCTATACCCTTCTCTTGGCAATAGGGCAGTATCCCCTTCTCAATATCCCGACGAATCAGATTATAAGGTGGCTGCAACGAGGTGATGGTGGTGATCTTCTGTGCTCGTTCCATCTGCTCGACGGAAAAATTCGAAACGCCTATATTGCGGACCAATCCCTCCCGCTTGAGCTCGGCCAGGGTTTCCCACCCCTCTTCTATTTGTTGCTCCGGAACCGGCCAATGAATTTGATAGAGATCGATCACATCAACCCCGAGGCGGGACAGGCTAGCCTCTACTTCCGCGCGAATCGACTCGCGCTTTAGCGAGTTGGACACCTTAGACCGCTGATCCCAGACCATGGAGCACTTGGTAAAGACGTAAGGCTTGTCTCGTCGCTCCTTGATGGCTTTTCCCACTACCCGCTCGGAACGACCCAATCCGTAAACCGGCGCGGTATCGATCCAATTGATACCTCTGTCGAGCGCGCGGTGAATCGCGGCGATGGAATCGTTATCGTCTTGCACGCCCCAACCCCAGGTCCACTCTCCGCCAATCGCCCACGCGCCAAACCCGATCAGCGATAGGTTCATATCCGAGTTACCGAGTAGTCGTTTTTTCATGGCTATTCTCCTTTCTCCTATCTATTTTAGCTTAGCGAAAAATCGAAACTAATAGGCGTAATACTGCATGGTCGCCGTGGGGATGACCGCTACCCGCGGCCTGGATTCGAGCTGCGGCTGGAGCGCATCTAAGGTGCTTTTCCAGTCGTGGGTCAGCGTGATCTCCTCCGCGTTGGCGAACCAGTCCGCGAAGGTTCTGTCCGGGTGGGGCGCCTGGATGATCAGCCTGGCGCTCGGAAGCGTCCTGGCGATGGGGTACTGCCGGCCGCCGAAGTTCCGACCGAAACGACCGAGCAGATAGTGCACGACTTGACCTTCGGGCGAGTCGGCGATGATCACAACCGTGCCGCTGAGATTTTTTAAAGCGAGTATTCCCACCAGGTATCCGATAGCGAGCTCGTTGGGCTTAGCGAACGCGTTGGCGATCACCAGGTCCTTGTCCCTCGGCCGCGGCTCGGTGGCGTAAGCTCGCCGCGCGAGCTTTACCGCTTCGGCGTGAGCCTGCTCGAAGTCGCCCGCGAAAAGCGCTGCGGTCTCTCCCTTTTGGTTGACCACCACGTCGATTTTGAAATCCAGACCCGCTATCCGCGCGGCCTCCTCGCAATCGAAACGCATCACGTTCCGATCGAAGTTGCCAAGCCCGGTGCTCGACTTGTCCTGGGCCTCAACAGCTATATGGAAGTTAGCGACGCTGTCGATGTGCGCGACCCCGGGAAGAATCGCCTTGCCGCCGCCGCTGAACCCGACCTGAGCGTGCGCGGTGACGCAGCCGATCGCGACCTTTAGGTCCGCTTGCATGACTTCGCGGTTAACCAGCAATCTGGTACCGCGGGAGGTCGTCCCGACCTCGACGCAATTTTCGTAACAGTTGTGATTGTAAACCCGGAAACGTTCTACCAACGAGCTGCCCAGCTTCTTACGGAAATCAATTTGGGTGAGAGCCCCGTGCGTACCCAAGGCGCAGACGAAACTGATGTCGCTTTCCGCGATTCCGCCGCGCGTAAGCTCATCGATCACGAGCGGGGCGATTTCGTACGCGCGCGTCGGCCGAGTCATATCGTCAAAAACGATCACCGCTTTTTTCCTCCCTCGAGCGAGATCTCGAAGCCGCGAGGTGCCGATGGGATTGTCAACGGCCGCCGTTATCTGGGCGACGCTCAGCGCCGGTTGTCGCGCCCCGGCCATGGGGCAAACCTCCACCTCCCAGTGCTCCGGTAGATCGATCTCTAAGCAATCGTTCTCGTACCAAATACGCCGCGGTAATCGAATCTTCAAAGCCTACTCCCTTGGTAGAAGTCCAGTCGAAGCTGCATCATAGACTTCGAGCAGTTAATGAGCAATCGAGCTCGGTTTGTTTTCGCCCTATCGCGCGATGATGCTTCTCGCTCAACCTTAACGTTGTAAAAAGCGTCGAGCGGAAATGCGAAAAAAGCGATGAAATAAATACGCGCGGCACTTTTTTTTCCGCAGCTTAGAGCATTCTTAGTTCGCGCTACTTTTCGCGAGCGAAGCGCTTCACGCCGACGGATTTTTTGCAACGTTAAGGTCTACCTGAATCCACTCGGCAACCGCGCATCTGAAAGCTCACGAATAACGCCAATCGAGGGGGGAGCCGTCAATTATGTCAGCCTCTTTATCCGCTCTCTCTCAAGCTAAAATCCAATATCGCTGACGCCCCAATTCGCCCGGGAGGTCCCGAGGTCGAGACACGAGTTGCAAAATCGATGTATCGACCCGGGTGAGTACTCGGCGTGGATCGAATCGAAATGGATCGCGGTCGTCGGTATTTCGCGGAGGTGGTACGAGTCGAGCGAAATGTTCTCTCGATCGTAAGGTCAATATGGCGGATTTGACCGCTTCAGTCGGAATAAAAGTCGATTCAAGCCCGGTAAAGAGTTGAAAAAAGCTCCGACTCGGTCTATCTAGAACAAGCAACCGAGGTATCGACTCGAAACCGAGTATAGCCGTTTGGCGCCTAGGTCCAAATTAAGCCAAAGGAGTAGACAGATGAGCGTAAAGGTTTTTCTAAACGAAGGCGAGATCCCGCGACAGTGGTACAACCTGGCCGCTGACTTACCATCGCCGCTACAGCCGCCGCTGGGACCGGACGGCAACCCCATATCACCGGATATGCTCGCGCCCGTGTTTCCCATGAACCTCATCGAACAGGAGGTCAGTCAGAGTCGTTGGATCAAAATTCCCGACGAGGTGCTGAACCTTCTATACCGCTGGCGGCCCTCGCCTCTGCATCGTGCGGTCTATTTGGAGAAGGCTTTAGATACGCCCGCTAGAATTTATTATAAGAATGAGAGTCTTTCGCCTCCGGGCAGTCATAAGCCGAACACCGCCGTGGCCCAAGCTTGGTATAATAAAACCTTCGGCATCAAACGGCTGACCACGGAAACCGGTGCGGGTCAGTGGGGCAGCGCGCTGGCTTTTGCCTGTTCGCTCCTGGGGTTGGAGTGTAAGGTTTTCATGGTGCGCATAAGCTTTGACCAAAAGCCTTTTAGAAAGATTATGATGCAGACCTGGAACGCCGACTGTGTAGCCAGCCCGAGTAAGGAAACCAACGCGGGCCGCGAGATTCTCGCCGCGACGCCGGATACTCCGGGCAGTCTCGGCATCGCCATCAGCGAGGCGGTGGAGGCCGCGGTCACGGATAAAAGCGGAGAAACGCGCTATTCTCTTGGAAGCGTCTTGAACCACGTTTTATTACACCAGACCGTCATCGGGCTGGAAGCCAAAAAGCAGCTCGAGATGTTCGGCGAGAAAAAACCGGATGTGGTCATCGGCTGCGCCGGGGGCGGCAGCAATTTCGCCGGTCTCGCCTTTCCCTTTGTGAACGATAAGATCAACGGTGCGCAGATCGAGATCATTCCGGTCGAGCCGGCCTCTTGTCCGACGATGACGCGCGCGCCTTTTGTCTACGACCACGGCGATACCGCCAAGATGACGCCCTTGCTCGCCATGTATTCGCTCGGCCACGCGTTTATCCCGCCGCCGATTCACGCGGGCGGTCTCAGGTACCACGGTATGGCGCCCCTGGTTTCACAGGCGATAGTAGAGGGCTTGCTGACGCCGCAGGCCATGGTGCAGAACGAGTGTTATCAAGCCGCGGTGACCTTCGCGCGCACCGAGGGAATTATTATCGCGCCTGAAACCAGCCATGCCGTGGCGGCGGTGATTCGCGAGGCGAAAAAGGCGAAAGAAGAGAAAAAGCAAAAGGTTATATTATTTAATCTCAGCGGTCACGGCATGATGGACTTGGCCGGCTACGACGCGTTCTTCCAGGGCAAGCTACAGGATTACGTGCTGCCCGAAGAAGATATAAAAAAGTCGTTGTCGGCAATCGCCGGTTATCCCAAACCGAGCGCGAATAAGAGCGGTAAATGGTAACGGCGAAGCGAGATGCCCTTTGATTCGGAGCGACCTCGGGTAGCTTACAAAATAATCGAAAAGCGATGATCGACGACTACGACGAACGCCGAACCTATTGCCGCATGTTGGGGCATTATCTCAGCTTCGCGTACTGCCGCTCGCTCAAACAGGGGTTGCCGTGTCATAAAGTGCTCGATTGTTGGTTTGAGCATTTTCCGGTTGAGGATTTCATCCGGGAGCATTACAGCGACGCGCAACGGGAACTCTTTTTGGCTCCGCCCAAAGACAAGATGACGTCTCTGTTTGAATTAATTGAAAGAGCAAAAAAGCACTCGACTTAGGTTGTACAAGAATCGCGTTTTCGCCGACGCGCTTGGCGGATGGCTGCTTCCGGGGTCGGCGAAAAACGCGACCGCGGCCTCGAACTTAAAAGGCATTTATCCTGTAATGGTTATAACTTCTATTCGATACGCGATCTTTGAATAATGTCCCAATACGCGCCGCGAGCGCCCTCGGCGATCGCTCTACATAAACGACTGTCTCCGACGTAGTTGTAGTTGCGCTCCTGTCCGTCTCGGTCAAGCAAAAGGTAGCGCGAATCATCGCCGATAATATCGCGTATGCAATTGATCGGGTTCTTTCCGAGAGCGGGCGAAAAGTAAAATCGTGGATCGAGTAGATCGCTCACCGTCGACTCGATCTGACCCGCTGACGACAAACGCCTCCAAAGCGCCGTCCCCGGATAGATTCGTATCCCCTCGGCTACACCTATCAGAGGTATTTCCAAGCGTCGAGATTCTTCCTGACTTATTCGCAGCGTCTCTTCGGTCTCCCCGATTCCGCCTAGCAATAAATCAAATATAAAATTGATCCCAGCTCTGCGTAAAATTCCAACCAGCCCTTCGATGTCGCTTACCCGATGTCTTCTTCCAAGCTGTTCGAGCATCGCATCGCACAACGAGTCCACCCCGAAGTTTAAGCCCGCGCACCCGGACGTAACCATGAGCCGAGCCAGCTCCTCGTCAAAAGGCAGAGGCGCACAGTAGGCGTACCAGTGGATTCGACTTCCAAGTCCCGCGTCGATTAGCGCGCGACAAACCCGTTTTGCGTGGTCCGGGGAGATATTGAATTCACTATCACAGATATGAAACCAATAGACCCGCTGATCAGTAAGGTTTTGAATCTCCGAGACCACGGATTGCGGTGATCGAAACCGCAATCTATCTCCCTTGGTCAACGGGTCCACGCAATAAATGCATTTCTCCGGGCATCCCCTTTTGGTTTCGACGCCGACCATACCGCCTTCCGCTTGATAGCGCGGGTTGTCAAACAGCCGGCGGCGCGGGGTCGGCAGACACGATACGTCGACGTCAGCCCTGGCGGTACAACGAACCTCTTGCCCGTGCCAAAAGAGCAAATTCGGAACTCTCGCGTAATCGCCGGCTTGGCGCAAACATAGTAGCAGCGCGGCGATCGCCTCCTCCCCGTCGCCCACGATACCGAAGTCGGCTCGCGTCTCCTGTAAGATCGCCTTGGGCGCGATCGAAAAACCCACGCCGCCCAGCACGACCGGCGATTCGGTCCGGCTTTTAACCGCCGAGACGAGTTGTTTCAGCCAAGCTAGAAAAGTCGTTTGGCTGGCGCTGGAGCAATCATCCAAATTTCGAAAGCCGATACCCACGGCCAAGGGCCGCTCGCGCTCGATCGCCCGCGAAATCGCGCTCTGCCACCGCGCTTCCCACGAGAGGTCGAGGATAGCAACATCCACGCCCGAGCTTACTAGATATTCACCAATGTATTCTAAACCGATGGGACTAACCGGCGGTCGAACGACATTCGCGTTAATCAGCAAGAACGATCGTGGCATGGTCACTTGCTATTTTACCATAATAGCAGCGCGGACACTCGCCAAGTCTCGCTTGGGCTGAAGATACGTTCAAGGGGGACAAGCTTGCGCGAAACGTTACCTTAACGTTGCAAGAGATCCGTCGGCGTGAACCGCTTCGCTCGCGGAAAAAAGCCGGGCAATTTTCGCGCGAACGAAAACTGCCCGCGACTAAGGTTTGTGCGGGACTCCTTCAAACGGGCATCGGTAAGAAGTCCTTAAGGTCCATCAAAGAGCGCAACAGCTTGAGCGCGGGCGTCGTGGTCACGGCCGCCGGCGGCTCTTTTCGGCAGAGCAGGTGAAAGCCCACCCGAAAGAGCTTTACCAGGTCGCTGTCTCGGACAAAGTCCAAAAGCTCGGCCGTGTCTTTCGGATAGCCCTTGGAAGCTTGTTCCAACGCGCGCTCGGCGCCCAAATTGCAAACCGCGAGGGCGGCTTCGGCCGCCTCCGCCGGGCGCAGGCTTCTGAGTCGCGTGCCGCAACCGGACAAAAGCACGTTGGCCAGATAGGCCAACTCCAGAGCGCGCGTTGCGTATAAAGCGCCATCGCGCTCGCGGGCGGCACGCAGCGCGGAGGTCAAAACCATCTCCGCTTTGCCGCTCGTATTCGCGCTCAAGGCCCTAGGCCGCTCGGCGTTCGGCAACACATCCGCCGCCCTCAACGCATCGAACAACCGCTCAAGGCCGCGCCGTTGCGCGGCATCACCTCGCGCGCCCGGCGACCGCCGCGACGCGGGCCGGGGCTCGGATTTCGCCTCGCGAAAGTGCGCGCGCGTTATGGGGTCCCGTTCGCAATCGGCCTCGATCTCTTCTAACGAGGTTAACCGGGCCAACTTCAGGAAACTCAGCGCGGCCGAGGGGGCGACATAGCCCTCCCGCTCCCGCCGCCCTTCGCGTTCAGCGGCCACATCGGCTTCCAGCATCTCATCGGATGTAAGCACCTGGTAAAGACCGCCGTTTTCTTCGATGGTCTCGCTACAGATGTCGCAACAGCGATCCAGAAGGCGCGCCAGCGCGGCGTAGTCATGAGTATTGAGCTCTACAAGCCACGCAAGTATAGCGTCCCAGGTCGCGTGATCGCGCGAGATCACCCGATACTGCTCGAACTCGTGATAGAGGCAGCTCTCGAGCACCTTGTCGAGCTGGTCGTCTTCTATACCGCGCTGCTCGCTCGTCATCCGCTGGGCAAGTTGTTCGATGTCTATGACTAATAAATGCCGACACAAACCCAAGGTGACCAGATCTTCGTCGATCTCGCTGAGCTTGCGGGCGGCGAATGCGACACCCTGTTCGACCAATATGCAGATCCACAGACCGAACCGCTCGGCATCAAAGCGCTCGTCGATCCCGGGTCGTTCGCTCTTCCATAGATCTTCATCAAACACTCGCTCGAGCTGCTCTGTGGTCGCCAAAGCCGCCAGCTCACCGGCATCTTCCAGCCCCACGTGCTCGATGAGCCGCATCAGAGCCAAGGGCTCCAGGCGCCGCACCGCGTCGACCAACTCGCTCTGCTCCAGAATATAATCCAGCAGGCCGTGGGAAGTGTGAAAGCGCGCGAGTTTTTTTCGTTCCGATCCTTGCAATGGCAAATGATAACCCCGGCGGGAATCATTAAGCTTACCGTTTCAAGATATTTGCCGCGATAAGCTCGATTTTTCCCAGCTCGATCGATTCTCTAAATACCAAAACGGGACATACCCGCGTCATCGAAATCGGACCCGAGGCAACAGACATCCCCGCCCGGGCAGCCGAAAGTAAGCTCAACCTCATTCTCTCCGCAACTATCAGGGGCGGCGCATCTCGCTATCTCGCCCGACGATTCTAGGGCCGCGCACTGATCGGTGCGAATGCAACATATCAATCCTTCGCCGCAGCCGCCGGTTCTATCATATCTAGATGTCCCCCCTTCGCACTCGGCGTCTTCGGCTATGCATTCGCCGGTCACATCGACGATAGTCGAGGGGAAGCACTCTTCTCCCGATTGCGCGGGCGGTTCGCCTTGGGCGTCCCTTTCCGGTCTACCACCGCCGCCGCCGCTTCCACCGTTTCGACCTCCACTTCCGCTGATACCGGTAGAACCGTCTTGCGCGCCGGAGTCCATACCGTTCGAAGTCCCGGACGTTCCGCCCCCGCCGTCGGTTTTACTACTGCCGCCGCTACCGCCGCTGTCGAACGACGCGTCCGCGTCGTCGTCGTCATCTCCGCCACATCCCGAGACCACTACGACCAGCGCGGCAGCTAAAAAAAAGGACAATAATAAAGAAAAAAAACCTACCCTTTCTTTCATTGCTAACTCCTTTATTCGGTAATACGACCATGGAAAATATCGATCGATATTACTATAACTGATAGGACAATAACGAGAATTCAGTCTAAACCAATAAAGAATTACTCGCAGGTATAGCTTAACCTTGAAAACGATGTCGAGCGGAAACGCGAAAAAGCGCATGAAATAAGGGCGCGCGGAACTTTTTTTGGACCGCAGCTTAGTGCACCCTAAGTGAGGTTCAAAAAAAATTGAGCACGCGCTTAGTTCGTGCGCTTTTTCGCGAGCGAAAGCGGTTTACGCCGTCGGAGTTTTTGCAACGTTAAGGATAACTCAATCGGCCCCTTATCAGCCAGCTTGGCTATATCGGTAATGATAGATTCGATATCTGTTATTCTCGCCTTAATCTCGACGTTTCTAGCCATATTTTTTTCCAAAACGCGCAATGCGCTTCAGCCGTTGTCGCTAGCGCTTAGGGCTCCATCGACGCAAGGGTGACGGTTGCGGATGAACGCTGTTTTATCCTCGCCGATAATTATTTTTTGCTTTTTCTATTTCCATCTTTCTGAGCTCGATGCGTCGGATCTTGCCGCTGAGGGTTTTCGGCAGATCGCTCACGAACTCTATTTCGCGGGGATATTTGTAGGGCGCCGTGACTTGCTTGACGTGGTCTTGCAGCTCTTTCACGAGCTCAGAGCCGGCCTGATATCCCGGCCTAAGGACGATAAACGCCTTGACTATCTGGCCTTTGAGATCATCGGGAATGCCGATCACCGCGCTTTCCATGACCGCCGGGTGCTCTTGAAGCGCGCTTTCGACCTCAAAGGGTCCGATACGATAACCGCTCGATTTGATGAGATCATCCGCGCGACCGACAAACCAATAATAGCCGTCCTCATCTCGGTAGGCCCGATCGCCCGTGAGGTAATAGTCTCCGGTAAAAGCAACATTGGATTCGTCCTTCCAGTACCCTTGAAAAACCGTCGGCGGATGGCTCGGTTTTACCTTGACCGCGATATGCCCTTCCTCGTTCGGCGGCAACACGGCAACGTTGTCGTCGACGATATCCACGATATGGCCCGGAGTCGGCTTACCCATGCTGCCCTCCTTAATCGGAAGGCAGGGAAAGTTGGCGACCAGCGGAATCGTTTCCGTCTGGCCGTAGTAATCATAAATCTGTCGGCCGGTCTTATCCTTCCAGGCTTTGATGACCTCGGGATTGAGTGGTTCCCCGGCGGAAAGCGAATGCCTTAGTTCGCTCCAATCATAGCGCCGCAGATCGACTTGTCCGATCAACAACCGGTAAGCCGTGGGGGGCGCGCAGAAAACCGTAACCCCGTAGCGCTCTATGATCTCGGGTAGATAAACGGGCTCGAATTTGCTACCCATGCGCCATTGCAACACGGAAGCGCCGACGATCCACTGGCCGAACAGCTTTCCATAGGCTGTTTTGGCCCAACCCGTGTCCGCGTGTACCCAAATGATATCGCTTGAACGAAGATCCTGAATGTAGCGAGCCGTGACGATATGCGCTATCGCGTAGCTTTGCGTATGGCGCACCATCTTCGGGTTGCCGGTAGTTCCCGAGGTAAAATAGATCAGCATGGGATCGGAGCTTTTGGTCTTACCGCCGAAATCGTTCGCATCAAAAACGCGCGAGGCTTTTGCAATAGACTTATCAAACGACTCCCAACCCGCCTTGCGCGCGCCGACGATGACGCGTTTTTTTAAGCTAGGCAGCTTCGCTCGAACCATATCGACTTTTTCCGCCCCCGGCTTATCGGTTATCGCCATGACGGCCTCGGCGCTATTGATTCGGTACTCGATATCGTGGCCGGTCACGAGATTCGGCGTCGGCATGGCCACGACACCCGATTTGATCATCGCCAGCATGGCGACGTACCACTCGATAGAGCGCGGCAACATGAGAAAGACCCTATCGCCTTTTGCGATGCCTTGGTCTTTCAGAACGTTGGCGAATCGATTGGCGAGAATGCTGAGCTCCCAAAAGGTAAGCTTCGTCGCGCTTCGGGCATCCTCGGACACGGTGATCAACGCGATCTTGGTTTTGTCCGCGACCCATTTATCAAAATCGTCGAGGGCGAAATTATAAAACTCCGGAATCTCCCAGGTAAAACCGCTAACGGTCTTCTGGTAGTCCGCCATGTTGTGTCGATCGTTTATCTCGCTCAAGTGACATCCTCCTTTTGGGGTTCGGGTTAACCTTAACGTTGCAAAAACTCCGTCGGCGTAAACCACTTCTCTCGCGAAAAAGAGCGCGAACCAAGCGCGGGCTCAATCTTATCGAGGGTGCCCTAATCTAGAGTTTAGCTATTTTTCGTGGCGAGGCCGAGGATAATGGGCGCGTAGCAAGGAACATCGGCGATTTTTCGCGGAAGCGTAGTTCGACCGTAACCGTTCAGGGGGGTCTTGCTGTTTGGCTACGACGACGGCCAATTCATCCCGTAAAACCGGCTTGCGTCCTCGGGCCGGCTCGTCAGGTACAGCAAGTACCATCCTCGCCGGCCCTGCGGGCG
>JAFGIB010000278.1 GCA_016929805.1 Deltaproteobacteria bacterium | reverse complement strand
GGGAATCGCAAGAAACCTGCCCTCCTGGTAACCACAAACCGGGTGATGGCTAGATAATGGGTATGGTGAACACATGTGAATCTGCGATAACGATCGTTAATAAAAACGTATCCGTTCCGCGAATCGCGTAGCTGACATCGTAGCGAGCGCTGTGCTTGAATCCACGGAATGAATCGAGGAAACAGTCGAGAACAGTGGCGCGAGCGGGTACGACGCTGGAAGGATGGGGGTCTGACAGCGCGGCAATTTGCGAGAGAAATGGGACTAAACCACCACACTCTTCTGTGGTGGAGCTCGCATCTGAAGCGAGAGCAAGTCGAAGGGCGCATGGCCGCGGAGCAACAGATAACTCCGGAGTTTATCGAGTTGACCGAAGCGTTTTATGGACAAAAGCCGGCGGCGGTTGAAGCGATGATCGAGGTTTTGGTTTTGGATGTATTGATCAAAGTACCGCGGAACTTTGACGAACAAACGTTGCGACGCGTGCTAGCGGCGATTCGGCAGCCATGATCCCGTCATCGGTACGCATTTTTGTTTGTAGCGAAGCACAGGACATGCGCCGTTCGTTTGATACGTTGAGTCTGGTGGTCAAGCAGTATTTTGGACAGGACCCGAACAGCGGAGCGCTATTTTGCTTTGTCAATAAGCGACGCAACGGTCTGAAGATTTTATGGTACGACGGCAATGGGCAATGTATTCTATATAAGCGAGTTCACTCGGCGAGGTTTATCCTGCCGATAGCAAATGGCGCTGTTGCGAAGGAGGACGAGCATGAAGCGATGGAAACCGAGACGAGAACCGAGCAAGAAGGAACAACTGCTGTTGAAGCGATTGAAAAGAACGAGGAAATTATTTTTGTTTTTGAGGGCCCACCGTCACGAGATATTCGATGATAGTTTTCAACGAGAACTGGAACAGATGTACCGGCAAGCGGGAGCGGGTGCTCTAGGCAGGATACATAAAGCTAGACCTCACATACCACTATATAGGCTTCATTTCTCCATTGGGTTGTCGTATCAAGATATTTTCGGTTAAGCCCTTGCAGGGTGTGCGGCGATCGAGGTAACCGTTTATACCCAACCAAAACAGCTCTCTCGGTTCGAGGCTACTTAGAAACGCTTGTCGTGCTGGACCGTAGCGCACGCGGTACACTTCCTCAGCTGTCACCTCCTCGTCATTCGCGAGTCTTTTCAGCATGTCCGATTGTAGCGGCTCCAATTCTTTAATGTAGATTGACACTTTCCAGGCAAGCACGCTTCGCGCTCCTTTCACAAAGATAAGCTCGCAACCATTACATAAATCAGCCGGTTCGAGATCCTCGAAATCGAGAAGAAAATTCTTCATACTGTCAAGTCTGACAACCTCGTTGTGCAGTCGCTTCGTCAATCCTATTCCCGTTGCTTGTTCTTCATCGGCATTTTGCCAAGCCGCGGCCGAAACGCCTAATCGCGAAGTCGCGTAATGGACTCGCGCCCTCTTTTTCGATACATCGTTTACCGCGCGCATTTCCTGCTCCTTTGGCACGTTATTCTTCGTTGACGATGCGGTTTGAATGCGATCGCCAGCCGTTAAGATCATCGCCATAATCCAAACCAACGCCAGGGATACGCACAGCACTACGGTTATAGACGACATCCGTTTTGGTTCTCTATCGTTCGGTCGCATGGTCCGATTTTCCTCTTGTTTATTAACCAATTGATCTCCGAAGAAAGCGCTTTCAGAACGGGAGGCAAAGCGCATAAGGTATCATTATCCATGTCATTGGATTCATGATGTTCCAGATGATGTTGATGTTACCTGAAGCATCGACATTCATACCGGCACATAAGCCGAACGTGTTAATACCGATTGTCTGTTCGATACCTTCTGTCATGTTAGCTAGATCGTCATTAATAGAGTTTACAATCAAGTCCTGAATACCAAAAGTCAGCCAGTCGAGTACGTCGTCACCGTCGGCAGTAACTTTTATACCGTAGCCTCTTAAGGACGGGTTGCCCCCCGAGCACGAAACGTCGATCTTCATGTTCACGTCTACTTCGGGATCGGTCCAGTCATCAAGTTTATATCCTAAGTCGAGGTCCCCTTCGAGCGTGTTTCCGTCCTTTTGCCACAGATCAACAAAATTGCCGTCGTGCTTATAACCCCAGTAAAGCTTGCGTACATCCTCGGGGCTAGCAACGTCGTTTATTATATCGCCGATTAAGCCTTTTACCAGATCTTTCAGGTAACCGTTGGCAAGTTGCGAAGGTACTGCGCACATCGTCTGAGCTTGTGCAGTATTTACGTTCCAATTTGCGGACGCGCGAAGTGTTTTAGAGTTTATGGTGTACGACGGTTTGTGACCGTCATCGTTGTCGATCCACTGGCCGTTGAACGAACGGCTGAAGACGGGAGTATTCCAACCGTTAAAGTATAGGCGTATTTGTTTTATACACCATCCATCCGTGCCGTGCTTGTGCAAACCAAGTCTCGTAATGTGTCCGACATAGGTAACTTCAGGCATTAATACTTCATAGTAGTCCCAAGAGTTACGCTTGCGGTCTTCGGCCGGCCTATCAAGATAATAACGCTTATCGGATTCGGTTAAACGTAAATAGACTCGGTTGTCGGTATCCGCATCCTTGACGTCGCAGGTTTGAACCCCCAAACGGATACGGTGGAGCCGCATAATCTCTATCAAATTTGCTTCCTGCGCTTGTGCTTGAGAAGGTAAATAAGAGATTATCACCGCTGTAAAAACGAAAAACACTACGACGACCCGCGACGAATTACGAATACTGTATGAGACAATTTTTTTTATCATTTCCTTCTCCTTGTATAGTTAATATATCTGACTTATTAACAATGTTGTGCCTGTGAAACGACGATACTTGACGATCCGAACGGGATATACATCTGAATAATTCCACGCCGACTTCAGCGTCAGATGACCTTAGTTATTCACATAATAAAATATATAGGCATTCGTTAGCAGGGGAAAAAGAGCCTTTTCCGGAATTGCAGACACACAATTGTGATATTCAAGTACCATGCCAAAATATTGCTCAAACGACTCTGTTATTCGTAGCCTCGTTTTCGATCCGGTATGAGTTTTCTATTTGCGGATTCGCGAGAAAAACATCCGGGATTTCATTCGGTATAACAAGTTGTACACAACATAAATTACGGAATTCGTCATGGCGAATATCGTCAGGTATGACGAATTCCGACATATCTTGTTGGTAAACGTCTCGATAAGCCCGTAGTCGGGCACCAACCTCTACGCGTTTTTTTCTTTACATTTTGATTACACAATTCTACTCATTCAGTATTCCCGGCGGTTTTATACTTCCTAAAAGCACAAACGGTTCAATTCTCGCGAGCAT
Organism: Deltaproteobacteria bacterium; assembly: GCA_016929805.1. Taxonomy (GTDB): domain Bacteria; phylum Myxococcota_A; class Polyangia; order Polyangiales; family JAFGIB01; genus JAFGIB01. The sequence continues at coordinate 6,814 of JAFGIB010000278.1, read as the reverse complement.
TGCAAACAGTCACGATTCTCGATCACCTAAAAGTAGCAAAAAGACGGCTACAACGAGCTCTGCTGTCAACCAACTGTTGTGACCCCCAAACGGGCTGCTCATCCGGGGTCGACCACGACTCAGACGGGGTTGCTGACTTTGAGCGTTGTTATTTCGCTATCTACAAATAGAGCCTTTTGAGATTCTCGACGGTGGCTCGGGCGACGACACTTTGATTACGCCTCTTTCGGTTTCTGAGCTGATCGCTCGGGGCGTGATTGTTATAAACTTTCAAAATATCGTGGTCTCTACTCAAAACCGCTATTTGTATGAGTGTTCCTTAACGTTGCAAAAACTCCTTCGGCGTAAACCGCTTTCGCTCGCGAAAAATAGCGCGAATTAAGGGCGTGCTCACTTCTTTTGGACCTCACTCAGGGTGCACAAAGCGCGGGCCCAAAAAAGCCGCGCGCCCTTATTTCATCGCTTTTTTCGCGTTTCCGCTCGACGTTTTTTGCAACGTTAAGGTTTACTGACAGGGCATGACGCGCGCGATGCGGATCGAGGTATTATTACTGCCGGCAGCGGGGTACGCGACGCTGCCGTCCGGGTAGGCCTTGAAAGCGTGGTAGTTGTGATCCTGGACGTTGATAGTCCACTGGGAGCCGATGGTGGCACCGCTGGCGCTGTCGAGGACTTTGGCGGCCATCGATGAGCCGGATTCCCAGGCGAGGAGCATGTGGTTCTCTCCGTAGCTGATCAACTTGGCGTGGTCGGCGCTGCCTGCGTTGTCAATCGTCTGATCGGGGCCGCTCTCGGTGAAGTGAACTAGGCTGATAGAGCCCTCTTGAGTGTACGCTGTCCAGTAGCCACTATTTTTCGCGAGCACCAAGTCGCCCCCCCAAAATCTGCCGTTGCACTGTACCGGCGCGATGGTGCGATACGGAGCGGGTCGAGCGATCCTGCAGGGAAAGCCGGTCCCCGGATCGGGGTTGTCGGTCGCGCAAAGCATCATGAACTGACTGACGCGCGGATCCCACACGATGCGCGTCGTCCAGCTATGGCTACAACCGACCTCGAGCGCCTGACGGTGGTTTACCGGCGCGCCTGAAGAGCTGACTACCTGCATGCGATCGCCCTCGTGAATGTCGACGCAGCTTCCGTTCTGCACGGTGATTCCGATGCAAAAGTAGGCAGCGTAATTGCTGCCGTCGAACGCGATCCGCCCGTGGTGTTGGTAGTGCGCCCAGACGAACCTCGCCCCGTTGTCGTATCCCTCCATGGAATCCGAAAGGTTCGTGACTTTAGTCGCCCATTCTTCGGTACCGCTCTTGTTGAAACGCACCAGATACATGTCGTAGCAGGGAGCCGAGGTTCCTCCGCAGAGCGGACCGGGCCCACAACGGTCGCTACCGCTGCCCGTGGCGTCTCTCGTGAGGAGAAGCACTCCGCCCTCGTCATCCGCGTAGATGTCTTGGATGTCGTGCGCGGGAATACTGATGGGTGAGCCCACCATCTGATCGCCGCAGTCGAGCTGCGCCACGTAGGCGTTGCCGTCGGTGCCGAGCCAGGCAACCCGCGAGCCGCCCGATGGCATCGCCGAGATGACCATGGGCAGCGGTTGGGTATCGTACTCGGTGCCGTAGCCCGTGACCTGAACTCCTATGTTGAGGTCGGTGACTCTAACCTCCGGCGAGGTGCAGGAACCCACCGTGCGCTCGCAGGAACCGGTGGTTGAAGTCCCGCCCGCGGTGCCGCCGGTTCCCGAAGTCCCGCCCGTGGTACCACCGCCTCCGTCGATGCCCGCACCGCTGTCAAAAGGATCTCCGACCACGCCGCCGGTAGGCTCCGTTCCACCGGTCGGTCCAATTCCGCCGGTTTCTACAGTTCCGCCGCTTGGCCCGGTTCCGCCGGTTGGTCCAGATCCGGCGGTTCCACCGCCGGTACACACACCAGACACGCAGGTCTGGTCGGCGGCGCAGGCCATACCGCAGCGACCACAGTTCGTCGGGTCGGCCGACGTGTCTACACAACCGCTCGGACAAGCCTCATAGCCGTTTGGGCAGCTCGTCGGCCCGGCGATCGTTGACTCAGACTTGTCTCCGCACCCCACGGCGGCTCCAACGGCCGTTGCCGCCACGGCGATCGTGCTTATACACCATCCGGTCTTCATTACTAGCCTCCTAATTTTTCTGGGCGTCAGGCGGAGCGGGTTATAATTAAAGACGCGCGAGCCTTACTCACGGTATCAAAAAAAGGCAACGCCGCGATCATCGGCACTCGTAGCGAATCTCGTCAGCGTTGTTCACGTGAGGCGGCGACCGCTGGTGTAGCGTAAACCGATATTCTTGCGAAAACGAGAGTCCGCCGGCTGTGAACGTCAAGCTCCGGATTGTCAGTACGAACCGCGGATTCTTTTTTGATCGATTCGGTAACCGTTACGCGTCTTTAACGTTGTTACTAACAGGTCGTAATCGGTCAAAAGCTCGACCCTCTCGAACTCTCAACGCGGGCGATGTACGAAGTATATCGCATTCCTTTTCTATAAGTTGTCTAGTTTTTACACCAATGAAACGGCATCAACGGGTGATTGTTATGGCTGCAAAAAAACACGAGGTATTCTCCGCGACGAGTTGGCCCACGCCTTGGTTTTTCTTTTTCGTTTTGGCGGTCGTCGGTCTGGTAGACTGCTCTAACTCAGATACCGATACTCAAAACCCGACAACGGGCGGGTCGCAGGCTATTACGGCAGGCACCGGAGGATTATCGGATTTCGCAACCGGTGGAAGCTCTGGATCTGTCGGCACGGGAGGCATTCTCGCTACCGGTGGCATTACCGCGACCGGTGGCACTACCGCGACCGGCGGCGCTTCCGCTACCGGTGCAACGGGCGGCACAGACACAGGTGGCGCGGGCGGAACGGGCACTGGAGGCGCGGGCGGAACGGGCACTGGAGGAACGGGCGGAACGGGCACTGGAGGAACGGGCGGAACGGGCACTGGAGGAACGGGCGGTACCGAAAATTCGGACTGGCCCCAGTGCTACGCTACCGATACGATGCCGGCTGACGACGCCCCGCTCCAACAACGCGCGCCGGCAGGGGAATACGCGACGATGAAGAGCTTTGGCGGCGTCGCCATGTTGATCGGGCCGAATCGTCCGGGGTGCTTGACCGACGAGGTAATCGACCGGGATCTCAGGGACCTCAACGCGGCCATTACAGATGTAGTCGAAATTCTCGGATTTCCCGCGTTCCCTGACTGGGCGGAGGGGTATTATCTGAACTGGGTCATCCTTAACAGCGGTATCCCCGGCGCCACCATCGCGGGCGAAGGGGGACATCAAGGCGATCGATGGGGTCACATGAATTTCGAAAGCACTCAGCAATGCCCCTGTACTTGGGATAGTTATAATCAGGGGGCGGCCCTGCACGAGTGCATCCACGCGTTGCAAGCCGAGTTGTGGGTTTTCAACAATCCCGCTTCGGGTTGGATCCACGAAGCGCACAACTGTTACCTCGGCACCATGAGAGAACAACTGGCGTACGACAACTATACCATGGGCTATGGCGCCGCCGCGGCTCTTCAAATGCCGTTTGTTCCGATCGAGTCGATGGGTCTATTAACGGACGATACGGTCGCCGGACCATCCGATCAACTCGCACGCGGAAAGACATACGTCAATAGCATCATTCGCTATGGACTGGAAATCTTCTTTCTCAGCTTGAATCTCGAAATGGGTCGCGGCTTTGTCAACTGTCTGTGGATCGAGCCCCCCTCGGGTAGTCAAAAGTCCGTGTTCCAGGTCCTCGGAGGTTACGCGGGCGCGGAGGGCCTCGCGCACGTGATCTTGTCCTTCGGTGCCCGTTCTTCGATATTGGACTTCGGAGCGTGGACCGATACCGTGCGAAGCACGATGAAAGCGAACTGGAACGATCGCTATTGGTTCTATATGTTTCCCGACGGGGACGGCACGACCACCTTCAGCCCACCGACCAAGCAAATCCCACATCACCAAGGGCGTAATATCATTCCCATTCAACTCAGCCCTGGGGCGACCTCCGTAACCGTCGAGCTGACGCCCGACGCCCAGGGCGATAAAGGCACGCCCTTGTCAATGCAGGGTCAGCTGACGTATCGCACTGCCGATGACGAGCCCGTGTACGGAACGGCTTTCTCTAGCGGCGACAATACGATAGAGGTTCCCAACGGGGCGCGTAACAACATTGTCAACCTCGTGGTCGCAGTGACCAACATGAACGCCGAATCGGGCGGCGACGATGGATCGAACAAGGGCTTCGACGGCCAGGAGCATTTCAACTACAAGGCTCGTATCGTTAGCGGTGGTATCGTGGCTCCGAGGAGCACCCGTCCGTGGTAAGAACCCCGCGAGTATAAGCGAAACGATCGACACCGCGGTAAGCACGATGGCCGGAGAAGACGGAGGAAAAAAACGCAAGCGACTTATTACATCATATGGGCCGCGGACATTACGGCTGAATCACTTGCATGTTACATAACCGGCTCCCGGCCCGTCGAGCCCCGCGGTACTGTACAGCTCGCGTTAAAATGATCTCACATATACGATTTCCAATCGCATCGTTTCTCTTCCAACACGGGACAGATCGAATAACGAAGAATTAAAGACGCGCGACGGTTACCGAGCCGATAAAAGAAATACAATGCTCGGCGGCTTGCGTGCGCCTTAGGATCTATGTACATAATGTTAATGGCGATAGAATTCGAATCGAGCCGATGGGAGAAAGTATATCGCGATAGCGTGGTTGACGATTACGCGTTCGTGCTGTCGTTAGCGTACGGCGACGAACTCGCCAGCAGGCAAGCTTTTGGTTACTTCTCGCCGCTGGTACGCCGGATCCTACGACGCGCGTTAGGTCCCGGCATCGACGTAGAGGACTTGGTGCAGGAGGTCTTTCTGCGCTTTTTCGAAAACGTCGGCGCCCTACGAAAGGCCGACGCGCTGCGCGGATACGTGATCGCGATCACGGTCAATACCTTGCGCGACGAGCTACGACGGCGACAGGTGCGGCGTATCTTGCGCTTCGTCGATCCGGTCGAGTTGCCCAAGCTACGTGCCGTGGAAATGGATTTCGAAGCGCGTGAAGCGCTTGAGCGCTTCTATCGAATCATCGAGCGCTTGCGCTTGGGCGACCGCATCGCGTTTGTGCTGCACATAATCGAAGAGCTACCGTTGTCGGAAGTCGCCGCGGCGCTCGACGTTTCGGTACCAACGGCGAAGCGAAGAGTCGAGCGCGCACGGACGCGCGTTAGCCGCCAAGTCGAGTCTGACCCGGTGCTGTCAAATTACGCTGCACGCGGTTGTACGATGCCTAAAAGCGACGTCATCGAGAGCTGGCGGGGGAAGCGGGAGGTTTCGCGTGGCTGAGCTGCGTGCCGCGCCGGGCAATAAAGTGCTCGACGAACTGGTCGCGCTCTCGCGGCGTAGTTTACACGGTGAGGCGGTGCGACAGGGTGAACGCACCTTCGAACGGGTACAGCAGTCGCTGCGTACTCGCGATCGGCAGCGCTGGTCGCGCAATCAAGCTCTGGCGGGCCGCCGCGTCTTGGGCTGGGGCGTGTCCGTTGGCGCGTTGTGCGCGCTAGGGTTCTATCTATGGTACACGCAGGCGCCGTTGCGATATGAGGTAACGGGTGCGGTCGCCATGGCTTCAGGTGAAATCGTGGGTGGAGAGCAATCCCGCCTGCGGTTTACCGACGGTTCAGAGCTGATATTATCGCGCGACGCACGCGCACGCGTAGCTTCGCTCGATGCGCATGGCGGGCGCATCGAGCTCAGAGGTGGCGAGGCACACGTCTTTATTGAGAAACGCCCCCAAACCCGCTGGTTTGTGCACGCGGGTCCGTACGAGGTCCGGATCACGGGTACGGCGTTCGACGTGCGTTGGTCGCGCGCCGAGCAAACCTTTGATCTCACTATGCGGCGAGGCGAGGTATACGTGAGCGGGCCGCTGCTAGAGGAAGTAGTGCGTCTGCGCGCCGGACAGAGCGTGCGGATAGCGCTCGTCTCGAAACGCGTTTGGTTCGGGAACGCCCCGCCGGCGCGGGATGACGCAGCACCCGATCCGGTAAAACCTCGTGTAACGAGGTCCGAGAAGACGGTTGAGTCGATCGAGCCTGCTATCGAAAAACCGACCGATCCATTAGCGATACAAAAAAGACACCGCGCGATTCCGCGCGATCGGGAAGAGATCTCGCTAGACGGAAAGGGACCTTGGGCACGACTTCTCGCACACGGCGACTTCAAGGGCGTGCTTGACGAGGTCGAGCGATTCGGTGTGGAGCGCGCGCTTTCGACCGCGCCGGAGCGAGAGCTGGCCGCTCTAGCCGATGCGGCGCGTTTTATGCGACGCGGCGAATTGGCATGGCGCGCGTTGCTCTCCGCGCGTAAGCGTTTCCCCCGAGGCGAAATCGCGGCAGACGCGGCCTTCTTGCTAGGCCGTATCGAGGAGCACGGCGGCGGCAACCGGGCGGTGAGTTGGTATACGCTTTATCTGCGCGAGAATCCGCGCGGTCCGTACGCGGAACAGGCCTTGGGTCGTCTTATGTTGAGTGTATATCGGACAGCGGGAGCGGCAGCAGCACGCTCGCTGGCGGCGGACTATCTCGAGCGCCACGCGATAGGTACTTACGCTCAAGCCGCGCGCCGCCTGTTATCAGGCGCGGCGCCTCCTCTCGGTTTATGAGTAACTGTTCAGGGGGGGGGATATCGATCATAGGCGTTAACCATAAATAACAGCGAAAAACCTCGTAGCGCGGGGGCTTGTCCCCCGCAAAACCGTAACCCAACCACGAATTGT
>JAFGIB010000277.1 GCA_016929805.1 Deltaproteobacteria bacterium | reverse complement strand
GTCAGGTACAGCAAGTACCATCCTCGCCGGCCCTGCGGGCGCGCTCGGTTTTACGGGCGAATTGGCCGCCGACTTGTTTGCCCCCCTAAACGCTTACCTCTCCATCGAGGTAAAAACCGATCTAAAAAGATGCTACGATTCTTGACGTTTGCTTCGGTTACGGCCATTACAAATCTCAAAATATTTGCCAGGACTACGCGATGACAATGAATAAAAACCGAAGAAAGGTGCTTCGGTTGCTCGCGGCAACCCCGATTTTAGCCGGACCGATGGCCGGTATTCTCTCTTCATGCGGCAATGGCAGCAAAGCCTCAGGATCGGCAAATACCAAAGGAGAACCCTTTGGTTTCTTTCGGGCGTTGGGCTCGAGCGACCCAGCGGCTATCCCGTGGGAAGGAAAGTTCAAGTACTACGACCTGCTGGAAAACTTGAGCTTTGCCTCGCTACACCGGCAAGGACGGCTTATCGATTTTGGGACGACCGATTATTTCAAATACGTGCTTGGAGGCTGGCGTAGCGGTTGGGGAAGAAATTTTGTACGTGACGGTGTCGCGTATACCCACGCGGTTGGTACGAGCAGCAGGATATTTTTTCACTGGGATAGTCGAGAAGAGCTCGTCGCTCATTTTCGAACCAAACGCGTCGTGAGCGGCTTTTTCTCTCTTTACCTAAACGACAAAACCATACAAAAAGTCGATATTCCGAGCGCGGATTGGGCCACCTATTCGGTGAAGCTTCCGGGCGAAGTCGTTAAAGAGGGAATGAACTCGATGTTGTTGCGGTGGGAAAAGACCCAACAAGTCGCGGGAGAGGACCTCGCGGGAGCGATGGATTACGTCTATTTGGCCCCGGCAACGAACGGAAATGTTCCGGAGATTCTTCCAACCCATGCAGCGCTGAGCCGATCGAGCGGAGACAACAAAGCCGCGCTCCTTTTGGCGGGTGGCATGAAACTATCTTACTGGATGCAGATACCGCGCGAAGAGCCGCAACTCGGGTTTGTTCTCGAGATCGTCAATCGGGATTCGAAGAGTCAGCCGGCTGAAATGAAATTGGAGATCAGCGCCAGCTCCGACGGCCAAACCGCGGTGCAGCTTCTGTCTAAGAACGTCAAAACCACGGATGCGGAGAGAGCGCAACCTGTAGCAGTCGATTTATCGAGACTTGCCGGTAAGGTCGTCCGTCTCGACATCGGCGTCGTCCACAGCTCGAACGACAAAGCGCGATTGGCCTTGGTGCAGCCGGGGTTGTATCTGAAATCCCGCGACCTAAAGAGCGCAAAACCGGAAAAGAAAGCCAAGAACGTCATCGTGGTCATGATCGATACCCTGAGGGCTGACCATACGGCGCCGTACGCGAAAACGCGCGTAAAAACCCCGGCGTTTGACAAGCTCGCTGAATCGGGCGCGCTTTTTGAGCGCTTCAGCGCGGTTGAGGACTGGACCAAACCCTCGTGCGCTACAATTTTGACAGGTCTATTTCCCGATACCCATCAAACACAAACCGATGCGATCAAGCTGCCCGCGACGATTCGTATGGTTTCGGAAGAGCTGAAAGCAAAGGGTATAAGCACGGGCGCGTTTATCGCTAACGGCTACGTCTCGGATAAATTCGGTTTTAAAAAGGGTTGGGACAAGTATGTCAACTATATTCGGGAAAACAAAAAGACCGATGCGCAATACGTTTTCGGAGATGCGATATCGTGGATAAAAACGCTAGAGGGAAAACCCTTTTACGCCTATGTCCATACGATTGATCCGCACGTGCCGTACTCTCCTCCCCAGGAATTCATCGAGATGTACGATAGCGCCGAGTACAAGGGGCCGGTGATCCCGATTCGAACCGCGCAACATCTTGAAGATATCAAAAAGGGAAAATTCTCCCCGACGCAAAGGGACAAAGAGAGAATCGAAGCGCTGTACGACGGCGAGATAAGTTATCACGACAAGGGTTTCGGCGTATTCCTCCAACAGCTCGAACAGCTCGGTATACTCGAGGACACATTAATTGTCGTCGTTTCCGACCACGGCGAGGAGTTCTGGGATCACGGAAGCGTTGGACACGGGCATCAGATCCATCAGGAGCTCATCCACGTGCCGTTTCTGCTGGTTTGGAAAGGGATCATTCCCGAAAAGACGCGAGTTTCCGACAACCACGACCACACCTGTATCGTTCCCACCATTTTCGACGCCATGGGGTTGGAGCCTCCCGCCTATCTTGAGGGAACCTCGGTGCTCGCTCGCGCCATGGGTCGTCAAGAGAAAGGACCGCACGCCGGTTTTTCGACCCATCAAGGCGACCGCGAGGCGGTTTGGACTCAGAACTGGAAATTGATCATGAGAGGACCGACAAAAGCCCATCTCTTTGATCTCGAAGCGGATCCAAAATGCCAGAAGAATATAGATAAGCGAAATGCCATCACGCTAAGCTATTTGCAGATGCTGATCGGACAGTTTCAAGGCGCGCCCGACAAAGCGCGATGGCGGTCTCGGGAGATATCGCGGAAAGCCGTCGTCCAAGTTAAGAAAGAAAAAGTACAGATGGACAAGGAGCTCGAAAAACAACTCAAGGCTCTCGGATATGTCGAGTAGAGAATGATAAGCGAACGAGCAAAGCGAACCATCGAATATCTCTCCGAAAACAAGTTGCCGGATTTGCACAAGCTACCGGTTTCGGTTCTACGAGAGGGCATGAACGCCCAAGCGGCCCTTATTGAGCCGCCTCAAGGGTGTATTTTCGAACCGGTCGACGCGGGAGGGGTTCCGTGCGTTTGGGTCAAGGCGGCGGAGACGAAAGAAGCGTACACGATCATCTACCTACACGGCGGTGGTTATATCCTCGGTTCGCATCAAACCCACCGCGGCCTGCTCGGGTCGCTCAGTCAGCGAAGCGGGATACGCGTTTTAGCCGTGGATTACCGCTTGGCGCCGGAAAACCCTTATCCTGCCGCGCTGGAAGACGCGATCACGGTCTATCGGTGGCTTCTCGAGCAAAAGCTCTCACCCGCTCACATCGCCATCGGAGGAGACTCGGCTGGGGGTGGATTGACTCTCGCGACACTGCTTAAGCTAAAAACCCGTGGTGAGAGCCTACCGGCCGTGGCGTTCTGTCTTTCTCCCTGGGTCGATCTGGAATGTACGGGAGAAACCATTGAGACCAAAAAGGAACACGACCCGCTGGTCACCAAAGAGCTTCTATGCTTGTTCGCCGCTTTATACGCGGGTCAAGCTTCAATGCGCACGCCGTTTATTTCCCCCTTATACGGCGACCTCACGGGCCTGCCTCCGACCTTGATAGTGGTAGGAACAGCGGAGCTTTTATTGAGCGACTCTCAGCGCATGGCCGACGCTCTAAAGCGCGCCGGCGTGAGTTGTACTTTGCTGCAATGGGATGAGATGTTCCATGTCTTTCCTCTTTCGACCTTCCTGCCCGAGTCCAAAAAAGCCCTTGAAAAGCTAGCGGTTTTTCTCTCGTCTCATCTTCGAGCAACGCGTGTCGCGAATGGCTAACACGGCGGAACAGCTCGGCAAGGAAGAAATAATGATCAAAGTCAAAGTCGTTGGAGCAGGTGGTTACGGCGGAGTCGGCATTATCGAGCTGCTTTTGGAACATCCGGAAACGGTGATCAGCGCGCTTGTTGACGTTGAAAACGTCGGGGTTTCGATAGCTGAGCTCTATCCGCACCTCGACGGGTTTTGCGATTTGACTTTACTCGATCCGGCGAGCGCCGACGCGCAACAACAGGTGGACGTGGTATTCATGGCTACGCCTGATAAGGTGGGGATGAAGTTGGCGCCGATGGAAATCGAAAAAGGAGCTAAGGTCATCGACTACAGCGGCGACTTTCGTTTCAACAGCGAGTCGGCCTACGCGGATTACGCGAGTCGGATCGGAAAATCCTTTGATCACGCCTCGCCTCGGCTTCTCAAAGACGCGGTTTACGGAATACCGGAATTGCACCGACGGGAGATCAGCCCTGAGACCAAAGTCGTCGGCAACCCCGGCTGTTTCGCTGTCGGCTGTATTCTCGGGCTGGCGCCAGCGGTAAAATCGGGTTTGGTCAAGCCCGAAGGCATTATCTGCGATTGTAAAACCGGCGTTTCGGGAGCGGGAAAGAAGGTCAACCCTGAATTTCACTATCCTGCCCGATACGACAATATGAACGCGTATAGGCTCGCGGGCCATCAACACGTTTGTGAAATAGAACGCGAGCTCGGGCTATTGGCTGGAAGCGAACTTCAGGTCACCTTCACGGCCCAGGTCCTTCCCGTCTGCCGCGGCATCATGTCCACGTTATACGGAGAGCTAACTCGAGCGACTTCGGAGAAGGAAGTCTTGCAGGCGTATCAGAACTTTTATCGCGATGAACCCTTTATCAGACTCTACGATAGCTCGGCCCGAATCGGCTCGATGCACGTCAGAGGAACCAACGCGTGCGCGCTCGTGATCAGCGTGGACCGGAGGACGCGTCGGCTGAGAGTCGTCTCTTATATAGACAATTTAATGAAGGGACAGGCCGGATCCGCCTTGCAGAACATGAATTTACTATTCGGCCTGCCGGAAACGTTGGGATTAAAGAGAACGGGTCGGTATCCGTAAGAGATAAAAGCCTCATTAAGCCTCTACGTAGAACCAAAGCGTCGAGCCGCGGCGAAAAAGCGCGTAGTATTAGAGGTAAACCGATGAATGTGGTCAAAAACGATATCTTTTTCCTCAGATGCTCTTTGTGTATTTTCTTGGCCGCTGTCTGGATTGGATGTGGAGGAGCGAAAGAGGCGGTACGCACGCAATCACAGCCCGACGCTCGCCAAACGGAAAAAGAGCCCGAGATAACCATTCCTGAAGACCCACATCGACTGCTGCCGGCGAGTTGTTTCGGCGCCCTATCGATCGATGTCGATGCCGTTAGCGCATCGCCGATTTTCCAGAGTTACCTAGAAGAGATTTCGATCGATCTCAACCAAGCGGAAAAGCACATCGTTAGGTATATCGTCGAACATACCGACAGACTGGTGATAGGCCTGGTTTTGCGCTCGAAAAAATCAAATAAAAAACCCTACAGCATTGTAATCGGACGTGGCGACTTCGACATGCCCCGGTTCTTGAGCCTGGTCAAGGAATTCGCCGCTACAAATCAATCGTCCGGCGTCACTCATGCGGGAGACGCCGAGACGCGAAAGGGTCGTTTTCCTGTCTTCTTCGACGACGGAGAGATACAGGGTTTAGTCCTTGATAGTCATACCATTATGATCGCAGACAATAAGCTGATACCTGACGTGCTCGATCTACTCGTAGATCACGATCTACCGCGCTTTATAGACTCTGATCTCTATAAACGAATCACACCTCACGTTACTCTCGGTCAAGGCGGTTTATCCTTCGTTTCCTCGGCGCCGAATCCGGTGAAGAAAAAATTTATGCGGCAAAAGAAAACCGACAATATATTCGCGAAATACGAACGCGCTCTCGAGAGTATCCAAGCCGGCGGGATGCGCTTGGACCTTAACGCTGAAATCAACGCGAAAATTGTCCTCGAGACCGCTTCCCCTGATCATCCCCAAACCATCATCGGTATGATTAACGGCCTGCTGTTTGTTGGCCGAATCGCTATCGACGACCCGGTGTTTAATCAAGTGGCCAATCAACTCTCTACGGATGTAAACGGTCTGTTCGTGAATTTAAAGATCCACGCGACGAGGGAACAACTCTCCCGGCTGATAGAAATCGCGAATAAACGGTCTGGCGACTAGAGCGCCTAATGCGGCGAGATGTTCACCTTGACGCGCTTACAGCTCGCTCAAACAGCGCGTGCACGAGTAAATGCGCGGCACTGCTCTTCCGATTTGTCTCAAAAACTACAAGCTTTAACGTCGAAAAAAACCAGCAGCGTAAAGCGCTCCGCTACTGCTACTGTTGCTGTAGCAAGCTGGCTTGATAGTCATTCCTCAATGCCGTTAGAATCTCGTCGAGGTCTCCGTTCATAACTGCATCGAGCTTGTACAACGTCAGCCCGATTCGATGGTCCGTAACGCGGTTCTGCGGAAAATTATAGGTCCTAATTTTTTCCGCTCGTTCCCCCGTACCTACCATCCCTCTTCGCTCTTGTGCTTCTTGCTCTTTCTGCGCGCGTTGCTCTTGTTCCAGCAAGCGCGCTCGCAGCACTTTTAGCGCGCGCGCTTTATTCTTAATCTGAGAGCGTTCATCCTGGCACTTAACGATAATACCTGATGGTTTGTGCAGTATCTGAACCGCGGAGTTTGTCGTATTGACACCCTGACCTCCAGGGCCACCGGATGCGGCGATGGTTATTTGCAGATCCGACTCGTTAAGCTGCACATCGACCTCGTCCGCTTCTGGAAGAACAGCAACCGTCGAGGTCGAGGTGTGAACCCGTCCTTGCGCTTCCGTCAACGGAACGCGCTGTACCCGATGAACCCCCCCTTCAAAACGAAGCTCGGAATAAACCCGTTCGCCGCTAACCAGAAGAATAATCTCCTTGAGACCGCCCGCATCAGCTCGGCTGCTCGAAAGAACCTCTACCTTCCAACGCCGACGTTCCGCAAGCCGTGTATACATGCGTAAAAGATCGGTAACGAATAGCGCCGCCTCTTCTCCCCCGGTGCCGCCTCGAATCTCGAGCAGCGTGTTTCGAGCGTCGTTAGGATCGGAAGGAAGCAATAACGTCGAAATCTGTTTCTCGAATTGTTCTAACTTACTCTCTAACTCGGGCAGCTCTTCCAGCACCATCTCTCGTAATTCAGGGTCGTGAATCGCTTCCTTGTCCTCACTGATGCGACGCTGGGTATCGACGTAATTTCGGTACGCATTCACCACGGGTGACAACTCGCCTCGCTCCTTGGACACCGCAACGTAACGGTTTCTGTCTTGAAGCACGCTAGGCTCACAGAGCAACGTTTCGAGCTCATCATAGCGTTGGCAAAGCGCTTCGAGCTTGTCTTTGGGCAACATCGATTACCGGTCCTGATTTTCTCGTTACTGATCTTGCGCCAAAGAGCGGAGGTTTGTCACCGGGAAACACTCTCGGGGATGATAAATCTCGAATCTTAATCAAGTTAATGAACGAACGCGCTCAATCGAGTAGAGAACCACGCGCCGCGTCCGATTAGCGGGAAAGATGCGACTCCTTTTTGGCCCCGCGCTCTCATGTTTCACGACGCGCGCAGAGAGTCGCTACTTCTCTTTTTTACCAAATTTCCTATTAAATCGTTCTATTCGACCTGCAGTATCGACGAGTTTCTGCTTTCCCGTATAAAAGGGATGACACATCGAACAAATGTCTACCGTGTACGAGCCGGCGGTCGATCTCGTCTTGAAAACCGCCCCGCAAGCACAGCTAATCGTCGCTTCTTTATACTCTGGATGGATCTTTTCTTTCATAGGGTCTTTCCGATCCCAGCTTATTAATCAACATCAAACGGTTCCGCAAGGTAAATCGTATTGGCCCGCGAGTGCATCGCCGCTCGCTTTTTGGATCGTCCATTTCCACTGTAAATGGGGCAAAGTACACCCCTTAATCTCTAGAAATTTGCGATTGCTACTAAAGCGCGATAACAAGAAGATAAAAGATGGGACAAAAGCGTGTGCAAATGATCGTCAGCGGACGCGTTCAAGGCGTATTCTTTAGAGCCTCTACCCAACGCGAGGCGCGACAGCTAGGTCTGACCGGTTACGTGAAGAATCGGCTCGATAATACGGTGGAAATAGTAGCCGAAGGAGAAGAGGATCTCGTCAAACACCTAATCGCGTGGGCGCAAAACGGCCCCTCCACCGCACGCGTCGATAAGGTAGAAACTCGATGGCGAAGCTATACGGGCGAATTCCCAGATTTTCGCATACGGAATTGATCTCGTTATTTGGGATTTTCGTCGCGCTGGCGTGCTCTCACGTTATTGCGAAAAACGTTCGGGCCGACAGCGGAATTCTCACGTCCGGCGCTCCATCCGCGAGCGAAATTTCCGAGTGGGCTCAAGGGCTGTCCGAGTCCGACGCCGCTAGACGAGAGCAAGCCTATCGACGCCTAACCACGCTAGAGCTGGATGCGCTACCCTCTATCGCTCAGAGGCTCGATGAGCTTTCGCGTTCTCGTCCCCACCCCGACAAAGCCATTCAAGCGCTCACCGCGATTCGACATGCTGTCGGGAGCCGCCGAGCTGATGACGCTATCGATATTGCGCCCGGAGTCATGACGCTCCTTGAACGCTCGCGGGATCGGGATACGCTTCGAATAGTCGAACCGTTATTACTGCTGCGTTCTTTGGAACGAATCGGAACACGAGAGGCCGGGCTTGAAGTCGTAAGGTTTATTGCGCTTGACCGCGGAGCGTGGTCGCAAGAGCTTAGATGCGCCAGAAGTCGAATGGGTATGGGATTGCTTCCGGTACTAATCGAAATGCGCGGACACGAAAACGCGGCTGTACGACGCTGGGCTGCCCGCGGGATCCGCGCTTTGGGTATGCAGGACCCTTATGTAGCGGTTGCGCTCGCGGATCAACATCTGGTCGCGGAAATTTTGAAAGCCTACTCAAAACCGCTTGATTTTAAGGCGCTGCCCGTAATCGTCTCTTCGATAAACAGCGATCAAATAGAGATACGAGACGTGGCCCGGGAGGCGATTCGACGTTTCGGAAAAAACGCGATCTGGCAACTCCGGGTGGCGTATGAAGAAGCCACGGGAGATCCGGCGGATAGCGTCTGGGATTGGCAGCGGGTGCTGAAGGAGCTCTCCTGGTTCTACGACCGAAAGCGCATCGAAGAAGCGGACAGCGCCTTCGCCAAAGGACTTGCGGCCTATCGTCGTTCTGATTTCGAAACCATGGTCAGCAGTTTCGATTGGATTCTGGCGAGTTTTCCGGACTTCGAAAAGCGATCGGAGATGGCTCCCGGATACGCTGCTTTCGGTCACAATCGTCTAAAAGCTGACGATCTCGAGAAAGCGCAAAGCGCTTATCGACGGGCACTTCGCCTATCGCCGAACTCTCCAGCCGTAACCGACTGGCGCGCACAAATCGCTTTCATTACAGCGGAACAACAACTGAGCCGCGGTATCGCAGATATTGAAGGATATGAGAAAGCCCTGCAACACAACCCCGATCACGAAGCCGCTCGAATGGTCATCGATCGGATCAGCGGAGCGTGGGGGATGCGTCGCGAAGTCGCAAGACGCTGGTCAAAAGTGGGCGCAGTGGTCCTTCTCACCCTGTTTGCCTTAGGGCAGTTATATCGCAGACGTCGTCGTGAATCTCACAACGTTTAGAAAAGGCCGATAATACGAAAAATTCGCCCGGATTTAGGTAAGCTTTCAGGGGGGCAAACAAGTCGGCGGCCAATTCGCCTGTAAAACCGAGCGCGCCCGCAGGGCCGGCGAGGATGGTACTTGCTGTACCT
>JAFGIB010000276.1 GCA_016929805.1 Deltaproteobacteria bacterium | reverse complement strand
GTCAGGTACAGCAAGTACCATCCTCGCCGGCCCTTCGGGCGCGCTCGGTTTTACGGACGAATTGGCCGCCGACTTGTTTGACCCCTGTACGCTTACAGCCAAATCACATATGCGACTGTGTGCAGTATAGAAACGCGCGTGGGGGTTGGACCGCCGCCTGAATGGCTTTAGACCTAAAGTGCTGTTTTCGTTTGCCGTTTATATCCTTCAGAGCTTGAAGGTGTACCACTCGGAACCTTGGGGCGGTCACGAACTCGCAACATATACGCGGATCGAGTGTATTGTGAAGTAGAAGGATGATGTCAGATAGCTACATACATAAACCCAAATTGATTGTCTACGCGGATCAAAACGCTGATGATCGGGCACTAGTCGCACAAGGCTTCGCTAAAGTATGTCCGGCTGTGACATTGTACGGCGTATCGAACGGTAAAGAGCTTCTCGAATACCTATTACGTACGAGCACCGCTCACGACAAAGAGAGAGCCATCCTACCGGACGCCATCCTTCTAGAACTAAATTTACCGATTAAGAGCGGTCTTGAGGCATTGGCTGAGATTAAGTCGAACCGAGATTTGTGCCACATTCCGGTAGTCATTTTTAGTACTTCTAGTAGCGATACAGATATGCGCAATGCGTTTCGGCTGGGAGCCTCGTCTTACGTACGAAAGCCGAGATCGTTTCGACAACTCATCCAAACGATACTGACCATCAGCGAATATTGGTCCAACCTTAAAGGTGCCGACTCCCACAGCCTGGACAAAGCCTCATAGGCCCCGAGATTGAATCGACCGGCGGATCTTTGAGCGCGGACGCGGCTAATCGCGCGAGATCAACGCAGAATAATAAAGCTCGTCATCGGTCCGTAAAGCGAGGGACGAGTACACGGCCCGAAGAGCCTACGCCACTAAGCTAGAGTTTCGCGAGCGAAGCGGTCTACGCCGGCGGATTTTTTGCAACGTTAAGGTAAGCTCTCTTTCTATATCCAAGCCTCAGTGCGAGCGTACGTCCTGATTGAGGGATAAGAGCCACACTTGACCTACTTTCGCGGCAACCTCCCTGGTGTTGGCAAGTCCCGTTTTGCCCAACATCTCGAGAGCGACGTGCGCTGGATCGTCATCGGTAAATGCCAGCGCCTGAGCAATATTGTTCGCACGTTCGAGCGCGTTACTCGGGCCGAGATGAGGCTCGAGCACTTCGGTAATTCGGTCACGCCCGATCCGGATTCTGAGTATGTCCTTTCTCACCATGTTACCCGCCTTGTGTAGTGACCATACAAGAAACTACATAAATAATAAATACATTCAGTGACAATACCATAAATATATTGTCATTTACAAATGAAAAAGCTTCCCCCGTCGGCGAAACGGCTAAAACCCTTACTTCGAGAAGTCAAAGGCTACGCTATATCTCTGTATTAGATTTCACGCTTCGCTCGAAATGAAATATTCGCCGCGACCTTTTGAGAAGTTATATCTCATTCGAGATTTGCGAAGCCTTGTCCAGAGACTATTCTCGTAACATGCCGGAAACCCGAGCATTAGATAACGATTCGCGCGGCTCTGAAAATCATTCGAATTGCGAAGAGTGGAAAGCGCAGCTTCAGCACTGCGTGACCTCGCTCGAGGCGCTGGAGTCAGCATTGGTGCTAACGGATAGCGAGCGAGACGGCGTGCGGGAATCGCTCGCTCGAGGTTTTCCCATGTCGATCACGCCGTATTATCTCTCCCTATGCGACCGAAATGACGCGCGTTGCCCGATCCGCAGACAGTGCGTGCCGTCGCGCGAGGAATCGCTTCGAATTCCCGGCGACATGAGAGATCCGTTGGGCGAGCAGTCACACCAAAAGGCTCCGTTTTTAATTCAGCGCTATCCGGACCGCGTGCTTCTTTTAGTAAGCGACGCGTGCTCGGTCTATTGCCGGTTTTGCACCCGTTCGCGACTGGTCGGCCGTGGTAGGGGCGCGGTTTCAATAGCGCGTCTAAAAGACGCCTTTCATTACATCAGTCGCAACACTCAAATTCGAGAGGTCATCGTATCCGGCGGAGATCCGATGCTCATGCCGACCGAGCATTTGGCCATGATTATCAAGCGGCTCGCCTCGATTCAAACCATCTCGAATATTCGCATAGCGACTCGTGTGCTCGCCACTTTGCCGCAGCGAATCACCCGCGATTTATGCGAGGCCGTCAGTCTGTATCAAGCCTGTTGGGTCATGACCCATTTCAATCATCCAAAGGAGTTGACCGAGCAATCTCGCCGAGCGATCGCGATGCTAGCGGACCGCGGAATTCCGATGATGAACCAGACGGTTTTGCTGCGAGGGATTAACGATGACGCTGCGACCCTACAAGCCCTATTTCGCGGCTTGGTTAGCGTGCGCATCCGTCCCTACTACTTACACCAAACCGATCCGGTCGACGGTTCCGGGCACTTTCGTACTCCGATCAAAATCGGAATCGATATCATGAAACAGCTTCAAGGGAATCTCAGCGGAATCGCGCTGCCGAAACTCATGGTTGATACCCCCGGGGGCAAAGGGAAAGTGCCGATAGGACCGAACTATATCGAAGGACGAAGGGGACTCAATTCCTCAACCACGACGACTCTTCGTACCTTTCAGGGCGAATGCGTCGAATATATTGATCCACCGCATGCGGATTTTAACGAGGCACGACGGCTCGATCAGGCCCGTGCATTCACCCCGCCGAAAGCGCTTCGACCGGGAGATACGATTGCCGTGGTCGCACCAGCCGGTCCGTTTGATCTCGACAAGTTCGAGCGCGGGGTCGCCCGTCTAGCCGAGCGCTATCGCGTGAGCTACGACCCTCGAATCGCCGATCGGAAGGGATACCTGGCGGGAGACGACGAACGGCGAATACAAGAGCTTTTAAAGGCCTTGGAGAATGAGGAAATCAAGGCGATCGTCACTGCGCGAGGCGGCTATGGCGCCACGCGTTTGCTTCCCCTAATTGATCCATCTATTATTAAAAAGCATCCAAAGCCGCTGATCGGATTCAGCGACATAACCGCCTTACACGCGTCGTGGGCGCGCGCTCGGGTTCGATCGATTCACGGGTCGAATCTTGTCGGATTAGCCGATCTCGACCAGCGTCTGTTCGAGCGTTGGATATCGATCGCTGAAGGCGAGATACCCGAGGCGATAAGCGGCTTAGAAAAAATCGCCCCGGGCTCGGGGTCCGGTCCGTTGATCGGCGGAAATCTGAGCGTGATAAGCGCCTTGGTGGGGACACCATTCGGTCCGCCGCTCTCGGGAAGTGTGTTGTTTCTAGAGGAGGTCAAGGAAGCGCCCTATCGGATCGATCGGATGCTGACCAGCTTGTATCAAGCAGGCTGGCTACAGCAGCTATCGGCAGTTGTTTTGGGCGCGTTTGAACAGGCCGAAATCGGCCCTTCTCAGGTTACGGCTGAAGAAACACTCAGGGATAGATTAGGTGGTCTCGAGATTCCGGTCCTCTCGGGCATACCTTCCGGTCATATTCCGGATAACGCGGAGCTTCCCTTGGGCGCGATGGTCTCGGTAGACACAGAAAAGGGAGTACTCGTATTTAATCAACCCGCCAGCGAAAAGTAGCAGCAACCATTCTCCCCAAAATGATAGACTACGAGACCAAACGCTTGCAGCCCCTATACGGCGATAGCGCAAAGCCTCAATAGAAGTCGGGGATCGATTTGGAAAGGGTAGTCGTGAAAAAAAAGGTCGATTTACATATGCATACGACGGCCTCTGACGGCGAGGACAGTCCACGGAAATTAGTTTTAGTCGCCCAAGAAAGGCGTGTTGAGCTAATTTCGATTACCGATCACGATTCTCTCGGAGCGCTGGCAGAAGCCGCGCTAGAGGCACAAAGCCGAAATATTGGTTTTATTAACGGTGTCGAGTTGAGTGTGGTTTTCAGACATCGGCTTTACCATAACGGCGGTAGGGACGTAGAGCTGCATTTATTGGGGTATCGGTTCGACGCGCAAAACCAGCCGCTTAGCAGCGCGTTGGAAGAGTTCGGCGCGTACCGGGTATGGCGGGCCGCTGAGATCACCAAAAGGGTAAACGCGGTCTTATCTCGCGAAGGAAAGCCGCTCGTTTCGCACGCTGAATTCGATCGCCTAAAGAAGAGCGTAGAGGGGTCTCTCGGTAGGCCTCATCTCGCGCGATTGTTGATAACGAAAGGTATCGTGGCGACAAAACAAGAAGCGTTCGATAAGTATCTGGTCTCCTGCGATGTACCCAAAAAACAGCTCTCCTTGCAGGCCGGAACCGCATTGATAAGAGACGCCGGTGGTTTGGCGGTATTGGCGCATCCTTACGGCGACGATAATTTCTCCCTTAAAAAAATCACCGAAGATATCAGGCAACACGCGGAGATTATCGAGTCGATGAAATCGCACATCGATGGGGTCGAATGTTATTATTGGAACCACACCGCGGCCCAAGCTCGAATCTACGTTGAAATCGCAAAAGGGCTAAAAATGGCCGTCACGGCAGGCTCCGATCACCACGGCGGCCTCGAAAGAGATCGCTTGGGCCGGATCGATGTTCCTTCCGAAATAGTCGACGATATTTTCTCGCGTTTCACGGTGGCGGTATAACGGCCTTTTTACCGAAGCGACCGGATCGTTTATTTTGCGGAGAGTTCTTAGGCTAGCGTTTCGCGATTTTTCGTAGCGAGGGCGAAAACAATGGGCGCGTAGCAAGGAACATCGGCGATTTTTCGCGGAGGCGTAGTTCTACCTACGTCGAGCGGAAACGCGAAAAAAGCGATGAAATAAGGGCGCGCGGAACTTTTTTTGGGCCGCAGCTTAGTGCACCCTAAGTGAGGT
>JAFGIB010000275.1 GCA_016929805.1 Deltaproteobacteria bacterium | reverse complement strand
TGATCCTCGTGTAACGATCACGACGATCGGCGTCGGATATGACGCCGATGCGCTCGCGCTGACCTCCTTGGCGCGCGCGGGGAGAGGACACTATTTGCCGTATATTCCGGGTCAAAGAGCGAGCGACGCGGCCTTGACGGCGCTGGAAACGACTTACGGCGCCGCGTTGGAGTATCCGACGTTGGAAATGCCCGACGGAATCGAACAGATAGCCCCGCAGCAACTGCCGACGATTCGCGCGGGACAGGAGATCATGATCGTTGGGCGTCTGAGCAAAAAGCAGGTTAACGGAACCGTGATCTTAAGCGGTTCAATAGGGAACCACCGCTTCAACAGGCGCTATCCGGTCTCGATCACGGCTTCGTCGTCGCCGGCTAACGCGATCGTTTCGAATTGGTGGGCGTCCACGTATATCGATGATCTCCAGCTTTCCGGCTCGGCGGAAGTTTTCGCTCGCATCATAGCCTTATCCCGAGCTTACGGCGTCATGTCTCGTTATACCTCGCTATTGGTTTTGGAGAACGAGGCTATATTCCAGCCGTTCGGCGTCAAACAGGCGCCCAATCCCCTTCAGTGGACGGGCGCGGACGAGCTGGAAACGGAGCAAGCGAATGCCGAGGACGACGCCGAATCTGCTTTTAGCACCCTCACCGCCGCTGAGGCCGAAGCGGTGCTTGCGGGAGGCGCTAGCGATTCGATACTACAAGGCGGCGAAAGGACGAGGAAAAAAGGCGAATCCAAAACGGCTTCTGAAGCGCGCTCGCTTGGCGTCTCGGTCGACTCGGATTTCGGCGACGAGTCGGCTCCGGCGGAAACAGCCGACGCAAAACAGAAAACCGTCGGACAGGGCAAACGCGTGGGCCGGGGGCGAGAGTCCGGACGCTGGATGAAGAAGATCTGGGTGCGGGAGGCTTTGATTCTAAAAGCCGCTCACGCCTCGTCCGACGATCTATATCAAGCCGACGAGGCGACAGAAGCATTAGACCAAAAGCCGGATAGCCGAGACCGCTACCGGGAGCTGGTGCGCGTTCTCTGTCGTATCGGTAACCTCGAGCGCGCTCGCTCGACCGTGGAACAGTGGCTGGAGCGAGACCGGCTCGATCCCGAGGCGATAGTCTACTTATCTAATGTAATGGGACGTCAGGGTTTGCGAGATGACGCGTTGCGTTACCTTTCCGGCATAGTCGATCTGCTACCGGATGACACCGTCTTTCACGAGCGCATGGCAGGCGCGTTCGAACGAGCGGAGATGTTCGACAATGCCTGTGCGCATCGCGTGGCGTTAGCCGAAATGGTGCCGGGTGATATTAATGCCGTCGCCGCCGCGGTCCGCTGCGAGCGCGCCTTCGGCCGAGATCAACAAGCCATAGGTTTACTCAACGCGCTGCCGAAGCAAACGCTAAGACAAGAGGTCGAGGAAAAAGCGGCTCAAACAGCCGAGCCTGAGCCAATGAAGGGGGAATTGCTATTGAGCGCGAGTTGGAAACCAAAGGAAGACATCGACCTGTCGCTGATAACGCCTCAAGGCGCGCGCGTCTCCTGGATGGGCGGTCGCTCGACCGCAGTCAGCGCGAAAGCTTCAGCCTTGGATCAAGAGATATTGGGACTAGAGCGCGCCAGCGCGGGTCGTTATATGCTTGAAGCTTCGCGAATCAAACCGAACGCGGTTTCCCCGATAAATGGGATAATGAAAGTAGAGGTGCTCGGTATCAAGCACGAGTTTAACTTCAGCCTTTCCAGCGAACGGACCCCGGTCGGTCGAATCGTCGTAAGGCGCCGCGCTCGACTCGTACCCCGCTAAAGCAGGTTGAAAACGCAATGATTTCGCGGTCTATGAAGGTCGTCCACGTCCTCGAACCTTATCGAATTAGCGCTGCCGGTCTATCGTCGGTTCGAAATCCATATCTGAACTTTCTATTCTCGCGAATTCATTTGCGTTTCAACCCGTTCGGTGCTCTAAAAGCGCGCGGACCAAATCGATGGTATACGCGATTGGTGCCGCGGTACGTCGCTCTTTTTTTCTCTATGCCCGAGAGTAAAGGGCGGATAAATAGCGTTGGATAACAGAAAGATGTCACTTACAAACTGGACCGAAAATCTGAAACGGAATTGCGAGCGGATAGATCGCAATCGCGGACCGGGGCAAGTCATCGTGGTTTCGGGCACTGAAACCGACCGGTTGTATTGGCGCGACCGATTCAACGTCAGCGGAGCGGAAATGTTCCGCGAGAACGGCTCGACCCGGGTATTGTCAATTCATGAAGCTGATCCAAAAGGAAATTTCTTGGGGACCTTGAACGCGTGGCAACACCTCCGCGCCGAGTCCGCGCGAGACTGGGTTGGCAAGCATCCGGATGATGTGGTGTTCACGAGCATGGTTTTCGGAAAAGGAACGCGCCTGAGTCCCTTTACACAGACCTTGGGAAACTGCAAACCGAGATTTCCCACTCCCTATAAGTTTAGAGCGAAAGAGATCTATCTCAGCATCGGCGAGCTTTCAACCCGCTACAGCAACCTCCTCATCGGCCATCTTGCGGACGGCGGTTTTCCGGGAATGGTCGTCAAGTGGGGAGATGAAATCGTACTGCCGGGCTCCCGGTGGCACTTGAGCGCCGCGAGCTTCCGCGAGGTCGACGCCTTTCGTTTCGTCTGGTTTACCGAGCCCACGCTAGAGCTGGCCCGCGAAAAAGATTGGATTCTGGTAAACGCGGATAACAACTCAATGCGCTTTCAACTCGCTCGCCAGAACATTACCTCGCTTTTACAACGGGCCCGGACCAAGTCTCGCTCTCAGAACGCGCGTTTGGGCGTCAACCTGGGAAGTCTCGGAATCAGCTACGATTTTCTGGACACCGCGTCGGAGGTGTTCAGCCGCGAGGTCCAAAAAGCGGTGAATAAGATCGACTGGGATCCGTACGTGTGGCTGGCGCTCGCCTGCGAAAACGAGCAAGAGTGGCGCGACGAGATCGAATACGAGAGCCGCACCGGCGCCGCGGGCTTAGCCGATCTATTGGCGAATCATCCGGATTTTTTCGCGAAAATCACCCGGGTGAAGCAAGGCGTTGAGCAGAAGAATAAAAGACCTTTCACGGTAAAGGCATTGGATTTCGGAGAGGTTTTTTGGACCGATTTCGGCCAACACCTCGCGTTGAGGCAAAACCTCGATCTCTTGCTGGAGCAAAGCGATCCGGGAAAGCTCATTCGAGAGTTGTTCGCTTTGCCGCAAGAGCGCGACGCGAGGGGCAATACCGTTGTCAACTCGACGGTTCACCCTCAGGCACGCGTTTATAACTCGCTGATCGTCGATTCGACCATCGAAACCGAACAGAGCGAAATCGATCGCGGCATTGTCGTCGCGAGCAGACACCATACTGCGAGCATGCCGCACGGCGGGATTTCGCTCTTTTGCACGGCTCGTGACTTAGCCTTCCACGGTCCGAACGCGGTCGCCTTTAATTCGATTATTCCGGCGCTCAGCCTGCCCGAGGGAGGTCGACATTCAACAATCGTGACCCCGGACGGCGTCTATCAGCTCTATTGCAGCGAGGCGATTACCAACTACAAAGGGGAGAACTACTCGGGCAAGATCCTGGATAATGAAATCTCTTTTGCCGAGGCCAACCGGCGAATCGAAGGCGTGGATCAGGCGACGCTGGACCGGCTCCGAGGCCAAGAGCAGGCCGCGGCGCTAAAAATGTTTTAATTCTCTATACAGGGAGCGGCGGGTTCACCGTAGAGTTCACAGGGAAGACATTCGTCGTACTCGCCCTCGCACGTACCCTCTATCCATCTAGGCGGAACAGGCGAAAAACACGCCGCCATACACAAACCCGGCACCGGGTCGTCAAGATTAATAACCAGACGAGTTACCACGCAATCGCTGGGAAACAAAAGATTCGGATCAGAGGTAAGCTCGTTGGGAACGCAGAGAAAATCCTCGTCGATCTGGCCATCGACGACACAATCGTTTTCGTCGGCATTATCGTCTATTAAAGACTCCTCTTTGTCATCGGGCACCAACGCGCTTGGAATACAGGTGCCACGGGAAATCTCGTCCTGTAAACAGCAGCCTGGAAAGCGATACGGGGGCTGCTGAGTGGGCGAATCGCCCGCCTCGGTACAGGCCCCGGTCGAAAGCCCCGTGAGCGGATCGTAACAAGGCACGCACAGCGAGCCCGTATCGCAGCCATCCTCGTATAAGTCCGGTATGTCCTGCTTGAGGGTCGCCGCGACCTCGATGACATCGTTTACACAAGCGGCCACGCACCGCCCTTCCCCGCCGCCCCAGCTCGTGCAGTGGGTCTGCGTGGCGCCATATCCCGTTGGATCCAACGCGATGTTTTTGGGCACGCACAGCTCTTCGCTCTCGCCGCACGTGTCTCGGTTGAAACGTACCTCTTTGTCGTCCGCGACCGCTTCGGGAGGCGCGCAGACGCTATTGCCGCCGCAGCACTCCGGAAAGATATATTCGTTATAATCTTGTTGCGGCGCATCGCCTCCGCCGATGCTGCACGCCCTGGTGTCCTCCAGGCTGACGTGGTCGTAACAGGGCACGCACAGATACTTTTCGTCACAGCTCCCCCGCTCGATACGCGCGGCATTGGCCGCTACATTGGGTAAACAGGCCGGTAGACAACGCGCCTCGGCGTTGTTCCAACTCAGGCAAGGGGTCGGCACGTAGTCATCGGTGGCGATATCGATGGGAACGCATAGGTCCGTGCCCTGGCAACTGTCGGTGCCGAATAGCGATCGATCGGTTTCCGGAACCGCCTCCTCGGGCGAACAGACCGATAGGCCGTCGCAACAGCGGTCGAAAAGAACCGGGTCTCGCGTCGGCTCGTCCGCTCCGATGGAACAGGCCGAGGTGGAATCACCGGTAATTTGATCGGTACAAGGAACGCAGAGATAACCGTCGGCGCAAATGTCTTGAGAAAGACGATCGGCGACCTCGACCACGTCGGGCAAACAACCGGGCAAACAACGTCCCTCCGCTCCTTTCCAACTCGTACAAGGGGTTGCTTTGTACGTGGTCGGTGCTGTTGCTATCTCCTTGGGCACACAGAGCGCGTCCGTATCAGCGCAACCAACCGATCCGAAACGGTCCTGATCGGCCTCCGGTATGATCTCTCTAGGAATACAGACCGAAAGGCCGTCGCAGCACTCTGCAAAAGTATAGGGGTCGTCTTGCGGTCCCGTGTCGCCTCCAAGGGCACAAGCGTCGGTCGCCTCTCCCGTAACCGGATCGGTACAGGGAGTACAAAGGTGTCCATCGGGACAGTCCGCTCGCTCCAACCGGTCGGCGCTTTTCGCTACTTCAGGCAGACATTCCGGTAAGCAGCGACCTTCGGCTCCTCCCCAAACGCTGCAGACTTGCGCGACAAAAGTCGTCGGTTCCGAGGCCAACCCCTTGGGCACGCACAACGCGTCCTTTGAAGAGCAACTATCGCGCGTAAGCTGATCTCGGTCCTCTTCCGGCACCGCTTCCTCGGGTATACAGAGTGAAAGACCGCCGCAGCATTCCGGAAAGCTATAGACATCTTCTTCAGGTCCCGGATCGCCTGCGATACGGCAAGCACCGGTCTCGTCGCCGGTTCTCGGGTCAAAGCACGGATCGCATATAAATCCAGCCGGGCACCGATCGCGCGTAAGCCAATCCGCTTGGTTCGCAACCTCGGGCAGACAAGCGGGTAAACACCGACCCTCGGCGCCGTCCCAGCTTTCACAAGGTTGCGGAACGTAACCGTCCGGATCGGAAGCCATCTCTTTGGGTATACACAGCATGCCTTTCTCTTCGCAGTCGTTCTCGTCGAAATTCGGCCTATCCTCCGAAGGTACGAGATCTTCCGGTATGCATACCGAAACGCCGTCGCAACATTCGCTAAAGGTCCGTGCCCGTTCGCTCGGCCCCGGGTCACACGAGATGCTGCAAGAACCGGTGTCATCGCCGGTGATTAGATCAAAACAAGGAGCGCAGCGTTCGTCGCTTTGGCATTCATCGATCGGAAGTATCTCCTTCATTTCCGCCACCGCCGGAATACAAAGCGACAAGCACCGACCCTCCGCGCCCAGCAAGGAGACACACGACTTCAGAATGAATTTGCCGCCGGTTTCAAGATAGAGGTCGGGGACGCATTTGCTTACTCCGTCTTCACAATCGGCCAGCTCATCTCGATATTCCGAGTCGACCAATTCCGCGGAAAAGCAGCGTGCGTTATCGCATAAAGAACAGGGTTCGAGCTGCTCGAGATCGACAAGCGGCGGCCCGGAATAAACACAACCGGCGTCTTGCCCTTCGGCCCGATCCATCGCATCGGCGTGATCAGGGCCGGCCGCGTCATTCGGACGAATGGACGCGTCAGCTCGCGGCTTGTCAATAGCACTGTCGTCTTCCGAGACTATCGCGCTCGCGTCTTCATCCTCGGCCGCGTCCTTTTGCGGCGTGATTTCGTCGCTGTCTGAGCATCCGACCGACAAGACTAGCGAAACTAGAAGCGACGCTGCAATCGCGAAGAACAACCTCTTCATTTTATTAGAGTTGTTATTATCAACCGTAGTAAATCGTACGATGTTGCCGCGTTCCGTAATAGTATTGTCTTTCATCACCTCTCCGTTCCTCAACCAGTCGCTGTAGTCGCTGTCGACAGTGTTCATCTTCAGCGCGCCGATATCGCTGAGAAACGACAATATCATCGACTCCCATAATCGTTCCAACTCAACGATACCGATGGCAAAAACCACTCTAGCAGATCTTGAATGTCCGCAACCTGAAGAATTTCCCAAATTATCGCCTCCCCTGAACCGGCGATAGAGGGTATCTCCGCTCTCCCGACAGCAAGGCCGCTTTTCTTAGAAATCGGTTGTGCCGAGTTAAAATGGCCGGAATGATCGCTGGTTCGTAGGTTATTACGCAAGCCTTTAAAAAAATGGAGGTGAGCAGATGAAGAGGTTTAGAAAGGCTCAACGTGCCCGTTTCTTACAACCCGGTCATCTTTGAGCTACTTGGGCAGGGGCAAGGGCAGGGGCACGTTTTTATATCAATGCTACCCGAGGGCGAAGCCAGATGGCCGCATTCCGAAGCCGTTTTTCCGCTACGTTTTAAGAACGTAGGATATTACGGACAACGGGGTTGCCCGTAATATCGGCTCCTACATAAGAGAAAACGGGTCGCGGATTATCGAGGCTCTTCCTCGCGCTGCTTTATAATAAATTGGACCCGTCGGTTTCGCGCTCTACCGGCTTTTGTCCGATTCGACTCAAGCGGCAGCGACTCGCCGTATCCTTTCGACTCCAACCGTTCCGGCTCGACGCCTGCTGACACCAGCCAAGCTCGCACCGAATCGGCACGCCGTTGCGACAGGCCAAGATTGTAACTATCTGAGCCACGATCGTCTGTATGACCTTGAATCTCAACCAACTTGATTTCCGCGTAGCTCTTGAAGACCGAGGCGATTTCGTTCATCAACGGGAAGCTCGACGCCTTGATCTTCGCGCTCGCGGTCGCGAAGTGAATCTGCTGGCTGATCTTGATCTCTTCTTTCTCGACCGTGACCATCGTCAGCTTCGGCTTCTCCGTAAGCGTGATCTCGACACGCGCGGTTTCGCGTACTTCGACCGTGAACTGCTTCGATCTGTCGATAAAGCCCTCTTTGGTCACTCGAGCCAGATAGGTGCCCGCGGGCGCTTGGTCATAGGAGAACGAACCCCATTCATCGGATACAAAGGTCTGGTTCAACGGACCCGAGATCTCGACACGCGCTTCCGCCAGAGGACCGCGCGGGCCGAGCACCCGGCCGTCTATCTTTCCAACACGAGGCAAAGCGACGATGGGACAGACCTGATTCGCGTCTCCTCCCTGTTGCGAGATCACGGCCGTACAACTGCTCGTCTGATAGTCAGGGTGGCTTATCTCAAATACGACTTGCCCCGGCTCGAACGCTTCGCTCAAGAAGGTGCCGTCGTCCAACGTTTGAATCGGTTCGATTTCGGGACGCCCGGCGACCGCGACCGCGGCGTTCGAAACCGGCGTCTGGGTACCCTGCTCCACGACCAGCCCATTGACGCGGCCGGTAAGCGGCGCCGGAGGAAGCTCGTCCGGGCGTTTTACCACGCGTAGCTCGGGAGGCAGGGCGGCGGCCCTGGGAGCGGTCCATATCGCTCCGTGAACCGATAAACCCGCCCAGAACTCCATAATCCCATAACCCGCTTCCAACTTGATGACGAATTCCTCCACCGGCGCGATACGCAAAGCGACTTGCGGAATCATAGGAATCGGCACGATGTTCGGAATATCGCCGTCGTCGCTCCACCGGCCGACTTTGACGTTGTAGTGAGCGCCCATCTCGTTGGAAGGATCACTATCGAGGTCGGGATCGGACGGCTCCTCGCAATAGGGTCTTCCGTCAGTCTCCGTGGCGGGCACTCCCGCTCTTTCGCAGGGGCGCCACTCTTTGTCTCCCCGATCCCAGTACGCTTCCCATCGGGTTATATCGCCGAAAATTAAACCGAGGTCGATGCCCAAGCCGTACTCCAAAGCCACGACGTCGCCTAGAGCGGTGGACCAAAGCACCGCGAACGTACCGTGCCACATCTCGAGATCGCTCTTCACCCATTCGGTGTTCTGAAACTCATCGTCGTTGGGACGATACGCACCCTCGAATTCATAGCTCGTATAGCCAAGGCCGAAAATGATGCTGAATCCATCCTCGTTGCGATAGGTGGCCAACAAACCGACATTCGGATCGAGGCTGTCGCCGAAGTCAAGCAAGCCCGTGGAGACGCTCGGCGCCTCATCGGCAAAAATATCCTGGAATATTTCCGGCATCCAGATATGGCGCCAATATGCTCCTAGAAACCACTGCTTTTTTGTTTGGCGAGGCCCTTCGACGGTTTCGATCTGGTCCCCCTCAATCGCTCCTCCGATTTCAACCGCCGGCGCCATTTTCGGAAGGTGAAGCCGCAAGCTCGCTAAAGAAAGATCTCTTTGAAAAGGCTGCTGCGCTTGGGAAACGGGAACCGAGCATAACCAAGTCAATATCAAGCCAATCAACGCTCTGCGCATTTGTTATCTCCCTGTGTGATAAACGGCACATTTGTTCAGTACCATCTGTAGACACTATGTTTAACGGCAATAAATCGCGTTTCCGCGAAATCTCGTCTTTTGAGTAAAACACATAGGCGTTTTCATCACCACGAATGAAAAATATTTTACGTATTTCCCGAGTATATAGGAATAGTTGATCGAAAGTCGGCCCGCATAAAAGATTAATTTTCGAAAGGGCGCCATAAAAAACAACCGCCTTAAAAAGCATACCCGCTGAATCGATCGCCAGAAAACGGCGAGATATTATGCTATAGGCTGCTCAACGTGAACGAGAACAGTCCACATCAGTACCCAAGCGATGTTCGCATCGTCGAATTGGACGGACGGATATTGATCTTGGTAGGTACCGCCCACATCTCCCACGAGTCGGTCGATTTAGTACGCGAGGTGATTACCAGGGAACGACCCGATTGCGTTTGCGTCGAGCTCGATCAAAGACGCCACCAAACGCTCAGTCAAAAGCGAGTATGGGAAGAGCTCGATCTCAGGGAGGTTATCCGTAACCGGCAACTCGCGACCTTGCTGGTTAATCTAATCCTCACGTCTTATCAAAAACAGCTCGGTGGAAAGTTGGGGATCGTTCCGGGGACCGAGCTGCTTGAGGCGATTAAAGCGGCGGAAGAAGGCGGCATTCCCTTCAGCCTTTGCGACCGCGACATCCGCGTCACTTTACGACGGGCTTGGCATACTCTTTCCTTGTTTCGCAAAGCCATGTTGGCGTCGCTGCTCTTGGCCGCTATCTTTGAAAAACCTGAATTTTCCGAGGAGGATCTTCGACGAATCCGTCAACAAGACGTTTTATCGGAACTGATGCAGGAATTGGGAAAACATATGCCGGTGCTCAAGCGCGTGCTGATCGATGAACGCGACGCGTACCTCGCGCAAAAGATCCGTGAGGCGCCGGGAAATAAAATCGTCGCGGTGGTCGGCGCGGGACATCTCGAAGGCATGTTCGAGGCACTGGTTACGAAACGCGCGATCGATCTCGATGAGCTCGATACGATTCCGCCGATATCGCTGGCCTGGAAAGCCTTTGGTTGGAGCCTGCCGCTATTGATCGTGGGGTCGATTCTCTATATCGGCTGGAGCAAGGGAGCTGAAGCCGCCGGGGATAATGCCTTGTATTGGATCTTGGCCAATAGCATTCCGAGCGCGATCGGATGCGCGATTGCCTTGGCTCATCCCCTGACTATCGTCGCCGGCTTTCTCGCGGCTCCGTTCACCAGCCTGACACCCCTGGTGGGCGCGGGATATGTTACCTCCTTTGTCCAGGCCTACGTCCGTCCGCCGTTCGTATACGAAATTCAAAGCGTGAGCGACGACATCGTCAAGCTGAAAAAATGGTGGGGAAGTCGCCTGTTGAAAGTTTTTCTGGTGTTAATTCTAACCAGTATAGGTAGTCTAATCGGCACCTGGGTCGGCGGAATTGAAATCGTCTCTAATCTCTTTTAGCTCGTCGCGGCAATGGCGGGTCGAGGGTCGGGCACCGAATAATAAATGAAATAATAAGAGACGATTTACCAATCGATAAGCGCGCAGCCCCAGGTAAATCCGGAACCAAAGACCACAATCGCGACTTTCATCCCGGGCTTCAGCCGACCGTTCTCTTCCGCCTCGGCGAGTAGAATCGGAATCGTGCCCGCCGTGGTATTGCCGTAACGCTGAATATTGTGAAAAAACTTCTCTTCCGGCACACCGAGTTGTTGCTGAATGAACTGATTAATACGCAGGTTGGCTTGATGAAACAAAAACAGATCGACGTCATTCAAGCTCTGATTCACATCGCCGAGGGTCTTGAGAAGCACGCTAATCATTCTTTCCACGGCGTGCTTGAAGACCGCCTTTCCGTTCATATTCGGATACATCATCTCCGGTAGCATGCAGCCGTTACCTGATTCATCTAACGGAATATAAGGACGCTTGGAAATATCCCAAATCCGCATATGCAACTTGTCGGCATTTCTACCATCCGCGCCGAGATTCCAGCGACGCACCCCGCGATCGGCGTCGGTGGCGCTGACCACGACTACTCCGGCACCGTCTCCAAAAAGGGTGGATACATTTCGGCCTCGGGTCGTGAGATCGATCGCTGCGGAATGCACCTCCGCGCCGACCAGAAGAACGTGCTTGACCGCTCCCGACTTGATCATCGAATCCGCCGTGGCCAAACCGTAAAGAAATCCGGAACACTGGTTACGTATATCCAACGCGGGGACAAAAGTCGCGCTATCTCCGTCGCACAGGCCGAGCTTTTCCTGTAAGAAGCAACCGCTACCCGGAAAGTGCTGATCAGGTGAAAGCGTTGCGAAAATGATCATTTCGATCGCTTTTTTGTCAATGCCCGCGTTTCGAATGGCCATTTCCGAAGCTTTCAACGCGAGGTCGGAGCAGGAGACACCCGCGTCGGCGAAACGGCGCTCCTCAATCCCGGTGCGTTGCACGATCCATTCGTTCGACGTGTCGATACGGTATTCGGTTACGAGTTCGTCGTTCGTTACTCTCCGAGGGGGCACGTAATAGCCCGTTCCTGAAATATACGCATTCGGCACGGCAATAAACCTCAAAACCCAGACGATCGAATCAACTGTGCGATGCTCGATAACAATTCGTGTAACCGTTCAGGGGGTACGGCTGTTTGGCTACGACGGCGGCCGATTCATCCTGTAAAACCGGCACCGGCCCCGAGGGCGCGCTCGGCTTTACGGGCGAATTGGCAGCCGACTTGTTTGACTCCTGAACGCTTACCAATTCGTAGAGCCCCGCGGTATCAAAGCTGCGTTTCGCCCAATTACTCATTTCGGTTTTTCGTCGTTAGGAAAGCAGCGCGTCTGCTAGTTCTTGCGCTCTGTCACTCTTCTCCCAAGTAAAGCTTTTTTCCGTCCGGCCGAAATGCCCGTAGGCCGAGGTCGCCCGGTAGATCGGTCTAAGTAGATCAAGAGTTTTTATTATGGCTAGGGGACGAAAATCAAAGGTTCGCGCCACCTGAGCGGCGATCTTCCGGTCATCGACCGCTCCGGTTCCAAAGGTGGTAACGTAAACCCCCATGGGTTGGGCAACCCCAATCGCGTAGGCCACTTGGACCTCGCATCGTCTTGCCAGTTTTGCCGCAACGATATTCTTCGCCACGTAGCGGCAGAAGTAGCACGCGCTCCGATCGACTTTCGTCGGGTCCTTACCGCTAAACGCTCCACCCCCGTGACGCCCCATTCCCCCGTAGGTGTCGACGATGATTTTTCGCCCGGTTAGACCCGCGTCGCCGTAGGGTCCGCCGACGACAAAACGACCGGTGGGATTGACCCAGAATTTTGTCTTACTATCGACCATCTTCTTCGGAATCACCGGCTTGATAATCTGCTCGATGACCGTTTCCCTGAGCTCTTTATACTTGACATCATCGGAATGCTGCGTTGATACCACCACGGCGTCCACGCGCTTGGGTCGCCCCTCCTCATCGTATTCAATCGTTACTTGACTCTTGGCATCGGGGCGCAGCCACGCCGGATCGCCCTTTCTGCGCAACAACGCCTGACGTTTCATCAATTTATGAGCGAGCATGATAGGCATCGGCATGAGCTCGGGCGTCTCGTCCACCGCGAAGCCGAACATCAACCCCTGATCGCCCGCTCCTTGCTCTTTATATAAACCTTGCCCCGCGCTTACCCCTTGTGATATATCAGGCGACTGCTGCTCGATAGCCGTTAGGATGGCACAAGTGCTCGCGTCAAAGCCCATCTGCGAACTCGTATATCCGATTTGGCTAATCGTGCGTCGCACGATTTTTGGTAAATCCAGGTTGGCTTTCGAGGTGATTTCGCCCGCGCAAATTACGTAACCGGTTTTTACCATTGTCTCGCAGGCGACACGCGAGCGGGGGTCTTGGCCGATCGCAGCGTCGAGAACCGCGTCTGAAATCGCATCACACATCTTATCCGGATGGCCCTCAGAAACAGATTCGGATGTAAACAAATATCCAGACATAAAATCTCCTTTGGTTTGGCCGACCTACACGCGTATTCGAGTAAGGACGTGCAACATTTGTAAACGGGTGTGGTTCCCGTGTCAAATGCACTGTTTCGCCAATTTCACTTCTAAAACAGCCGTCATCGACATAGAAATCGTCCTCTCGCGCCTTTAGTTCGCGCTATTTTTCGCGAGCGAAGCGCTATACGCCGACGGAGTTTTTGTAACGTTAAGGTTAATTTAGCTCCAGGTAAATCGGAGCCGAGGAGCCGTGTCCTTGCTAAGCACCGTATCGCCGGCGTACGCGTCGTCGGGGTTGGGGTAATCCGAAGTAAAGTGCAGTCCTCGGCTCTCCTTTCTAAGAGAAGCACACAATACGATGAGCTGAGCCACGTCGGCGATATTCCTTAGCTCCAGTAAATCGGCGGTAACCAGGTGTTTCCAATAGTATTCGTGAATCTCTTCCTCAAGCACGGCTATGCGCCTTTCGGCCCGTTTAAGCCGCTTATCCGAGCGAACGATTCCAACGTAGTTCCACATAAAGCGGCGCAACTCATCCCAGTTTTGGGTCACCACCACCGCCTCATCGCTGGGAGCGGCTTGTCCGATGTCCCAGTCAGGCGGGTCAGGAATCGACTCTTTGGGAAGGTGATCGGGAATGGACAGCGCCGCTCTATGGCCGTAGACCAGACCCTCCAACAAGGAGTTAGACGCCAACCGGTTTGCCCCGTGAAGCCCCGTGCAGCTCGTCTCGCCGATCGCCCAAAGCCCGCGCACCGTCGTATGCCCATTTAAATCCACCACGACACCGCCACACATATAATGAGCGGCCGGGACGACCGGAATCGGCTGTCGGGTTATGTCGATGCCGTAATTCATGCACTCGCGATAGATGTTGGGAAACCTCTCCGTCAAAAACGAGGCGTCGTGGTCCGTCATATCGAGCAATACATACTCGTCCCCGGTGCGCTTAAGCTCCGTGTCAATAGCGCTCGCGACGACGTCTCGAGGCGCCAGATCCCTGAGCGGGCTGTATTTCTCCATGAAAGCGCTGCCGTCTTGCAACCTGAGAATGCCGCCTTCGCCGCGCAACGACTCGCTGATAAGAAAGCTTTTAGCTTGCGGATGGTAGAGACAGGTTGGATGAAATTGGAAGAACTCCATGTTGGCGACCTCCGCCCCGACGCGAAACGCCATGGCGACTCCATCGCCGGTCGAGACGTCGGGGTTAGAGGTGTACAGGTAAACCTTTCCGGCGCCGCCGGTAGCCAAGATCGTAGCCTTGGCGACGATCGTATCGACCCTCGCTTGTTCTTCGTTTAACACGTACGCGCCGGTAACCAAATGGTCGCTGCCGTATTTTGAAAAATCGACCAGGTCAATGGCCATATGCCGCTCGAGTAACTGAACCCGACCCTTCGCTCGAACCGCGGCCAATAACGCTCGCTGAACCTCCGCGCCGGTCAGGTCGGCCGCGTGTACGATCCGCCTCGCGCTATGACCGCCCTCTTTGGTGAGATCGAGATCCGTGTGATTCGAGCCGCCGTTGACATTCTTGCTGAATTCCGTGCCGAGGCGGATGAGCTCATGAATCCTTTCGGGACCGTCGCGCACGACCATGTTGACCACATCGATATGTGAGATTCCCCGGCCCGCCTCGAGCGTATCGGCGACGTGCGCTTCGAACGAATCGGTCGGGTCGAGAACCGCGGCGATTCCCCCCTGCGCATGCGAGGTGGCGGAATCCTCGAAAGTTCTTTTAGTTATGACAATGACGTCGGCCCGTTTCGACGCCTCAAGCGCGAACGTCAAGCCGGCGACGCCACCGCCGATTACGAGATAATCGCATTTGACAATCATAGGCGGGAAAAACCTTAGTTCCTTTTATTCCCTCGTGCTAGCTGTTTTTTTGGGTGCGGGGTTTTGGCAAAATCGATTCGAGACAGTTATACTATTCGTGTATGCTGCGCGTCGCTCTCGGTTTATGGCTACTGTGGTTATGCCTCGAACACGAGGCGCGCGCGGACATCTATGAGTTCGTCGATCGCGACGGTGTCGCTCACTATACCAATATTGCTCCCAAAGGCCGCGGCTGGAAGAAGATACTCAAGACGCGAAAGTCGCGACCCAAAATAGCGACTCGCGCTTTTCGGCAAAGCGCCTATCTTTCGGATCAGAAGCGTACTTCCCGCTATGATGTCTATATTGAAGAAGCGGCGTTATTGTATCAACTTCCGCCGTCGTTCATTCGCGCGGTGCTCCAGGTCGAAAGCAATTTCTATCCCGACGTGATATCGGTCGACGGGGCCATGGGTCTGATGCAACTCATGCCGGCGACAGCCGCGAGCATGGGGGTTCGCAACCCCTTCGACCCGAGAGAGAATATCTTCGGAGGCACCCGTTTTCTTCGCGTATTAGCCAACTACTTTAACGGAGATTTGATCTTGACCATCGCCGCGTACAACGCCGGCCAGGCCGCGGTGTTGAAGTACCAGGGCGTTCCTCCCTATCCTGAAACGCGACGCTATGTACAAAACGTCCTGCGACACTACTACTCCTACAGAATGGCGAACGGGCGTTAGCCGAGTTCGTTTTCGCCTTGATTAGTCCGGCTGAAAGATGACGGTTTGAGTCAAATCCGTGTCGTAGAATTGTTTCACTCGATCGAAGGTAATCGCCCCGAACAGGTTTACCGCCAGAGCGAAAACGACAAGCGAATAAAAACCGAGGCGAAAGCGCCTTTGACCGAGCGCGAGCAGGGCGAATAATAAAACCATGTAATCGAGGCTGAAGCGATATCCGAACTGAATCCAGCCGCTGTTTTGATAGCAGAGATCCACCAACGCGACCAGCGCCGCCGATAGGTACAAGCCGACCATCGTGGGGGTGACGCGCTTCGGCCATAGAATCAGCAATAAATGCGGAGTGGTGAACCAGAGCGCGAGCCCGTGCTGACTAATCTTTATAAAAGGCGGATCGTTGGACAGCCAGGGTAAAGCGGCCAATAGAATCGCCAGGTTTTTCGAAAGATAGTGGTAGTTGAAGAGGCTCCATTTGTCGATGCGGTAGCGCCACTTGATCTCGAGGTATTCGTGGCCGAAAACCAAGGGATCGTCGAAGCGACTGTTGTTCATCCAAAGCATCACGGCGACGGCCGCGATTATCGGCAAAGAAAAAACCGTGACTCGGCGCAGCACGCGAGCGTAATCAACGCCCGAAATCCAAGCGCGCAAACCGGTCGTAGGCGGCTGATCTCCGTCGCATTGCCCCAGCCGCTCGCGCGTTGAGCCGTTCACCGCCTCGACCAGAAAAAAAAGCGCCACCAGCACGGTGTTCGGCCGTGTTAGAAAAGAGAAAGCCAGGGCCGTCCCCGCTAAAAGCGGTCTGCGAGCGTTAAAAGACCAAAGCACGAACAGAGGCAATAGGGCGCAGCAAACGATATGCGCCGCATACCAGGTCGTACCTTGAACAGAAGAAAAGAAATAAACCGTGCCAAAAGCAAACAAGAACGTAAGCAACAGATCGTCGCTTAGCTTGCGTTCGCTCCGTGCGCTTTCTCGAAGGTATCGCAGCACGAGATAGAGAAAAGCCGGTCCGAGCCCCGCGAAAATCGCCCAAAACAAACGGTCCCAGATCT
Source organism: Deltaproteobacteria bacterium (assembly GCA_016929805.1). GTDB lineage: Bacteria > Myxococcota_A > Polyangia > Polyangiales > JAFGIB01 > JAFGIB01. The sequence continues at coordinate 2,137 of JAFGIB010000275.1, read as the reverse complement.
GAGGTCCGAATAAGGCTACCGCAGGCAAGATGACGATTGCCGGAAACGGGGGAAACGAAACGTACCACCTACCCTGGTACCGGGCCCAATCGTTGGTCCCGAGAGGACGGTTGTCTACCACCGACAACTGTCCGTTGAGATAGCTCTGCGCAAGACTCACGAAATGAGAGTCGGGCGACGTCCCCTTATAACGCGCGCCGAGGATGACTACGTACACGACCGCACACAGGACAAAAATCGCGAAAGGAAGGGCTGACCGACGAGCTAGATTTCGCAAATACGCCACGGGAGGCGAGAATACCCCTACCGCGTACAGATACAACAACTCGATCGCCCATTTTTAGGGAGACCTTTCGCCGCTCGCGCGATATTCTCGCTCGAGCGCTAAGCCCAGGCGACAACCGCGAATCGAACCGGAATTTGTCGTGACTTCTCAAACAACGGCGGTGCAATGACCCGGAAACCGGGCTATCTCGGCCCTAGTAAGAAGAAAAAAGCGGAATTCGCGGGCGAGACGCCCTCGCCTTCGACCATGCCTCCTTTAGTAGCCGCCAATTCGTGAGAAGCCATTCGGTTCGGTTATCTTTCTATAAGGTTTTTTTAGGATCAGCGGATGGATCTTTTCGAACATAGCGCGCAGCGAGACCAAGCGGGCGTTCCTCTGGCTGATCGGTTACGGCCGACCCGTCTAGAAGAGATCGTGGGGCAAGAGCAACTCCTTTCGGAAGGAAAAGTACTGTTTGAGGCGATTCGAGAGGATCGAATTCCTTCGATGATCCTCTGGGGTCCGCCGGGCACCGGAAAAACGACCCTCGCCCGGGTCATCGCCAATCAGACAAAGGCGAATTTCATCACTTTTAGCGCGGTTTTGGGCGGCGTGGCGGAACTGCGTAAAGCGGTGCACCACGCCGCGGAGCAGCGCCGGCTCTATCGGCGGGGAACCGTGCTGTTTATCGACGAAATCCACCGTTTTAACAAAGCGCAACAAGACGCGCTCCTGCCGCATGTCGAGTCGGGAACAGTGGTGCTAATCGGAGCGACGACCGAGAATCCCTCCTTCGCGATCAACGCATCGTTGCTTTCGCGCACCGCGGTTTTTCGTCTCGAGCCGCTGTCTGCGGACGCTCTGGTGCTTTTGCTCAAACGCGCTCTCGATGATTCCGAGCGAGGGTTGGGAGGCCGAAAACCGCAAAGCACCGAAGAGGCATTGAAAGCGATCGCGAGTTATTCACAAGGGGATGCGAGACGCGCGCTCGACGTTCTGGAGATCGCCGCTTCGCATGCCTCTACCGGCTCGGAAACTAGGACCATAGACGAAGCCGTGGTCGAGCAAGCGCTGGCGTCACGAACCTTGCTATACGACCGTAATGGTGAAGAGCACTACAACGTCGTCAGCGCGTTTATCAAATCGATGCGGGGCAGCGATCCAGACGCGGCGATCTACTGGATGATGCGCATGTTGGAAGCCGGGGATGATCCGCTCTTCATCATCAGACGCATGCTCATCTTCGCCAGCGAGGACATCGGAAACGCAGAGCCCCGCGCGCTTCAAGTGGCGGTCGCCGCTGACGAAGCATTCCGAAGGTTGGGGATGCCCGAAGGCCTCTTCCCGCTGGCTCAATGCTGTACTTTTTTGGCTTGCGCGCCGAAATCAAACGCGAGCTATCTCGCTTGGACCGAGGCGCAGCGCGACGTTCGCGAGCTTGGAGCGCTCGCGGTTCCTTTGAAGTTGCGCAATCCGGTTACCAAAGAGATGAAGCAGTGGGGATACGGAGAAAACTACCGCTATCCCCACGACGAACAGGGATATATTGAAGGCGAGACCTATCTGCCCGATCGACTGGTCGGAAAAAGATACTACCGCCCCAAGCCCAGCGGTTTTGAAGCGCGCATTCGCGAACGGCTGGAGAATCTACGCGGCCGTTCGAAAAAAACCTAAGCGACCCTTAACGTTGCAAAAGATCCGTCGGCGTAAAGCGCTTCGCTCGCGAAAAATAGCGCGGACTAAGGGCGTGTTCGCTTTTTTCGCGTTTCCGCTCGACGTTTTTTTAGTAAGCGTTCAGGGGTCATACAAGTCGGCGGCCAATTCACCTGTAAAACCGAGCGCGCCCGCAGGGCCGGCGAGGATGGTACTTGC